>CATJIF010000041.1 GCA_949740445.1 uncultured Peptostreptococcaceae bacterium | reverse complement strand
TTTATGTTACAATATGTCCAGGAGGAAACTTTTATGGAAAACATTCTGCTTACCCCCGGCGAATTGCTCATCGGGAAAGGGCTTGTGTCCTATCGGGACCTGGAAAAGCATACCTGTCAGTGCTGGCATGCCACGATTTACGTAACCGATCAAAGGGTTCTTATAGACACGTATACAGAGATTGAACTTAAGCTGTCGAACATCAGAGGGTTTACAACTGGGAACATGCTTTTCGTTTTTCCGACCGTAACGATTTACGGACAGGCAGAAAAAACGACCATCGGCCAGCATGGTCTGACAGAGGATGACTATACATTTACCGGCTTTCCCATCAAAAAGCTGCAGGGATGGCTGCGGCAGGCGGGTGTTAAAAAACTGTTTTAGCCAGGAGGGGTACTAATGCTGATCGTTTGCATCGCATTAGCAAACCTTAACCCGAATCTGAAAATCTCTAAAATATTTTCCTTGCTACCGCAGGAAAACTGTGGTATACTGTTTTATGTTTAGAACTGTTAGATATGTTTGAAACGAAAGAGTGGGCCAATCCCACTCTTTCGTTTTGTCGGTCTGTTCCGAACAAAATAAAATACAATTGAATAGCTACAATTAAATAAGGAAAGGAAGCGAGATGGCAAGAAAAAAAATCGGAGAGCTGATCGAACAGCTGACCGGGCCCTTTTTTCAGGAGCACGGATACGAGCTGTTTCACACCGAGTTTGTAAAAGAGGGAAAAGATTGGTTTCTTCGGGTCTATATTGATAAAATTGTCGATGGCAGTTACGTCAGTGTAAGCACGGACGACTGTGAAATCGTAAGCCGCTATCTAAGCCAGCGGCTGGACGAGGAAGACCCCATCGAACAGAATTATTATCTGGAGGTATCTTCGCCGGGCCTGGACCGGCCGCTGCTTTCAGAAAAGGATTACATCCGCTTTGCAGGCGAGCCGGTAGAGGTCAGCCTGTACAAGGCGTTCGAAGGCAAGAAGACGTGGAACGGCCGGCTGATTGGAAAACAGGGCGGCTTTGTTACCATTCAAAAGGAGGAAGGCGGGGAGATCGCCCTGCCAGAGGAGCAGATTTCCAAGGTCAGGCTGGAAGTCATTTTTTAGGGAGTCAGGAGGGAGAGAAAGATGAACAAGGAATTTATCCAGGCGCTGGAGGATCTGGAGAAGGAGAAAAACGTCTCCAAGGATCTTCTGGTAGAGGCGATCGAGTCGGCCCTGGTATCTGCATATAAAAAGAATTACGGGACCTCGCAGAACGTGCGGGTGAACGTGGACCGCGAAACCGGAGATATCGACGTGTTTATGCGGCGCGATGTGGTAGATGAGGTCTGGGACCCCTTTACAGAGGTCAGCATCGAAGAGGCGCAGGACATCGACCCGGCCTACGAGGTGGGCGACGTGGTGGAATACCAGGTAACGCCAAGGGATTTCGGGCGGATCGCCGCACAGACTGCCAAGCAGGTGGTGGTGCAGCGCATCCGCGAAGCGGAACGGGGCATGATCTACGATGATTACATCAACCGCCAGAGCGAAATCGTCACCGGTGTGGTGCAGAGGATCAGCAACGATACGCTGTTCATCAGCGTGGGCAAGGCGGAAGGCATTCTGGCACCCAACGAACAGGTGCGAGGGGAAAGCTACGGCATTAACGATAGAGTCAAAGTATATATTATGGATGTCAAGCGCACCAACAAGGGGCCTCAGGTCTATCTGTCCCGGTCTCATCCAGGCCTGGTAAAGCGGTTGTTTGAGCTGGAGGTGCCGGAGATTCAAGATGGCATCGTGGAGATTAAGAGCGTTTCGCGGGAAGCAGGCTCCCGGACAAAGATGGCGGTGTACACTCACGACGAGGGTGTAGACCCTGTGGGCGCCTGCGTGGGGACGAGGGGTTCTCGCGTGCAGACCATCGTAGACGAGCTCCACGGGGAAAAGATCGACATCATCAACTGGAGCGATGACCCCGGAAGGCTCATCAGCAGCGCGCTGTCCCCGGCCAAGGTGGAGAAGGTGCTGATCGACGAAGAGGAAAAGGCGGCCACGGTAGTGGTTCCCGATTACCAGCTGTCGCTTGCCATCGGCAAGGAAGGCCAGAATGTGAGGTTGGCGGCAAAGCTCTGCGGCTGGAAAATCGATATCAAGAGCCACACGCAGTTCCTGCGCATGGAAGAGGAAGAAGCGCTTGCCGAGCAGGAGGCGCTGCAACGGGGCGAAGGCTTTGAAGAAGACGGGCTGGACCTGGAAGAGCTGGCAGGCGAGGACGACGCATATGCCGACGGCGAAGAAGATGCCGACGGCGATTTGAGAGAAGCGGGTTTTGCAGAGATCTCCGATGGCGGAGAGCTGGCAGAGGAAGGCGAAGCGGGCCTGGCCGAAGGAGAAACGGAAGGGCAAGAGGATACGGCGCAGGACGACCTGCGCGACAGCGGTTTTGTAGACCTTTCCGAAGAAGCGTAAAGACAGAGCGGCAAACCGCTGCTACGAAAGGAGGAGGGCGCTTGTGAAGACGAGAAAAATACCCATGCGGCGCTGCGTGGGCTGCATGGAATCCAAGCCGAAAAAGGAGCTGATCCGCATCGTCGCCGCAGCGGATGGGCAGCTGTCCATCGACGCTACGGGAAAGGCCAACGGCAGGGGAGTATATCTGTGCCCCAACAGCAGGTGCTTTGCTTTGGCAAAGAAAAAGCGGGCGATTTCCCGGAGCCTGGAAATGGAAATCCCGGCGCAGGTATCGGAGCGCATATTCGAGGAGCTGAAGCAATATGAGAGAACGGATTCATAGTTATTTTGGCTTTGCCAGAAAATCGGGAAATCTGCTGTCCGGCTACAATACCTGTATGTACGGCCTGCAGAAGCGCAAGATCCGGCTGTTGATTTTAGCCGGCGACCTTTCGGAAAATACGATAGAAAAATTCCGGCGCCAATGCGAAAAGCAGAAAGTAGAGCTGCGGATCTGCTCTACTGTCGAGCAGCTGTCCCTCTTTGCGGGGGAAGAAGGAAAGGGCGTATTCGGCGTTACGGATCGGGGATTTGCCGATGTGATACGAGAAGAGATAGATCAGATGAAGTGAAAAAAGGAGGTCGTTCTTATATGGATAAGGTGAAAAACCTCAATGAAGATAAAAAGGACGCGAAGAACACCAGAAAAGAGACCCAGGCCCGGCCGTTTATGACGCCGCCAGCGGGCCGGCCCATGCCGAAGAACATGGTGGTAGCGCCCAACGGCAAAGTCATGCCTCAGGGAAAGCCGATGCCGAAAAATGCAGTTCCACAGATGAAGAGCAAGCCCAAGGACGAAGAGGCCGAGGGCGTCAAAAGCGCTGTCGCAGGACAGCCGCAGACGCCGGAGTCCGCACAGCCTAAGGAAGCGGGCGAAGCGAAGACTGCGAGAGAGCACAAAGAGGCGGCAGCGAAGGAAGCCGCTACTGTTGCTGTTGAAAAGACAGCAGTCGCTGCAAAGGAAGGCGCGGCAAAAGAAGACGTGGCCGAAGCCAAAAAAGAACCGGCGCCGAAAAAAGAGCCGGCCAACGATTACGTAGACAGAGGCCCGACGCTGAAGATCATCAAGCGGGCTGTGGACATCGAAAAAGAAAAACAGGCAGAGAAGGAAGCGCGGGAAAAGGCAGCTTCCGAGCGGGCTGCTGCGAAGGCGTCGGAAAAGTCCGCCCGCACATCCACCGACCGCGCTGCGGGCAAGCGTCCGGAACGGGCAGGCCGCACCGACAGGGGCGATAAAAATGATCGCGGTGAAAAGAAGCCGTGGCAGAAAGGCGAAGGCCGGCCCCAGGATGGAAGAAGCGGCGACCGCAGCAAAAAGCCTGCTGACAGAAACGACAGAGGCGTGCGGGGCAAGGATAAGGATGGCGATGACCGGAGAGGCGACCGGCGCACCGGCGGCGATGCCAAGAAGAAATCCGTGCTGGTATACGACGCTCCCCTGAGCATTGCCAAGCCGTCGAAGAAGAGCAAGGAAAAAGAAAAAGAAAAGGAAAGAGACCGCGTCGGCGGCGAAAAGAAGCGCGGCAAGGTAATGGATCTCACCAAGGCGGCGCCGAAGAAGCACAAGAAAAACAAAGATAAGGCCGTGGAACAGGTAGTGGAAAACGCGGTGGAGATGGAAGCGCTGCCGGTAGGCACGAAGGTAATTACCGTGCCCATCACCGTAGCGGGGCTGTCAGAACAGATCGAAGTCAGCACGTCGCAGATCATCATGTCGCTGATGAAGCTGGGCATCATGGCCAACATCAACCAGAACCTGGACGAAGATACGGCGCTGCTTTTAGGCGAAGAGCTGGGCGTCAGCATCGTGGTCAGCAAGGTTAACGAAGAGGAAAAGGAAGAAGGGCTGGAGCTCTTCGAAGATAAGGAAGAGGACCTGAAGGCCCGCCCGCCGATCATCACTGTGATGGGCCACGTAGACCACGGCAAGACCTCGCTTCTCGATGCCATCCGCAAGACCAATGTAACCGACCAGGAGGCCGGCGGTATCACGCAGCACATCGGTGCTTCCGAAGTCAACCTCAACGGGCAGAAGATCGTATTCTTAGATACGCCGGGCCACGAGGCGTTCACCGCTATGCGTGCCCGGGGCGCGCTGATTACGGATATCGCCATACTGGTGGTAGCCGCAGACGACAGCGTAAAGCCCCAGACCATCGAGTCCATCAGCCACGCCAAGGCGGCAGGTGTGCCCATCATCGTGGCGATCAACAAGGTCGACAAGCCGGGCGCCAATCCGGATAAGGTAAAGCAGGACCTGACCGAGCACGGCATCTTAGTCGAGGACTGGGGGGGCGACACTATCTGCGTTCCCGTATCGGCAAAGACCGGCGAGGGCATCGTCAACCTGCTGGAGATGGTTCTGCTGCAGGCAGAGGTATTGGAACTGAAGGCCAACCCCAACCGCCTGGCCATGGGTACGGTAATCGAAGCGCGGCTGGATAAGGCCAAGGGTCCGGTGGCTACGCTTTTAATTACCAACGGCACGCTGCAGGCGGGCATGTCCGTGGTGGCTGGTACGTGCAGCGGAAAGATCCGCGCCATGACCAACTACAAGGGCGATGCCATCCGCAAGGCAGGCCCCGCAACAGCAGTGGAAATTTTGGGCTTGACCGAGGTTCCGGAGGCGGGCGACGAGTTCAATGCGCTGAAGGAAGACCGGCTGGCCAGAGAAATCGCTGAAAAGCGCCGCGTCAAGCTGAGAGAAGAGGTCATGGCGAGAAATGCCAGCGTAACGCTGGAACAGCTGTTCAGCCAGATTGCCGAAGGCGAAGTCAAAGAACTGAACCTGATCATCAAGGCCGACGTGCAGGGCTCGGTGGGAGCGCTGACCCAGTCGCTGGAAAAATTGCAGACGGAAAACGTCAAGGTAAAAATCGTACACTCCGGCGTGGGCACGGTAACGGAATCCGACATCATGCTGGCGAGCACTTCCCATGCGATCATCATCGGCTTCAACGTGCGGCCCAGCACGCCGATTACGGCCATGGCGGACAGAGAAGGTGTGGAAATCCGCACCTACAGAATCATCTACGAGGTACTGGACGATATCGAAGCGGCAATGAAAGGCATGCTCGACCCCGTATTCAAAGAGGTGGTTCTGGGTAAAATTGAAATCAGAGAAACATTTAAGGTGCCTGGCGTGGGAATCATCGGCGGCGCTTACGTCCTGGAAGGAAAGGTGCAGAGAAATGCGCAGATCCGCCTGGTGAGAGACGGCATCGTGGTTCACGAGGGCAAAATCTCTTCGCTGAAGCGCTACAAAGACGACGCGAAGGAGGTCGCCCAGGGCTTTGAATGCGGTATCGGCATAGAAAACTACAACGACGTGAAGGAAGGCGACATCATCGAAGCCTTCAAAATGGAGGAAGTAGAAAGAAAATAAAGGAGAACGAACAGTATGGGAAAAGGTTACAGACCGGGCAGGCTGGGCGAGGAGATCCGCAGGATCGTAAGCGACCTGCTGCTGCGGGAGCTGAAGGACCCCCGGTTCCGGGGCATGGTCAGCGTGACAGCGGTTGACGTTACCGACGACGGCAGTTACGCGACGCTGTACATCACAGCCCTTGGGCTGGGCAAGAACACGGAGCCGACCCAGGAAGAAAAAGAGGATATTTTAGCGGCGTTTCGCAGTGCGAAGGGAAGGATACGCACGGAAATCGGGCGGCAGGTCAAGCTGCGCCACGTGCCGGATCTGCTCTTTAAAATGGACACTTCGATGGAATACGGCAGGCACATGGACGAAGTCCTAAGCAGGCTGGACATCCGCTCCGGCGAGGAGGGAGTGGAAGACGGCGAAACGGCAGCGGAGAGAGGCGAGGCGCACGGGCATGAAGACGACTGAGATGAAAGGGCTGCAGCGGATGCAGGAGCTTGCGCAGGTGGTAAACAGCAGCCGTTCCGTGCTGCTCTTTCCCCATTCGCGCATGGATGGAGATGCGGCGGGCTCCTGCGCCGCGCTGTGCGCTTGCCTGCGTCGCGCAGGCAAGCAGGCCTGGATTTTTTTCGACGAGATGCCGCCGGACAATCTGCGGTTTTTAGTCGATGAATTTCTCACCGACGATCCGGACATCCTGGCGCAGCCCGAGCTGTGCATGGCTGTGGACTGCGGCGAGGAGGGGCGCTTTCCCAGCCGGAAGGCTGTCTTTTACCGTGGAAAGCGGCTGGCCTGCATCGACCATCACGAAGGTGGAGGGCAGTTTGAGGGCTGCTGCTATGTGGACCCGCAGAGCGCGGCCTGCGGGGAGCTGGTGCTTGCGCTGCTTCTGGAAATGGGAGCGGAGATTACGCCCTTTGCCGCCGATGCGCTGTATGCGGCCATTGCCATGGATACGGGGAATTTCCGCTTCAGCAACACCACAGAGCAGACCCACACAGCGGTGGCAAAACTCTACCGCTACGGCCTGAACCACGAAAGCGTGTGCAGCCGGCTGTACGACAGCGAACGGCCGGAAAAGCTGCGCCTGCACAGCCTGGCGCTGTCGAAGCTGGAGATCTTTGCCGGCGGCCGGGCGGGCATCGTCTGCGTTTCGCAGCAGATGCTTTCGGCAAGCGGTGCGCAAATGTGGGAGAGCGAAGGCTTAAACGATGCTGTGCGCAGCATCGCCGGTGTAAAGATTTCTGCGCTGCTGAAAGAAGAAGGGCCGCAGACGGTGAAGCTGAGCCTGCGGGCCAAGGAGGAGGGCGAAGTGCTTTCCATCGCCCGGGCCTTCGGCGGCGGCGGCCACAAAAAAGCGGCGGGAGGTACGATGAAAGCTACGCTTTCGGAGGCCAGGCAGCTGGTGATGGCAGAAGTCTGCCGCTTTCTGTCCGAGGGGCAGCAGGAGGCCAGGCTGTGAACGCGGTCGTCAACCTGCTGAAGCCGGCGGGGATGACCTCTCACGACGCCGTATATTTTCTGCGCCGCCTGACGGGAATCAAGCGCATCGGCCACACGGGAACGCTGGACCCCATGGCAGCCGGCGTACTTCCGCTGTGCATCGGCAGTGCGGCCCGCATCAGCGAATACCTGGAGCTGGACCGCAAAACCTACCGCTGCGAGATGATTTTAGGGATTGCGACAGACACGCTGGACATCTGGGGAACGCTTATCGAGGACCGGCGCGCCCGGGCAGCGGAGATCGCGCAGGAGGATATTTGCCGGGCGATGGAACCGCTGCGCGGCCTCATTTTTCAGACGCCGCCCAAATACTCGGCCATCCGCATCGGTGGCCGCAGGCTGTACGAGTACGCCAGAAGCGGCCAGGAGGTGGAAATCCCCCGGCGCCCGGCGGTGATTTACCGCCTGGAGCTTTTGCGCTTTGATCGCGCCTCGGGGCGCGTGCTCTTTGAGGTGGAATGCTCGAAGGGAACGTATGTGAGAAGCATCTGCAGCGATATCGGGCAGGCGCTTTGCGCGGGCGCAGCCATGAGCATGCTGGTGCGCAGCCAAAGCGGCGAGCTTGCCCTTTCCGGGGCCGTAACGCCGCAGGAGCTTGCACAGGACTGGAAGCAGCACCTGCTCGCACCGGACCGGCTGCTTTCGCAGCTGGGAAGCCTCAGGCTCCGCCGTGGCCGCGGCAGCTGGTTTTCCAACGGCGGATGGCTTACGGAGCGCGACCTTGCAGAGCGCAGCGAACCGGCCTTTGCCGGGCTGTCGCATCCGGATGCGCAGGCAAACGGCCTGGCGCCTCTCCCCTGCGGTCCGCAGGCCGCAGAGGAGGGGCAGGAACCGCCGCTTGCGGCGGTGATTGACCACATGAATCTGTCCCCGCGGCTGTTACATACCTATCGGGTGTACGAGGATGGCCGCTTTTTGGGAACGGCGCTGTGGGATGCGCAGCAGAACAAATTTACGGTGGATAAGGTGTTCCGAGATGAGAGTATTTAGGAGTTTAGAAGAGATTTGCGGCATTGAGCCCACGGTGACGGCGCTGGGAAATTTCGACGGCGTGCACCTGGGCCATCAGGCGCTGGTCCGCACGGCGGTGAGGCAGGCTGCGCAGGCGGGGCTTAAGAGTGCGGTGTTTACGTTTTCCAACCATCCGAAGAATGTGATTTCCGCGGACAGTTCGGTTAAGAATATCGTATATTTCGACGAAAAGGTGGAGATTTTAGAGCGCATGGGCGTGGATTATCTCTTTTGCCTGGACTATACGAAGCAGTTTGGAGCGATACAACCGCAGCAGTTTGCCGCTTTGCTGAGCGAAAGCTTTCTGGCAAAGCGGGTGGTGTGCGGTTTCAATTACCGCTACGGCTACCGGGCGGCAGGAACGGCGCAGCTGCTTTCGCAGCAGGGGGCAGAGCTGGGCTTTGATGTCTGCGTGGTGGACCCGGTACTCATCGACGGTTCCGTGGTCAGCAGCACGCTGATCCGCGGGTTGATCGCCCAGGGCGAGGTGGAGGAGTGCCGCCGCTTTTTAGGGCGCAGCTATTCCATCCGCGGAACGGTTATCGAGGGTAACCACATCGGGCGGACCATCGGTTTTCCCACCGGTAATATCACGGTGGACGAGACCATGGTAACGCCGCCCAACGGCGTATACGTTTCGCGCTGCCGGGTGGGTGGCGAGCTCTACGATTCGATTACAAACGTGGGGCAGAAGCCCACCATCGGGATGTACCATAAAAATGTGGAAACCCACCTGTTCGACTATCGGGGCGAGCTTTACGGAAGAGAGATCCGCGTGGAGTTTCTGAAAAAGCTGCGCGACGAGCGCAAATTCGAAAACGTGGAGGCCCTGAGCGAAGAAATTCAACGAAACTGTATCAGTGCCCGGCAATATCATGCGGCGATGCGAAACGACAGGAAAAACAGTCGTGAATTGTCGGAATAAAAGAAAAAAATCTCTTTACAAAGCGCGGGGTTCCATGCTATGATTAAGAGGTTGAAAATTGCCTCTTCCTGAGTTTTGCGACACTCCGGCGCACTACACGGCTTGAGGCGGATAAGCGAAAAGGAGAACGAAATGATTACAAAGGAAATCAAACAGAACATCATCGAAGAGTACAAAACGCACGACGGCGATACCGGCTCACCCGAGGTGCAGATCGCTGTACTGACCTACAGAATCAACGACCTGAACGAGCACCTGAAGGTGCACAAGAAGGACCATCATTCCAGACGCGGTCTGCTGAAGATGGTAGGTCAGAGAAGAAACATGCTGAACTATCTGAAGGCAAAGGATCTGGAGCGTTACAGAAGCGTAATCGCTCGTCTTGGCCTGAGAAAATAGCGGCTTTATGCAGGGCGGGGTTCATCCCCGCCCTTTATTCACACATAATTCCAACAGAATTTTGTCCGTGCAGAACAGAGAAAAAATCGGGTGCGGGTCAGGCTTGAGAATTTAGCTCATTGGCATTCAATGGGTTAGCTTGTCAAGCCGGACCTGATTGCACGGACAGAGGGCGCCTGCAGGCACCTTTGGTAAGAAAGGAAAGGTAGAGAATTCCATGAGATTCGAAGATTACAGAACGTTTAAAACCGCAGTCGGCGGACGGCTGCTGCAAGTGGAGATCGGCAAGGTCTGCAAAATGGCCAGCGGACAGGCTATGATGCGCTACGGCGATACCGTGGTCAATGTAACTGCAGTCTGCTCCAAAGAGCCGAGACAGGACATCGACTTCTTCCCGCTGTCCTGCGATTACGAAGAGAAGATGTATGCCGCGGGAAAGATTCCCGGTGGCTTTATTAAGAGAGAGGGCCGGCCTTCCGAAAAGGCGATTTTAAATTCCCGCCTGATGGACCGCCCCCTGCGCCCGCTGTTTCCCAAGGGCTTCTATAACGACGTGCAGGTGGTAGCGACCGTAATGAGCGTCGATCCCGACTGCCCGCCGGAGATTACGGCGATGCTGGGTTCTTCCATCGCGCTGTCCATTTCCGACATCCCCTGGGATGGGCCCACGGCTTCTGTCCTCATCGGCCGCGTGGATGGCCGCTTTGTGGTCAACCCCACAAAAGAGGAGCGCGAAAGCAGCGACATGCACCTGGTGGTATCGGGAACAAAGGAAGCCATTATGATGGTGGAAGCCGGTGCTCAGGAGGTTCCGGAAGATGTGATTTTAGATGCCATCATGTTCGCTCACGACGAGATTAAAAAGCTGGTGGCCTTTATCGAAGAGATTGTTTCCGAGGTCGGAAAGCCCAAGAGAGAAGTCAATCTCTACAAGGTGCCGGAGGATATCGACCAGGCGGTGAGAGAATACGCCTCTGCAAAGATGAGAGAGGCGATTCAGACCTACGATAAGCAGGAGCGCCTGGATAATATGGATGCGGTGGAAAAAGAAGCAAAGGAGCACTTTGCGGAGATTTACCCCGAAAACCCCAAGGATGTGGATGCTGTGCTGTACAACATCACCAAAGAGCAGGTGAGAGGCATGATTCTGGACGACGGCATCCGTCCCGACAACAGAAAGAGAACGGAGATCCGCCCGATCTGGTGCGAGACCGGGCTTCTGCCCAGAGCTCACGGCACCGGGCTGTTTAAGAGAGGGCAGACGCAGGTGCTGTCCGTAGCCACGTTAGGGCCCATGGGCGATGCCCAGACCATCGACGGCATCGGCGACGAGGTGGAAAAGCGCTATATGCACCACTACAACTTCCCGCCGTATTCCGTAGGCGAGGCAAGGCCCATGAGAAGCCCCGGCCGCCGCGAAATCGGCCACGGCGCCCTGGCGGAGCGGGCGCTGATCCCGGTGCTGCCCAGCGTGGAGGATTTCCCCTACGCCATCCGCGTGGTTTCCGAAGTGCTGTCCTCCAACGGAAGCACATCCCAGGCCTCTGTCTGCGGCAGCTGCCTGGCGCTGATGGATGCCGGCGTTCCCATCAAGGCTCCGGTGGCAGGTATTGCCATGGGCCTCGTAGAGCGGGTCGAGCCGGACGGCACGAGCAAGATCGCCATCTTAAGCGACATTCAGGGAATGGAAGACTTCCTGGGCGACATGGACTTTAAGGTAGCGGGTACAGCCCAGGGCGTAACCGCCATCCAGATGGATATCAAGGTGCACGGCCTTTCCAGAGAAATCCTGGAGCAGGCGCTGGCTCAGGCCAGAGAAGGGCGGCTGTTTATTATGCAGCAGATGCTGGAAGAGCTGCCGGCACCCCGTCAGGAGCTTTCCGCCTACGCGCCGCGCATCATTTCGCTGCAGATCGACCCGGATAAGATCCGCACCGTCATCGGGCCGGGAGGCAAGACCATTAACAAGATCATCGCGGAGACCGGCGTAAAAATTGACATCAACGACGAAGGTCTGGTCTACATCGCTTCTCCCGACATGGACAGCGCCGACGAGGCGGTCAAGGCCATCGAGCTTTTGGTAAAGGAGGTCGAGGTCGGGGAAATCTATACGGGCCGCGTTACCCGCCTGATGAACTTCGGCGCCTTTGTCGAAGTGCTGCCCGGAAAAGAGGGCCTGCTGCACATCTCGAAGATCTGCAAGGAACGCGTGGAAAAGGTGGAAGATGTCCTGGGCGAGGGCGACGTGGTTACGGTCAAGGTCGCAGAAATCGACGGCCAGAACAGAATTAACCTGACGAGAAAGGGCCTGGAGGATACGCCGATCATCAAGGCGTCCAAATAACGCGAATGAATACATCACCTCGGAATATACTGTTTCGAGGTGATTTTTTATGAGGGAACACAGGCGAATCAGCGGCAGGATATTCAGCAGCGGGATATTCGGCGGCAGGATATCGAAGGCCGACGCTGCAATCTGCGGCGGGGTACTGTCTTTTGCTGTGGTTTTGCTGGGCCTTGTGGGCTTTCTGCTGTTTGCGCCGGCAACAGCAGAGGAAACCGCGGCCTGCGGCGCGCGCCGCGCTGCCAAAGCCGAGGTGTATGCAGAAGAAGGGACGGTGTTTCGGCAGGCGCCCGAAGCCTCGTCAAAGGCGGCGATTACCTGCAACGTGGACTGGGGCGAAGAGGAGATACCGGAAATTCTGGATATCCTGGCGGAGCGCGGCGTAAAAATTACGTTTTTCGTCAGCGGCAAGTGGGCGCAGAACCACCCGAAGCTGCTGCGCCGCATGTACGTAGAGGGGCACGAAATCGGCAATCACGGCTACGGCCACAAGATGTGCTCAAAGCTTTCGCCGGAACAGACCGTGGGCGAGATTCAAAAAACAGAGCAGGCGGTTTCGGAGCTTTTGGGGATAAAAACCACGCTGTTTGCGCCGCCGGCCGGCGACTACGATGCGCAGACAGTGGAAATCTGCCGCCAGCTGGGCTATAAGCTGACGCTGTGGTCTGCCGATACCATCGACTGGAAGGAAGGCTCCGATGCCGATACCATCACAAAGCGCATTGTAAAAAAGGATTTGGATGGGGCGATTATACTGATGCATCCCAAGCCCGAAACGGTAAAGGCGCTGCCTGCCATTTTAGATGAGCTGAAGCGTCGCAATATTCAGCCGGTACCGCTTTACGAGCTGGGAATCTATTGATTTTCAGGAAAAACTTCAGTATAATAAGATCAGGCAGAAAAGGATAAAAATACAGGTGCGGGGCGACGCGCCTGAATTTTTACTGAGAGAAGTAAGTTACCAATAGAAAAGAGAAAACGGGGATACTATGATACGAAGACAACTACCGTGCGGAATCCGCATGATTATGGAAAAAATACCCTATGTGCAGTCAGCTGCTGTGGGTATTTTCGTAAAGGCTGGTTCGGCGGACGAAACCGAAAAGAATAACGGCATTTCGCACTACATCGAGCACATGCTGTTTAAGGGCACCGAAAGCCGCACCGCCAGGCAGATTGCGGAGGAGGTAGACCGCATTGGCGGAAATATCAACGCCTTCACCAGCAAAGAAGCTACGTGCTATTACATCAAAACGCTGGATTCTAATTTGAAAAAAGCCTGCGACATCCTCATCGACATGTTTTTGCACTCCCGCTTCGACGAGGCGGAGATGGAAAAGGAAAAGCTGGTCATTTTAGAGGAAATGAAAATGAGCGAGGATCAGCCTGATGAGCTGGTGCACGACATGCTGTCAGAGCTGATCTTCCGCAATACGCCGCTGGAAAAGCAGATTATCGGTACGAGGCAGTCGCTTTGCAGCATCGGCCGCCAGGACATCCTCAGCTACATCGGGCAGGAGTACGTTCGCGACAGCATCGTGGTCTCCATCGCCGGAAATTTCGACGAAGAAGAGATGTACCGCTACTTCGAAGGGCGCCTTTCGGAGCTGGCTGCGGGCAAAGAGACCAAAGCGGCAGCGGTTTGCGCCTATCGTCCCGGATATGCGCTGAAGGTAAAAGATGTGGAGCAGACGCACATCTGCATGGGCCTTCCCGGCGTAAGCTTAAAAGACGACGAGATGTACTACGCCATGTCGCTTCTGAATAACGTGATGGGCGGAACCATGAGCTCCCGGCTGTTTCAGAACATCCGCGAGGAAAAGGGGCTGGCGTACTCCGTATACTCTGCGGCGACCTCCCATACGAACGCCGGTGCGTTTTACATCTACGCTGGCATCAACAGCGCGAAGGTAGAGGAAGCGATTGAAGGGATCGCCTGCGAGCTGCGCCTGCTTGCAGAGCAGGGGATCAGCGAGGAAGAATTATCCGTCGCCAAGGAGCAGACAAAGAGCAGCTACATCTTCGGCCAGGAGAGCGCCAACGGGCGCATGTTCTCCAACGGGAAAAATACGCTGCTTCTGAATGAAGTGCGGCAGCCGCAGCGGGTGCTGCGGGATATCGACGCCGTCACCATGGAAACCGTAGCCCGTGCAGCGGATAAAATCAGCGATTTGAGCCGCTACTGCGTTGCCGTGGTCTCTAACCGCGACTGGGACATCGAAGCGATTATGAAGCGGCAGTGCGAGAGGTAAGCCGGATGGAACACGTAACAATCCGGATTTGCAGCCGCAGCGGGCGGGTGCCGGAGTACGAGACAGAGGGGTCTGCGGGCATGGACCTGCGGGCAGACCTGACCGAGGACATTACGCTTGCGCCCGGCAGCAGGGCGCTGATTCCCACGGGGATATTTGTAGAGCTGCCCCAGGGGATCGAAGCCCAGGTGCGGGCCCGCTCCGGGCTTGCCGTCAAATACGGCATCGGCCTGGTCAACGGGGTAGGAACCATCGACAGCGACTATCGCGGCGAAATCAAAGTGCCGCTGATCAACTGGGGCGAGAAGCCCTTTACTGTCTGCGGCGGTGACCGCATCGCCCAGCTGGTTATCGCACGCTTTCTGCGGGCGGACTGGCAGCCCTGCGAGCAACTCTCCGCGACCTCGCGGGGCGAGGGAGGCTTTGGGCACACCGGCGTGTAAGAAAAACGAGGCAGATGAAATATTTTGGAAATTGGGAGTGAAAAGCACACGGAACAAAACGCCATGTGCTTTTTGTTTTTGCAGAAGCGGAGCGCGGACAACCGAAGCTTCATATATTGCAGTATAGAGCAGGGGGGAGAGCGAAAAAAGCGGCCTTTGAATATCCTGAACATCGGGGAAAAGGCCGGAAATGGAGGAAGCAATGGAGCAAAAACAATGGAACGACCTGCGGCTTTTGGCCCGGGCCGAAGAGTGCGGCCGCCGCGATTTGCCGCCCAGGCGGCTGTTTGCCAAGGGCATGGTGGCTACGGGGCAGTTTCAGCCCTACATGACGCTGCAGGATTACACGTCGGCGGATTTCCTCTGCGATCCCTATCAGATTACGCCGGCAGTCGTGCGCATTTCGCTGGCCGCTGCGGACAGCGGCGCGGGCGATACCTCGCGGGATGTGCGCAGCTTTGCCGTAAAGCTGTATACCAGAGAGGGGAACTGCGATCTGCTGTCGCTGAGCCTGCCCGTGGGGCTTTGCAGCAGCGGCGACGATTTTTTTGCGCTGATGGACTGCATCCGCCCGCAGCAAGAAGAGGGAATCGACGACTACTGCGGTTATCTGCGCTATGCGGTGCAGCATCCGCAGGCGCTGAGCGGTCTGCTGCATCTGTACGGGGCGCAGGGGATTCCCGGCGGGTACGAGGCGATGGAAAGCTGGTCTGCGGGAACCGCGCTGTGGCGCAACCGAAGCGGGCAGCTGTTTTTCGTACGGCATCGCTGGGTGCCGGAAAAGGAGCCGGTGTACTTATCTGAAAACGAAGGTGAATTTCTCTGCGGCTTCGATCCTGACCGGTGCCGCCGCCAGCTGTACAGCTGGCTGAACGAAGGCAGGGCAGCGGTTTACGAGTTGCGGCTGCAAATAATAGGCGAAGAAGAAGCCCGGGGCAGAGAACAGCTCCTGTGCGATCCTGCCGTGGCCTGGCATGCAGAGGACGGCGTGCAGGTGCGTGCCGGACGGCTGCGCCTGACGGAAATTCCAAAGGATTCGCTGCGCATCAATCAGCTGTTGTGCTTTTCGCCGGATGCTGTGGTCTGCGGAATGGAGCTTGCCGAAAACTCGTTTCTGCACCAGATGGCGCTGATTCTGCGCACGCTGCAGAGAGCCCGCCTGGGCGGGCTTGGCACCGCGGCAGAGGTCAACCGCCACATCCGCAGGCAGCGGCCTTTGGTAGAGCCAACGCTGACTGCTGTCTGGGGCGCAGACCAGGCCCAGCCCGCCGAAGCGGTTTACCGCAGACAGGCGCGCGCAGTGTGGAACGACATGGTGCCTGCGCAGCAGCAGGCGGTTTCGCGCAGCATCGCCCAGCGACTGCTCTTTGGGGCAAAGCAGCTGCAAGAGCCGCTGCTGCAAAGCTTTGCCGCCGTGGACGATTCTCTTGCAAAACAGATTGAAATGGAATTGTCCTTTTGATAACATAGAAGAAAGAATACGCCAGCCTGCCGGGCTGCAGACACGAAGGAGGAAACCATGGTATTCAGGGAACAGCTGGAACAAAGAGAATTCGAATTACTGTCGCCTTTTGCTGCAAAGTCGGCGCGGTCGAAGGGGAGAAAAGAAGCGGAGGAACCGTGCTCCGTGCGCACTGAATTTCAGCGCGACCGGGACCGCATCGTTCATTCCAAGGCCCTGCGGCGGCTGATGCACAAGACGCAGGTATTTTTAAAGCCCGAGGGAGATCACTTCCGCACGCGGCTGACGCATACCCTCGAGGTGGCGCAGATCGCCCGTACCATCGCCCGGGGCCTGGCACTAAACGAGGATCTGACCGAAGCCATCGCCATGGGCCACGATCTGGGGCATACGCCCTTTGGCCACAACGGGGAGAATTTCTTAAACGAAAGGCACGCCGCTGGATTTCAGCACAACCAGCAGAGCCTGCGCGTGGTGGAATACCTGGAGCGCAACGAGAGCGGGCGCTGCATGAATCTGACGGCCGAGGTGCGCGACGGCATCGTCAACCACACCGGGCCGACGAAGCCCTTTACGTTAGAGGGGCAGATCGTGCGCTTCAGCGACCGCATCGCCTATATCAACCACGACATCGACGACGCCATCCGTGGCGGCATCATCCGCAAGGAGGACATCCCGGCAGAATATCTGGATGTCCTCGGGCAGCGGCACAGCCAGAGAATCAGCTTTTTAGTTACCGATCTGATCGAAAACAGCGACGGCAAGGACGAAATCAACATGAGCGAACGGGCACTGCACTACATGAACCTGCTGCGGACATTTATGTTCGAGCACGTGTACTACAATAAAATCGTAAAAAAGGACGAAGAGCTGGACAAGATCCGCAACATGATCTTCTTTCTCTACGATTATTTCTGCAAAAATCCGGAAAAACTGCCGCAGGAACGCAAAGATATGATCGACGACTGGGGGTTGGAAGAGGTAGTAAAGGATCAGATCGCGGGCATGAGCGACCGCTACGCTGTCAGCATGTTCAGCGAAATTTTCGTGCCCAAGGGATGGAAATAACGAAGAAAACTGCGCCCTGCGCTTACGCGGGGCAGGGTGCAGACAAAGGCCGCGAGCACAGCCGCAGGCTCGAAAATAAAATTTTTAAATTTAGAGGAAAACAACTGCTCTTGTCGAATATGTGAATATGTTGGTACTGCCGGAAATACGGCAAAGACATCCGGATAAGGGGGAGCACAGGGGGAATACAGGTGAGCGGTTGGAACAGCGGCAACGGCAGTGTCGTGGAAGAGATTAAAAGCAGATGCAACATTGTAGATGTCATCGGCCAGTATGTAACGCTGAAAAGAGCCGGAAGCAACTACAAGGGGCTTTGCCCCTTTCACGGCGAAAAGACGCCATCCTTTGTCGTCTCGGAGGCAAAGCAGATATTTACCTGCTTCGGCTGCGGCGCCAGCGGCGATGTCATCGAATTTATCAAACGCTATCACAATCTTGATTTTTCAGAAGCGATAGAAAAACTGGCTGGGCAGTATGGAATTGAGCTGAAGGCTTACGGCGGGCAGGGGAGTTCGCAGAAGGAGCTGTATTACGAGATCAATCGAAAGGCTGCGCGCTTTTTTTTAGATGCTTTTACAAAGAAGGCGAATCCGGGGCTTTCCTACATGCAGAAGCGGGGGTTGGACCCTGCAACGCTGATCCGCTTCGGCATCGGCTATGCCGACGGAGAGTGGGACAGCCTGCACCGCTATTTTTTACAGCAGGGGATCGACGAAACGCTGTTGACAAACATAGGGCTGCTGTCGCAGTCCAAGGGAAAATATTACGATAAATTCCGAAATCGCGTAATGTTCCCTATCATCAATACCCGGGGAAAAGTCATCGGCTTTGGCGGTCGCGTGTTGGACGACGGAACGCCAAAATATCTGAATTCGCCGGAATCTCCGGTTTTTTTGAAAAAAAACAATCTTTTTGGATTGAACCTGACAAGACAGGATATAAATAAAGAAGACTGTGTTATTTTAGTAGAAGGATACATGGATGTGATTTCGCTGTATCAGCACGGCGTCCACAACGTATCGGCTTCGCTGGGAACGGCCCTGACCGAAAACCAGGCGGTCATGCTAAAGCGCTATACGAAAAACGTGGTTCTGTGCTACGATTCCGACAGCGCCGGACGCGCAGCCACGCTGCGCGGCATGGACATCCTGCGGGCCGCCGGATGCAATGTAAAGGTCATGGGCGTAACCGAAGGCAAAGACCCCGACGAATTTATTAAAAAAAACGGGGCCCAGGCATTTTACGAGCTGGTAAAATCGGCAAAGCCCTTTGCCGATTACAAGCTGAATTTAATTCGCGAAGAGACGGACCTGTCCAGCGACGAAGGGCGTCTGGAATATCTGCAAAGGGTAACGCAGGTGCTCAAATCGCTTTCGCCTACAGAAGCCGACCTCTACATCGGCGCGATTGCCAAAGAAACCCGCATCTCCGAAGGCGCCATCCGCATGGAGGTATTCGGTTCGGGAATTGCCGGGATGGGGAAAATCCCGGAGGCTCCTTCGCAGGCGGTACGGACCCCGGCAGCCGGCGTGCCGCAGACGAATGTGGCGATAGAAGGGCATTATCTGGAAAAAAACCTGCTGCGGCTGATGCTGGCACAGGGAGCGTATATTAAACGGGCAGGGCCCTATGCAGAGGTCTTTCAGGATGGCGCCTGCCGCAGGATTTACGAGACGATGGCAAGGCTTTATCAGGAGGACGAAGAAATTGATATCGAAACCTTAGCGGACAGTCTCGAACCGGAAGATGTGGCCGTAATCGCGGATATTTTAAACAACGTGCGGCTGAACGACAGAGAAGAAGAAGTGTTTGCAGATTGCATTGCCCGGATCGAAACCCAGCGGCTGTGCCAAAGGGAGCAGCAGCTGTTGCAGATGCTGGAGCTTTCCGACGACGAAACCGACGCTGCGAAAGTAGAAGCGCTGACCCGGGAATTGATGACGATACAGCAGAGGAAAAACAACAGGGAGTGATGAGTAATGGATTATGAGGTAGAACACGGCGGCGAAAAGAAAATGGAATACGTTCGCGATTTGCTGGAAAAAGCAAAGAGAAAAGGGACCATCACTTTTCAGGAAATATCGGACCAGCTGGGCGATATCGACATGGATAAAAACGAAATGGACGATATCTACGATATGCTGGCGACCAACGGCATCGAAATCGTCTCCGAGGTAGAGCCGGACGATTTTGAAATTGCCGAGCTGGAGCACGAAGAAGATCCGGAGCTGAGCATCGTCTCCGAGGCGGATCTGGAGTCGGATGCCGGTCTTTTAAAAGGCATTGCGGTGGACGATCCCGTGCGCATGTATCTGAAGGAAATCGGCAAAGTGCCGCTTCTGACGGCAGAAGAGGAGATCGAACTGGCAAAGCGCATGGAGCTGGGCGACGAAACCGCAAAGCAACGCCTCTGCGAGGCGAACCTCCGGCTGGTAGTCAGCATCGCCAAGCGCTACGTGGGCCGCGGCATGCTCTTTTTGGATTTAATCCAGGAGGGCAACCTGGGGCTGATTAAAGCCGTGGACAAATTCGACTGGCGCAAAGGCTATAAATTCAGCACCTATGCCACATGGTGGATTCGCCAGGCCATCACCCGTTCCATCGCCGACCAGGCCAGAACCATCCGCATCCCCGTGCACATGGTAGAGACGATTAACAAGCTGATCCGCATTTCCCGGCAGCTGCTCCAGGAATACGGAAGAGAACCGCTGCCGGAGGAAATTGCCCAGGAAATGGATATTTCCGAGGAAAAGGTGCGCGAGATTATGAAGATAGCCCAGGAACCGGTATCTCTGGAAACGCCCATCGGCGAAGAGGAGGACAGCCATTTAGGGGATTTTATTCCCGACGACGACGTGCCTGCACCGGCAGAGGCCGCCGCTTTTTCCATGCTGAAAGAACAGCTGGTGGAGGTTTTGGATACCCTGACAGAGCGCGAGCAGAAGGTGCTGCGCCTGCGGTTTGGATTGGACGACGGCCGTGCCAGAACGTTGGAGGAAGTAGGAAAGACCTTCGACGTTACCAGAGAGCGCATCCGTCAGATCGAGGCCAAGGCGCTGCGCAAGCTGCGCCATCCCAGCCGCAGCAAAAAGCTGAAGGATTATCTGGAATAGGACGGAGGGCAGCATGATCGGATTGTCGGATCGCCTGCGGGTAATCGCAGACGAAATCGAGCCGGGCGAAACCGTTGCGGATATAGGCACAGACCACGGTCTGCTGCCTATTTTTCTGCATCAGAGCGGGCGTTCGCCCAGGGTAGTGCTCTGCGATATCAACCGCGGACCGCTGAATAAGGCAGAAGAGAATATAGTCCGGCATCTGGGAGCTGGCGCGTTGGCAGAAAACGACGCCCTGGAGGGCCTGACCGCCATGTCTGTGCGATTGGGCGACGGCCTTTCGCCGCTTGGCTGCAGCGAGGTAGATGCCGTGGTAATCGCCGGCATGGGCGGCGTGCTGATGACGGAGATTTTGGGAGCGGACATCGCGAAAAGCCGCAGCTTTTCCAAGCTGGTTTTACAGCCCAGAAACGGAAGCGACAAGCTGCGCTGGTGGCTGCTGCACAACGGCTTTGTCATCGTGAGCGAGCGCTTGGTAATCGAGCGCAAATACATCTGCGAGGTGCTGACCGTGCGCCCCTGCAGCTTCTGCGAGCCGGAGGATCTGCAGCGGTGGAAATCCCTCTGGCAGGAACCGCTTCGCGTGTTACCGGCGCTAACGGCACTGCCTGCGCAGCGGCAAGACCCGCAGCTGAAACTGGAAATCAGCCCGCTGCTGTTTCTGCGCAAAGACCCCCTGCTTGGCGAATGGATTCAGCGAAAGATCCGCATCGAGCAGAAGGTGTTGCAGCAGGTGAAGGAAGGCGGCGGCGAGGAGCATGCGCGGGCGGGCGAGGCCCAGAGGCGCCTGAACGTTCTGCAGCAGTTGAAAGAACGACAAGGAGGAAATGACCGATGAGCATGACGATGGAGCAGATCAAACACATTTGCGATGCGATTGCCCCGCTGAGCCTGCAAGAGCCTTGGGATAACAGCGGTGTGCAGATCAATACGGGCCGTCCGTACGTGGAGCGGATTTTAGTCTGCCTGGAGATTACAAAGGATGTGGTGGCAGAGGCGATTTCCAAGGACATCGACCTGATTATTACGCACCATCCGCTGTTATTTTCCGGGATCAAGTGCATTGACCGCAGGCAGCCGCTGGGCGAATATTTAATCGAGCTGATCTTTACGGGAATTTCCGTGTATTCTGCACATACCAACTTCGATGCAGCGGATGGCGGCAATAACGACGACTTAGCGCAACGGTTGGGGCTGACGCAGGTACAGGGGCTTTTTGGAAGCGGCGAGTACTGCATAGGGCGCGTCGGCATGCTGCCACAGCCCATGACCCTGGCTGAGCTGGCATCCCGGACAGACGCGGCATTGCGCCATCCCGGTGGTTTGCGGGCAGTGGGCGATTCTCAGCAGATGGTGCAGAGAGTCGGGCTGTGCACCGGAGCTGGCGCAGAGTTTATCCCCGCAGCACAGGCGCAGGGATGCGATGTGTACCTCAGCGGCGATATCAAGTACCACGAGGCGCAACAGGCAAAGGAGAGCGGGATGTGCATCATCGATGCCGGGCACTTTGGAACAGAGTGGATTTTTGTAGAGAACATGGCGCAACAGCTGCGCCGGCGAATCGGCGGGCAGGCCAAAGTGATCGAGTCTTCTGTCAATGTAAATCCGTACAGTTTTACGCTGTAGAGAAAGGAGAAAACGAGAATGAAGGTAATCAAAGGCGCCCAGGTATATGCTCCGGAGCGATTAGGAAAAAAAGATGTATTGATCACCGGCAGCCGGATTTATAAAATTGCAGATGTGATTGAAGTTCCGCAGGCATTGGATGCGGAAGTGATCGACGGCAAAAACCTGATTCTGGTTCCGGGCTTTATAGATTCCCATGTCCACGTGTTGGGCGGGGGCGGCGAAGGCGGATTTGAAAACCGCATGCCGGAGTCTGCGATTACAGATTTGACCATGTATGGCATTACGACAGCGGTGGGCCTGCTTGGAACCGACGGAATCGCCAGAGAGATGACATCGCTGATTGCCAAGGTAAAGGGGCTGAAGGCAAAGGGCATTACAGCTTATGCCTATACCGGAAGTTACCAGACTCCGATTTGCACGCTGACTGGCAATGTAACAAAAGACATTATGATGGTAGAAGAAATCATCGGTATAGGCGAAATCGCCATTTCCGACCATCGCTCCTCACAGCCCTCATTTGACGAGTTTGTCCAGCTGGCAGCGCATACGCGCTTGGGCGGTATCCTGTCCGGCAAGGCCGGGATTGTGGAACTGCATCTGGGAGATGGGAGCAGGTGCCTGGAGCTGCTCGAACGGGCAATTGCAGAAACAGAAATCCCCATAACCCAATTTTTGCCGACGCACATCAACCGCAATCCGCGTTTGTTTGAAAAGGCGCTGGAATTCGCTAAAAAGGGGGGAACGCTGGACTTTACAGGAAATGAAGATGCAGATTATTGGGAAAAGCAATGCGGCGAGGTCCGTTGCTCCAAGGGAATCCGGCGGATGCTGGAGGAGGGAATCAGCAGCGATTTATTTACGATTTCTTCAGATGCCCAGGGAAGCATCCCGCTGTTTAGCCCGGAGGGGAAATTCCTTGGAACTGGCATGGGGAAATCCAGTAGCCTGTTGAAAGAAATCAAAGAATGCATTGCGGCTGAAACTATCCCGATGGAGATTGCGCTGAAAGCGGTAACCTCCAATGTAGCCAGAATCCTGTGCCTGAATACAAAAGGGCACATTAAAGAAGGGTACGATGCGGATCTGCTTCTGCTGACAGAGAATATGGAGATTCACACCGTGATCGCTATGGGGAATACGATGGTTTTCAACGGCGAGCCATTGGTAAAAGAGGTATTCGAAAGAGGAAGCAGAGATTAGGCGGACATCCTTTTGCCGGCCAAAGAAAACATGTGACAACAGGCAGGATTTGTGATATACTGATTATCGTCGTAGGCGAAGCAGGCAGCCGCAGGTGAGAAAGGGATTTCTCACGTGAGGAAAGTCCGGGCTCCGCAGGGCAAGGGTGCCTGATAACGTCAGGTGAGGGTAACCTTAAGGAAAGTGCAACAGAGATATACCGCCGAGTCATCGGTAAGGGTGAAAAGGCGAGGTAAGAGCTCACCGGCAGGGTGGTAACATCCTGCGTCCATGTAAACCCCACCCGGAGCAAGACCAAGCAGGGAGGTAATTGCGGCTTTGCCGCACAGTACCTGAAAGGCGGCGGCCCGCCGCTTCCCGGAAGGTAGGTCGCTTGAGCCTGTCGGCGACGGCAGGCCTAGAAAGATGGTTGCCGAATACAGAACCCGGCTTACAGCTTCACCTATGATATTTATGTGAAATTTCAGAGGGCTGCCCCAGTCAATGGGACGGTCCTCTCGCATTTTTTGGCCGGGCGGTGAAGATTCGGCGAAGATCGCGGCGAAACGATTGACTTCATACAGTAAAAAAAGTAAAATAATTTCAATATGCAGAGCAGGCAAGAGGCGAAGCGCTGGGCAGCGTATTCTCTCAGCGCGCAAAACAGGAGGCACAGGAAATTGAAGGAAAAACTGATACGGTTTATGTACGGACGCTACGGCATGGATCAGCTGTCGCGCACCCTTGCGGCGGTGGCTATGGTCTGTGTGATTTTATCCGTGTTCATACGCAGCCAATTGCTGTACTGGGGGCCGGTACTCCTGCTGGCTATCGTGTATTTTCGCGTGTTTTCCAAAGACATCAACCGCAGATATCAGGAAAATGCAAGGTATATGGTAATTCACGAAAAAGCGCTGTTCCGCTGGAACGACTTCCGTCAGATGGCAGCCTGCCGGAAGACGCACCGCATTTACAGCTGCCCGGGATGCGGGCAGAAGGTGCGCATTCCGAGAGGAAAGGGAACGGTGCAGATCCACTGTCCGAACTGCGGTGCAAGCTTTAGGCAAAAAAGCTGAGGAAGCGCCATGTTCGGATATGTTTTTGTCAATCAACAGGAGATGAAATTCCGGGAATTCGACGTTTACCGCAGCTGGTACTGCGGCCTGTGCCGCACGTTAAAACGGCGCGGCGGTTTTTTGGCGCAGCTTACCCTGTCCTACGACATGACGTTTCTGATTCTGCTTTTGCACGGGCTTTACGAGCCGCAGGAAAACCGGGGGCAGTGTCGATGCCTGGCACATCCGACGCGGCGCCACGATACCCGCGTGGATGAATTTACGGAATATGCGGCGGATATGAATGTGATTTTGACATATCATAATTGCATGGACGATTGGAACGACCAGAAAAAAATGTCCCGGCTGCTGTATGCGCAACTCTTAAAGCGGCAGTACAGAAGAGCGAAGGCGCGCTGGCCGCAGAAGGCAGAGGCGGTGGAAGGAGCGCTTTTTCAACTCGCGGAAGTCGAGCGCAAGGGAAGCGCGCAGCTGGATGCTGCCGCCGGATGTTTCGGCCGCTTGATGGGGCAGATTGTCGCCTGTAAAAGCGATCTCTGGGAAACAGAGCTGTTCGAGCTGGGCTTTTACCTGGGCAAATTTATTTATCTGTCGGATGCTTACGAAGATCTGGAAAAGGACCGAAAGACGAAAAGCTACAATCCTTTTTTGCAAAGAGAAGAAGAAGCGGATTTTGAAGAACAGGTACATGCTGCTCTGCAGATGATGATGTCGGAGTGTGCCGGGCGGTTTGAGCGGCTTCCGATTCTGAAAAACGCAGAGATTTTGCGCAATATTTTATACTCCGGCGTGTGGTGCCGCTACGAGGCGGCAAGGCAAAAGAGAAAGGAAACAAAAGAAAACCATGGGCAGAGATCCCTATAGTATTTTGGGAGTTACCCAGGGGGCATCCGACGAGGAGCTGAAAAAGCAGTATCGTCTGATGTGCAGAAAATATCACCCCGATGTCAATCAGGGCGATCCCCAGGCAGAAGAGAAGTTTAAGGAAATACAGCAGGCATATCAGCAGATCATGGAGGAGAGAAAGCGCGGCAGCGCCTTCAGCGGCGGCTTTGCGGGCTATGGCGGCTACGGCGGTTACGCTTCAGCTGCAGGCGCTGGCCAAAGCCAGTACGACACCCACATGAGCGCGGCGCTGAACTATATCCGCAGCGGCCACTATCAGGAGGCAATCAACGTTTTAGATGGCATCGACGACCATACGGCCCGCTGGTTTTACTTTTACGCCCACGCCAGCTACGGCATGGGAAACAACATAGCGGCGCAGCAGTACGCACAGACCGCGGTTTCCATGGAGCCGAACAATCTGGAATACCGCCAGTTTCTGCAGCAGCTACAGATGGGGGGAGGCTGGTACAGCCAGCAACAGCAGCCCTATCAAACGTATCGCATGAGCGGCGGGAATATGTGTCTCAATCTGTGCATCGCCAATTTAATGTGCAACGCCTGCTGCGGCGGGCGGATTTTCTGCTGCTGAGACAGGGATCTGTCACAAGGAGGTTTGTCTACATGAAATTCATCAGCTGGAATGTAAACGGGCTTCGGGCCTGCATGGAAAAGGGATTTTTGGATTATGTAAAAAAAGAAGCTCCGGATGCCATCTGCCTGCAGGAGACGAAAATGCAGCAGGGCCAGGCAGAGGTAGAGCTTCCAGGCTACCTGCAATACTGGAACAGCGCGGAGAAAAAGGGCTACTCCGGAACCGCGATTTTTACAAAGAAAGAACCGCTGTCAGCAAGCTGCGATATTGAGGCCGAAGGGCACGATGCGGAAGGGCGTTCCATTACGCTGGAATACGAGGATTTTTATCTGGTAACCGAGTATACACCCAATGCGCAGGATGGCTTAAAGCGCATCGACTACCGCATGGAGTGGGAGGATGCCAGGCGGGCGTATCTGCAGAAGCTGGATCGGAAAAAACCGGTCATCCTCTGCGGCGACCTGAATGTAGCCCATAAGGAAATCGACCTGAAAAACCCGAAAAGCAACCGTGGAAATGCCGGATTTTCCGACCAGGAGCGGGAAAAATTCGGTCTGCTTTTGGAGGCGGGTTTTATAGATTCGTACCGCGAGCTCTATCCGCAAAAAGAAGGGGCCTATACCTGGTGGTCTTACCGCTTTAATGCCCGAAAGAACAACGCCGGATGGCGCATTGATTATTTTCTGTTGTCGGAAAGGCTTCGAAACCGCGTGGAAGATGTAGTTCTCTGCTCGGACATATACGGAAGCGACCACTGTCCGGTCAAGCTGATACTGAAATAAGAGATAAGAAAAACCCCTGCTGGTGTCGTCTTGTATATAACGATACCAACAGGGGTTTTGCATGTTTTATACTCTACCTGCAAGCAGGCTATGCGCATTGGCCGGGATTGTCTTGATCCAGGGGAACGATCTGCTGCGAATAGATTTTGCGGAAGAAAATCAACGAGGCTGCCAGCGAAAACACCTCGGCCATGGGAAAGGCGAACCAGACGGATTGAACGCCAAAGAAGCGGGATAACAACCACGATAACGGCAGAATCAGAATCAGCTGGCGCAGAAGCGACACGATCAGGCTTAAAAAGCCGTGGTTGGTCGCCTGAAACAGCGTAGAGCAGATAATGCCTACAGCAGCGGGAAGAAAGCACAAGCTGATGATCCGCAGGGCGGGAACACCGATGCTCATCATTTCCGCAGAAGCGTCGAAGAGCATCATCAGCTGAGGGGCAAGCAGGTGAAACAGCAGCGTGCCAATGCCCATAATCGCGGCGGCCGTCATCAGGCCCAGGCGGAAGGCGTGCATCAGGCGCTTGCGGTTTCTGGCGCCGAAATTGAAGCCCATGATGGGCATAAGCCCCTGGTTTAAGCCGAATACGGGCATAAAAATAAAGGACTGCAGCTTAAAGTAAATGCCAAACACAGCGACCGCTGCGCCGGAAAAGCCGATGAGGATGGCATTCATGCCTAAATTCATCACCGAGCCGATGGACTGCATGGCGATGGAAGGAAAGCCCACGCTGTAGATATCACGGATGGAATTCATATTGGGGCGAAAGCCACGCAGGTGGATATTGACCTGATGCTTTTTAAAAAATAAAAAGAACAGGTTGAAAGCCATGCCTAACAACTGGCCGGTAACGGTGGCTATAGCTGCGCCCGCAACGCCCATCTTCGGGCATCCCAGCAGTCCGAAAATCATAATGGGGTCCAGGACAATGTTGCTGATGGCGCCGATCAGGTTTCCGATCATGGGCAAAATCATATTGCCAGTGGACTGCATGGTTTTTTCCGCGGCAATCTGAAGAAAGCAGAACAGGGAAAATACCGTAACGATGGTGCAGTATTGCACGCCGGCCGAAAATAGATAGGCATCGTCGGTAAATGCGCCGATAAAGAGGCGCGAGCCGAACAGCCCGAACAGGGCAAATACCAGCCAGCTGCAAAAAGATAAAAAAATGCCGTGGCTGGCGGCGCTGTCGGCTTCTTCATAACGCTGCTGTCCCAAACGGCGGGAGATGAGGGAACTGAGGCCAACGCCTGTGCCCACTGCCACAGAGATCAGCAAAAGCTGGATGGGAAAGACCAGCGTAACGGAAGTCAGAGCATCTTCTCCCAGCCGGCTGACGAAGATGCTGTCAACGATATTGTAGCAGGCCTGAATCATCATGGAAAACATCGCCGGAAGCGACATGCTAAACAGCAGCCTGGGGATTGGCATCACAGCCATTTTGTTTTCTTTTGTCATTTCTTGCATTGTGTCTTACCTCTCACGTTTTTTGTACCTTTTAAAATGTTTTTTCTATGAACAATTATCATACCATGAATTTACAGCCGTCGCAAGACAAGCATAGGAAATTTCACGGAAATGACAGAAAAACCCTACATAGTATTGACAAAAAGTAAATAATAGTGTAAATTTACACTATTAAATGAGATAGTCCAGCGCATCATCCTGGCGGAAGGAAGAATCGTAGACCACGAGATCGAGGATGAGGGAGTCGCGGATCAAGTGTTTCCACACAGTATAGGACGCCTGGATAAAGGAAGGGGTAAGCAGCATGCGCCCGGCGATCAGCGGGCAGCGGTAGGGAAGCTCGAGATCCGATAAAATCAGGCGAAGTGCGCCGTTTTCGTCGATGTGCGGCGCCAGGGGAAAGAAGCGGCACTGCAGAGGACGCAGTACCCGCGGGCAGTGCGGTGCGTTGAGGCAGGTAACGAAATAAAGCCTGCCGAACCACGAATCCGGAAAGTCGAAGTCCGCGGCATCCTCCACCGTCCAGTGCAGCCAGTCCTCGCGCATAGTAAACAGCTTTTCCTCGCCGGGCAGCAGATAAATGCCCAGCTGAGGCTCGTCTTTGGAATCGTTTTCACCGCAGGTACAGCAGGCGCTGCCGCAGAGCATTCCGCAGTCCTCCGCAAGGGGGCTGACGCGGTCTAAAAGGCGGTACATGGCCCGGTAGGTCCGTTTTTTAATGGTGCATTTCATGGAAAAGCGCTCCTTTCTGCCTGATGCAATACCGCAGGGACTGCGATAATCTCAAAATACCATAAATCGCTGCCGCTGGGAATATAAATGTTGTATAAAAATGAAAAAACTATTGAAAAACAAAAAATTCTCTGATAAAATGCCTTGAATAGTGAAAAAACGATATAAAATTCCAGAAAACGACTGTTTGGCAGGGTGGATTTTTCGGTATAAACCATAATGGCACGTGTGACTGCTGCCTCTTCTTATACCGACACCATTCAACAAATCTTTGCAATATCTAAACGGGATATTTCGATGAGAGCATGGTATAATCAAATATTAAAGCAGCTACAGGCTTTTAGAAAAAGCGAACACCGCAGCTGCGTCGCGACTGTCTCAGAAACGAAAGCGGCAAGGGGCATCCGCCGACTGGCAGCTGCATAAATATACAAAACAAGGAGCAGATATGGAAAAGAGAATTGGAATTGACATAGGTTCCACTACCGTAAAAGTAGTGGTTTTGACCGATGAAAACCAGGTGTGCTTCAGCAAATATGAGCGGCATATGTCCAATGTTTTTGAGAAAGTAAATGAGTTGCTGCATCAGCTGAACCGGGAGTTTCCAGGACTGAGCGGACGCATCTGCATCACCGGCTCCGGCGGGCTTGCTCTCTCGCAGATGGCGGGCGTGCCCTTCGAGCAGGAGGTGATCGCCTGCAGCAAAGCGGTGGAGAAGCTGATCCCCAAAACCAACGTTGCAATCGAGCTTGGGGGAGAGGATGCTAAAATCACATTTTACGGCGCCATGGTAGAGCAGCGCATGAACGGGACTTGCGCTGGCGGTACCGGCGCGTTTATCGACCAGATGGCCGTTTTGCTGAACACCGATGCCGCGGGGCTTAACGAAGCGGCGGCGCACCACGAAATGATCTATCCCATCGCTGCCCGCTGCGGGGTATTTGCAAAGTCGGATATCCAGCCCTTGATTAACGAGGGCGCATCCAGAGAAGACCTGGCGGCTTCCATCTTTCAGGCAGTGGTCAATCAGACCATCAGCGGCCTGGCCTGCGGCCGGGCGATCAAAGGGAATGTAGCCTTTTTAGGCGGGCCACTTTCCTTTTTATCCCAGCTTCGTGCGCGCTTTATCGAAACGCTTCAGCTTGCTCCGGAACAGGTGATTTTTCCCAAAGATTCGCAGTATTACGTTGCCATGGGAGCAGCCTTGTTGTCGGAAAAGTACCCGAAGCAGAGCGTGGCGGAGATACTGGAGCGCCTTTCCCACACATCGCAGGCGGATTTTTCCGAAACAAAGCACCTGCAGCCGCTCTTTGTCAATCGGGAGGACTTCGATGCCTTCCAGGCGCGCCATGCAGAAAACCGGCTGAAGAGAAGGGATATCCGAGAGGCGAAGGGTCCGGTCTACCTGGGGATCGACGCAGGTTCCACCACGACGAAGGCGGCGCTGATCGACGACGAGAAGCACCTGTTATATTCCTTCTACAAAAACAACGAAGGAAATCCCCTGCAGACCACTATGCAGATGTTAAAGGAACTCTACAGTCTGCTGCCGCAGGAGGCCTACATCGCGAAATCCACGGCCACTGGCTACGGCGAGGGGCTGGTCAAGGCCGCTTACGGAGTGGACCTGGGCGAAATCGAAACCATGGCCCACTACAAGGCAGCCGAAGAATTTCTGCCCGGCGTGGAGTTTATTTTGGACATCGGCGGACAGGATATGAAGTGCATGAAAATACGCGACGGCGCGATTTATAATATCATGCTGAACGAAGCCTGCTCCTCCGGATGCGGCTCGTTTATCGAAACCTACGCCAAATCCGTGAATATGGATGTGGAAAGCTTTGCGAAGGAAGCGCTGTTTGCCAAGGCCCCGGTGGATCTGGGAACTCGCTGCACCGTCTTTATGAATTCCAAGGTAAAGCAGGCGCAGAAGGAAGGGGCAACCATCGGTGACATTTCCGCAGGCCTTTCCTATTCGGTCATCCGCAACGCCCTCTACAAAGTCATTAAGCTGCGCAATCCCGAAGAAGCGGGAACGAAAATCGTCGTCCAGGGCGGTACATTCTTAAACGACGCTGTCCTGCGCAGCATCGAGTGCATCGTGGGCAAGAACGTCGTCCGCCCGGACATTGCCGGCATTATGGGAGCGTTTGGCGCGGCCCTGATCGCCAGAAGCAATGCGCGCAAGGGAGAGCGTTCCTCGCTGATTCAGCCTGGGCAGATGGAGGATTTTCGCGTGCTCAGCTCCCACACCCGGTGCAAGGGATGCGAAAACAACTGCCTGCTGACCGTCAACCACTTCAGCGGAAAGAACCGTTACATTACGGGCAACCGCTGCGAAAAGGGCGCGGGCGGCGAGAAAACGAGCAGCGATCTCCCCAACCTGTTCGAATATAAATATCGCCGGCTGTTTTCCTATCTGCCGCTGGAGGCTAAATTCGCTCCCCGGGGCACGGTGGGCATTCCCCGCGTTCTGAACATGCACGAAAACTATCCCTTCTGGTTTACGTTTTTTACCCAGCTGGGCTTTCGCGTGGTGCTGTCGCCGGCATCCTCCAAAAAATTATACGAATCGGGCATGGAGACCATCTCCTCCGACACGGCCTGCTATCCGGCGAAGCTGGTGCATGGCCACATCAAGTGGCTGATCGACCAGAAGGTAGACTGGATTTTCTACCCGAATATCAATTACGAGCGGGCAGAGGATAAAACCGCGCCCAATCACTACAACTGCCCCATTGTCGGCACCTACCCGGAGGTAATCGCTCACAATATGGACGATCTTTTCCAGCTGTCCGGCGTGCGCTTCTCCCATCCGTTTTTACCCTACGACGACGATCTGCGCCTGACGCAGCAGCTGTCCCACTTGCTGGCGGAGTTTAACATCGACAGCGCTCAGGTGGCACAGGCGGTAAAGGAGGGGAGGGCCGAGGACGAAAGCTTTAAAGAAGACATCCGGGCTCGCGGCGAACAGGCGCTGCAGTACATCCGCGAAAAGGGCCTGAAGGCCGTGGTGCTTGCCGGGCGCCCCTATCATCTCGACCCGGAGATCAACCACGGCATCGACCAGCTGATTACTACCTTCGGCATGGCGGTGCTGACGGAGGATTCGGTGGCGCATCTGACGGAACTTGCCCGACCCTTGCGCATTTTAGACCAGTGGATGTACCATTCCCGCCTGTACAAGGCTGCTCAGTACGTGGGCGGCAGGCAGGAGCTGGAGCTGATTCAGCTGAACTCCTTCGGATGCGGACTGGATGCTGTAACGACGGACCAGGTGGAGGAAATCCTGCGGGGCAGAAACAAGCTGTACACCGTTTTAAAAATCGACGAGGGCAGCAATCTGGGAACGGCCCGCATCCGCATCCGTTCGCTGGCGGCGGCCATGGAGGAACGGGAGAAAAACGGCGTAGCCTGCCGTACGGAAAGCCAGCCCTTTGTGCGTCGGGTGTTTACAAAACAGATGAAAAAGGACTATACCATCCTGGTGCCGCAAATGTCGCCCATCCACTGGGAGTTTTTAAAACCCGCGGTGGAAAAAGGCGGCTACCGCGTGGAAATGTTGCCTTCGGTGGATACCAACGCCATCGAAGAAGGGCTGAAGTATATCAACAACGACGCCTGCTATCCCACCATCGTATCGCTGGGACAGGTGATTAACGCGCTGAAATCCGGTCGCTACGATTTGGAGAAAACAGCGGTGGTCATGAGCCAGACCGGAGGTCAGTGCCGGGCCAGCAACTATATTTCCCTGCTGCGCAAGGCTTTGCTGGACCTGCACATGGAGCAGGTGCCTGTGATTTCGTTAAATTATGGCGGGCTTGAACAAAACCCTGGCTTTGCGATTTCGTTTTCCATGCTGAAGGCGGCCGGGATGGCCCTGGTCTACGGCGATGTCATCATGCGGGTGCTCTATGCGACGCGGCCCTACGAGCAGAAGGCCGGAGCTGCTCAGGCGCTGTACCGCACCTGGGCGGGCCGCATTGTAAAGAACATCGAGGATGGAAGCCTGCGCCGCTTTGGGAAAAATATCCGGCAAATCGTGCGGGATTTCGATGCGCTGCCTCTGACGGACCAGAAAAAGCCGAAGGTAGGAGTCGTGGGGGAAATCCTCGTAAAATACCATCCTACGGCAAATAACGACATCGTGGGCATCATCGAAGCCGAGGGAGGGGAGGCCGTTGTCCTGGACCTGATCGACTTTTTCCTCTACGGCATGTACAGCAAGAAATTCAACTACGAGCAGCTGTCGGGCACCAAGAGCGCCATGCAAAAAAACCTGCTGGCCGTGCGGCTGATCGAGATGTTCCGCGCAGGGGCCAGAAAGGCACTGGCGGAAAGCCGGCGCTTTTCCCCGCCCATCCCCATCGAAGAGATGGCGCAGAAAGCGCAGAAGATCACGTCTCTGGGAAACCAGTGCGGCGAAGGATGGCTTCTTACCGGCGAAATGGTGGAGCTTTTGGACAGCGGCGTGGAGAATATCGTCTGCCTACAGCCCTTTGCCTGCCTGCCAAACCACGTAACAGGAAAAGGCATGATCAAGGCGCTGCGCAAATATAACCCTCTGGCAAATATCGCCGCCATCGACTACGACCCCGGCGCAAGCAACGTCAATCAGCTCAACCGCATCAAGCTGATGATGGCTACGGCGTTCAAAAACATGGAGCAGAAGGGACGAGAGGACAGAAAGACCATAGAACCCACGGGAAAGAACGGAATCGAAGAAGCGGTGCTGCGCAAAAAAGAGACCTCCGCGCACAGCCGCATCAGCTGACCACAGCAAAGAAAATAAGCAGTCTTTTACAAAACGCACCGGGTCGGTGCGTTTTGTGAAATTTGTGGGATTTGCGGTTAAAATATCTTGTACGCGCAAAGAAATTTATGGTATACTATTAGAGTTTTCAGCGTAAAGATAGTAAGGGAGGATTCTTAACATGGGTAGACACGGTACAATAGCCGGAAGAAAAGCAGCGCAGGATTCCAAAAGAGCTGCAGTTTTTACAAAGTATGCGAGAGCCATCATCGTAGCGGCAAAGGCCGGGGGAGATCCCAACTACAACGCTTCTTTGAGAACAGCCATTGACAAGGCAAAGGGGATCGGCATGCCCAACGACAATATCAACCGCGCCATCAAGAAGGGTACGGGCGAGCTGGCCGGCGAAAGCTACGAACCAGGCAGCTTTGAGGGCTACGGTGCAGGCGGCGTGGCCGTCATCGTCGATGTCCTGACCGACAATAAAAACCGGACGACAGCTGCCATGAAGCACGCTTTCGATAAATTCGGAGGCAATCTCGGCGTTCCCGGCTGCGTTTCTTACATGTTCGACCGCAAAGGCATCATCGTAATTGAAAAACAGGATGGAATCGACGAGGATCAGCTGATGGAGGCCGCCCTTGAGGCCGGCGCCGACGACATGCTGACCTACGACGACAGCTTCGAGATCCAGACTTCACCGGAGGCCTTCAACGATGTCAATGACGCGATTAAGGCGGCGGGCTACGAGCCGGTAGAGGCCGACGTGGAATACGTGCCATCCATGGAATCCACGCCGCAGGCAGAGGCCGACATCAAAAACCTGAAGAAGATGATCGAGCTTTTAGAGGATAACGACGATGTGCAGAAGGTGTATACCAACTGTGCGGTCAGCCTCTACGAATAGCGCTTTTCAGCAAAGCGACAAGGAAATGCGCAGCAGAAGCACGCACATGCAGCGATGATTTTCGTAAAATTTCCGTGGAAATTTTTGATGAAATGTGATGACTTTTATCGGGGTTCGTGCTATACTGAATTCATTCAGCAAGGTCGAAAGCTCCGAGAGCATCTGGAGCTTTCCTATGGAATAAAATCCTGAGGTGTACGTTAAGGCCATGTAATTTAACCTACAGTTTGTTCACGGGATTTCGTGTTTTCCTGCGGATGTCGGGCCTCCTTCGAGTGGATGGCAGAAGCGGAAATAGAAAACCCACCTATCGAGAGGATAGGGCGTGAATTAGTGGTCTGACGGCACATTCGGGATTTTTCTTTTTTTGTTTTCATTTACTCCAAAATAGGATACAATGATAGTATCGTATAATAAATATTGTTTTGGCAGCGTCGATTTCGATGATTTTTTAAAATAGATAAGAAGTTGTCTCACTTACAGAAAAAATAATACAACTGGGGGAAAACGATGATCGATCAGACATATACACAGTGGCTGTCTGCCCTGGCTTCGCCGTCTCCTACGCCGGGCGGCGGCGGCGCTGCGGCGCTGATGGGCGCTATCGGCGTTTCTCTGGGCGCCATGGTAGGAAGCCTGACCGCAGGAAAGAAAAAATATGCGGATGTAGAAGAAGAGATTTTGCAGTTGACAGCGCAGGCGAAAGCGCTGTCGGAAAAGCTGCAGTCCATGATAGAAGCAGATGCGCAGGCGTTTTTGCCGCTGTCCGATGCCTATCGCATGGCAGCAGATACCCCTGCGGGGGCGGCGCAAAAGGAAGAAGCGCTGCAGGCAGCTCTCCTTGGCGCAACAGAGGTACCTCTTGCCATTGCGGAACTGTGCGTGGAAGCGGCAAAGCTTTTGCAGCAGTTTGCGGACAAGGGGTCGCGCCTGGCGCTGAGCGATGCGGGCTGCGGTGCCGCCTGCTGTCTGGCGGCGCTGGAATCGGCAAAACTGAACGTATATATCAATCTCAGGCTGATGAAAGACGAAGAGAAAAAGCAGGGGTATCTGCGGCGGCTTTCTAAAGCGCTGCAGACGGGCAGGCAGTTGACAAACGCCGTCAGCGAGGCGGTGGAGCGGGAGCTGATGCCATGATTATGTATGGAAAAGATGTGGCTGCGGCGATTAAGCTTGAGCTTGCGGCCCGCATTCAAAAATACCGCGGGGTAGAACCATCGCCCCACCTTGCCATCGTGCGCATGGGCCAGCGTTCCGACGACATCTCTTACGAAGCAGCTCTGCTTCGCAACTGCCGTGAGATCGGAATGAAGGCCAGCGTAATAGAGCTGCCGGTGGAGGCGGATACTGGTGAGGTTCTCTCTATCGTAGGGCGGCTGAACGCCGACCGCAGCGTGCACGGCATTTTGGTGTTTCAGCCCCTGCCGCCGCACATTGATGCTGCTGCGGTATCGAAAGCGCTTCTGAAAGAAAAGGATGCGGACAGCATGAATCCCTACAATCTGCGCCGCTTGATGGTAAACGACCCGAGAGGGATTCCTCCCTGCACGCCGGAGGCGGTCATACGCATCCTCAAGCATTACGGCTGTGCGCTTGCGGGAAAGCACGTCGTTATCGTCAACCGCAGCACGGTGCTGGGAAAGCCTCTTTCCATGATGCTGCTTGCAGAAGATGCCACCGTAACGCTGTGCCATTCCAAAACGCAGCGGCTTGCGGAATTGACAGCGCAGGCGGATATTGTGGTAACTGGCGCGGGAAAGCCGCGCATGTTCGGACCGGACTATTTTTCCCGCCACAGCATTGTCGTCGATGTGGGGATTAACTTCGACGGACAGGGGATGTGCGGCGATGTGGACTTTGCGGTAGTCAGCCCGCAGGTTCAGGCGATTACGCCCGTTCCCGGCGGTGTTGGGGCCGTCACTTCGGCGGTGCTTTTGTCTCACGTGCTGCCTTATGCTCTCCGGCAGCAGAAACGGATATGACCGATCAGGTGTAGTGTGTGATGATGTGCAAGGAGACAAACGGTGTCTACAAAATCGGAGAAAGAGTTGATTGCGGCGGCAAAGGCCGGCGATGAGCATAGCTTCGAACTGCTGATTTTGCAGTGTAGAACAAAAGCTTATAATATTGCTTTGCGCTATCTGCGCAACGAAGAAGACGCTATGGATGCTCTGCAGGAGAGTTTTATTAAAATATTCCGCTATCTGAAGAATTTTAAAGAGGACAGCAAGTTCGATACCTGGGTCTACCGCATTGTGGTAAATACCTGCAACGATATGCTGCGCAAAAACAGCGCGCTTGCGGCAGAGCGCACGGTGTGCGGCGATGAAGAAGAGGACTGTGCGGTAAAGATTCCGGACAGCGCGCCGGGCCCGCAGGAGGCGCTTTTGCGCAGGGAACAGATCGAACAGATTTTAAAAGGAATGGAGCAGTTGAAGCCCGAGCAGAGAGAAGTGATCATCCTCCGGGATATTCAGGGACTTTCCTACGAAGAAGTCGGAAGCGTATTGCAGTGTTCCATCGGAACGGTAAAATCGCGCATCAATCGGGCAAGGGGACGGTTGCGCGAAATTTTGCTGGAACAAAACGGGGATTTTTTTCGTCTAATCGACAGATCATAACGAGAAAGGAGGGACCGGTATGTACGAAGAGGATAAGAAAAATCAAGATCAGAGCACGGATCGGGAACTTCTGCAGCTGCTTGCGCTGCTTTCGCAGATACCGGAGGCTCCGGTGCCGGAGGAGTTCGACCTGCGCCTGCGGCGCGCTTTAAAACAGGAGGTGGAAAGAGAAAAGCGCCTGCGCCGCCGCAAACGCCTGACGGCTGTCGCAGCATGCCTTGCCATCGGCCTTTTATCCGTGCGGATGATGGGCGGGATTGGGCTGGATACAGCCTCCGATCTTTCGGGGATGGAAGCTGTGCCAAAGACGGAATATTCGGATGCAGTCTCAGCCGACGGGATGCCTTCCGAAGGCGCCGCATCCGGCGAAGTGCAAGGAGCAGAAGAAACGTTAGAAAACGGAATGGACCTGCGATGCGCGCAGATAGAAGAACCGGGGCTTTCAGCATATTCCGCACAAGAAAAGAATTTAGAGAACAAAGAGATAGAAACTGACAGCGCAGGGAAGCCCGATACCGGCGGGGAAAGCGAAACTATTTCTGATGGCAGCTCCGTCAGCGACACGGTCTTCGACAGCGAAGCCGGGGGGACGATGTTGACGGAAGCCGCTGCAGGCGGCGGTTTTAGCCAGCGGGGAGAAGCGCCATCCAGGGGCGAGCTGTCCTCGCTGGGAAGGGATGCCTTCGACCAGGACTGCGAGCAAGTGGTGCAGTGGATGGCAGAGGGAATCGAAGAAAACGATGCGCAAAAGCTGGTGCAGGCGGTTACCTATAAAAATAACGGCGTTTACAGCGACAGCCAGGCGCAACAGGTGCTGAAGCTGTACAGCGATCTGTTTGCGGGCGGGCTGACCTATAAGCGCGTAAACTTGACGGCCTGGTCCGGCAATAATATCTACCGGCTGTCCGACGGCAGCCGGGAGCTTCTCGTCCTCGTCAGCAGTACGCCGGAGGGCCTAAAGCTTTCCGAGCCTGTCATGGAGGCCTGCGACTGGCTGTATCAGCAGATGGAAGGCGAGGAGTTTACGCTTTTGGAGGTAACGCGCGATGCCGGAGAGAAGCAGGTGGAATTCTGCGTCCAAACGGAACGTGTGGAGGAAGAAGCGAATACCGGATCGGCCGGAGAGGGAGAAATGAGGAAGCTCATATGGAAAGAGACAGAATCGTTATAATCGACGGCAACAGCCTGATCAACCGGGCCTATTACGCCATACAGCGTCCGATGATAACACAAGAAGGACTGTACACCCATGCGGTGTACGGTTTTCTTACTATGTTGAATAAAATCAAAACCGATTATAAACCGGAATACCTGGCCGTAACCTTTGACAGAAAAGCGCCCACCTTCCGCCATCTGAAATACGAGGCGTACAAGGCGGGTCGCAAGAAAATGCCCCCAGAGCTTGCGATGCAGCTGCCGCTGCTGAAAGAGGTGCTTTCGGCGTGGAACATCGCCATGCTGGAAATCGACGGCTTTGAAGCAGACGATATTATCGGAACGCTTTCCCGGCGCGGCGAGGAGGAAGGGCTTGCGCCCCTGATTATTACGGGGGACCGCGATGCGCTGCAGCTGGCGACCGATGTCACTACGATTTTGCTGACGAAAAAAGGGATTTCCGAGTTTGAACTTTACGACCGCAAAGCCATGCTCGATAAATACGGATTTACACCGGAGCAGTTTATTGATTTTAAAGGGCTGATGGGCGATGCTTCGGACAACATTCCGGGGGTTCCCGGCGTGGGCGAAAAAACGGCGCAAAAATTGATTTTACAGTTTGGAAGCGTGGCGCAGCTGCTTGCGCGCACGGAGGAAATTTCCAGCGCGAAGCTGCGGGAAAAGATAGAAGAAAACGCGGCGTTGGCGACGATGAGCCGCGAGCTTGCTACCATTGTAACGGATGTTCCCATCGAGGTGGAGTTTTCCCGCTGCCGCGTGGGTGAGCCGGATTACGCAAAGCTGATTGCCTGCTATAAAAAGCTGGAATTTAACAGCCTTCTGAAGAGGCTGTCCTCTTCGCAGATAGCGCAAGCAAAAAATAGCACAGGCAGCGGGGAGCGTGCAGGGGTACAGAAAGGGACTGGGGATGCGCAGGAGCTTCCAAAGGAAGCGCGGCTGCGGCCTGTGACCGCGCTTTGCGGTGCGGAGTCGTTAGAACGGCTGCGTCAGGAGATGAGAGAGCAGCGGAGGCTGTGGATTAAGACCTTTGGCGACAACAACCACCGGGCAGCGCCTGCGCTTGAGGGCATCGCGCTGCAAACCGAAGAAAACTGCTATTATCTCAACGGCGACGATGCGGCGACGGTGGCAGCGCTTTCGGAGCTGTTTGCCGAGGAAGAAGCCCAGCTGTGCGGCCACGACCTGAAGCGGGATTACTACGCGCTGGCAGCGGCCGGGTTTTGCCTGGAGCACCATCCGGTGGGCTTCGATACAGCCATTGCCCAGTACCTGCTTCAGCCCTCCCGCAGCAGCTACGAGCTCTCCGTCATCGCTGCAGAGCTGGGGCTGTCCGGCCTGATTTCGGAGAAGGAATTCTTTGCAGAAAACGGCCAGCTGACGCTGCTTTCCGACGGCAGCCAAAGCAACAGCGAATATGGGCAGATGTGGTGCAGCACCTGCGAGGCACTGGCACAGCATCAGAAGCAGGCGCTTGAGAAGCAGGAGCTATCGCAGGTATTTCAACAGGTAGAGCTGCCGCTGATCCCGGTGCTCGCTTCGATGGAAATCTGCGGCATCGCCGTGGACAGGGGCGAGCTTACGCGCATGGGAGAAGCGCTGAAGGAGAGCATCGCCCTGTGTGAGCAAAAGGTCTATAAGCAGGCAGGTGAAACCTTTAACATCAATTCACCGAAGCAGCTGGGCGTCGTCCTCTTCGAGAAGCTGCAGCTTCCCGGTGCGAAAAAGACAAAGACGGGTTATGCCACCGGGGCGGATATTCTGGAACGGCTGGCAGACCACTATCCGGTGGTGGCGGACATCCTGGAATACCGGATGCTTTCCAAGTTGAACAGCACCTACGTGGAAGGGCTGCTGCCGTTAATCGATAGCAAAGGGAAAATTCACGCGCACTTCCAGCAGACCGTTACGGCTACCGGGCGCATCAGCTGTACGGAGCCAAACCTGCAGAACATTCCCATAAGGCAGGAGCTGGGCAGGCAGCTGCGCCGGGTATTTGTTCCGGAAAGCGCAGACTATGTATTTGTGGGGGCCGACTATTCGCAGATCGAGCTGCGGGTGCTGGCGCATTTATCGGAAGACCCTTCGCTGATCGAAGCGTTTAATCAGGGCGAGGATATCCACACGAGCACAGCTTCCCACGTGTTCAATATTCCGCAGGACCAGGTGACGGCGCTTCAGCGCAGCAATGCCAAAGCCGTCAACTTCGGCGTCATTTACGGCATGAGCGGCTTCGGGCTGTCCAACAATCTGAACATTACCAGAAAAGAAGCGGAAACGTACATCGAGGAGTATTTCCGCAAGTACGACCGCGTCAGAGACTATATGGCTGAGCTGGTGGCAAAAGGAAAGGCCGACGGCTGGGTAAGCACCATGCTGGGACGCCGGCGGCCCATCCCCGAAATCAATGCCGGCAGTTACATGGTGCGCCAGGCAGGGGAACGGCTGGCGATGAATTCTCCGATTCAGGGCACGGCGGCAGATATCATCAAGCTGGCCATGATTGATGTGGACCGGGCGCTGAGAGAGTGCTGCCAGCAGTCGCAGCTGATTTTGCAGGTGCACGACGAATTGATTATTCAGGCGCACAGAAGCGAGCTTGCACAGGTAAAGGAGCTTTTGCGCCGCTGCATGGAATCGGCGGTAAAGATGAAGGTAACGCTGTCGGTAGATCTGCATACCGGCGACAACTGGTTTGATTTAAAATAGGATAAAGAGATATATGAAAATAATCGGATTGACTGGCGGAATCGGGACTGGCAAGTCCACGGTTTCCCGGTATCTGAAGGATAAAGGATATGAGATTATAGATGCGGACCAGCTGGCTCGCAGTATCGTAGAGCCGGGAGAACCGGCGCTGTTGCAGCTCGTCGAATATTTTGGAGAAGGGATTCTGTCTTCCGATGGAACGCTCTGCCGTCGCCGCCTGGCAGAAGAAGCGTTCGCTTCTTCTGCGGGAAAGGAAGCGCTAGACCGCATTACGCACGGGGCGGTCATCCAAAAAATCGACCGGTTGTGCGAGGACTTTGCTGCCCGCGAGGGCAGAGGGGAGGCGCTCTTATTCATAGATGCGCCGCTTCTCTTAGAAACCGGGCTTGCTGGCCGCGTCAGCCGCATCTGGGTCGTGGATGTGCCCGATGAGCTGCGCATGCAGAGAATCCGGCTGCGGGATGGACTTTCGGACGAGGAGATCAGGGCCCGCATCCGCTGCCAGATGAGCCGGGAAGAAAAACTTGCGCGGGCCGATGATGTCCTGGATAATTCCGGTTCGCTGCAGCAGCTTTACGCGCAGGTGGATCAGCTACTTTCTGGCTTAAAAGGAGACGGACGATGAGCTGCACACAGAGGGTATGCCGCAGGACGGCACGGAAAAAAATAGCGGCGGGCCTTACAACTCTGCTGATTCTAATCGGATTTTGCAGCTGCGATCAGGGAATGGAGCTTTTGAACACTTCGGAGAACAGCCCGAACCAGGTCCGCGTCGATACGGCAATCTGCCTGCCCATGCAGCGCGTCCGCACCTGGAATCCACTGCTTTCCGCAGACGAGGATGTGTATTACATCGAAAAGCTGATTTACGAGGGGCTGTTCCGCCTGGATAGTGGGCTTTTGGCCGAGCCGGTACTGGCAGACAGCTATTTATTTGACAGCAGCGGTACAGAAGTTACAATCTACTTAAAAACCGGCGTTTTTTTCCACGATGGAATCGAGCTGACCGCAGACGACGTTAAATTTTCCATAGAAGCATTCCAAAGCGCGTCGACATCGCTGTATGCGGAGGCGGTAAAAAAGATCCGCAGCGTGCAGGTGAGGGATGCGCACAGCCTGACGCTGACTTTCTTCAGCGCATCGGACAGCAGCCTGGAGGGGCTGGTCTTTCCCATTCTGCCGCAGCACCAATACGCGAGCGTTTCGGCAGCGCTGAAGCAGTCCGATGGCTTTCAGCCTGTGGGCACAGGCCGGTATCAGGTGGAGCAGATCGACAGCGGAAAGGAAATCCGGCTGGTTGCAAATCCGCTGTATTACGGCGATACGAAAGCGGCGAATACGCTGACGTTTAAGGTAATCAGCGAAACGGCCAACGCAGTCAACCTGTTTTCCATCAGCGATTTAAACCTGATGTTTTCCCGGGACATCGACCGCGAAACACTGCACGGGAACAAAGCGGTAGATACGCTGAATTTCCCGTCCAACGAAGCGGAACTTCTGGGCTTTAACACCCAGAGCCCGCTGCTGTCGCAAAAGGAGATGCGCCAGGCCATTGCCTGGGCCGTCGATGTAACGGAACTGCTGGATTACGTCTATTACAACAGCGGTGTTCTCAGCGACAGCCTGTATTATCCCGGCTATCTAAAGACAGAAAATCTCGGCGATCCCTACGAATGCGATCCGGAGCGCGCACGGACGCTTTTGCGGGAGATGGGCTACAGCGATGAAAACGGCGGGTATTTCCGGGACAGCGAAGGTACGCTGCTGACGGTAACGCTGATGGTAAACGAGGGCTCCGCTCTGCGGCGGGAGGCCGCAAGCCTGATACAGTCGCAACTTGCAGAGGCCGGCATCGACTGCCAGCTGCAATTTTTAGAGTGGGGCGCCTATCAGGCGGCGTTAAACCACAGGAATTTCCAGATGTTTTTGGGAGGCTACCGCTTTCATGAGGCCTACGACCTGCGATTTTTGCTCTACAGCAGCTACGCCAACCCGGCAGGATATGCCAACGGCACGGCCGACCAGCTGCTTTCCGAGATGGAAAGCGGAAGCATGGCAGCGGGAAAGCAGGCCGCCTATCTCCAGCTGAAGGAGATTTTAAAAGAGGAGCTTCCGTACTATTGCATGTTTTATAAAACCTATGGCAGGGTAGCGGCCTGGCAGTTGCAGGGTTCGCAGGCGCCTCTGTTCTGCGACCTCTATCGCGGCGCGGAGGAATGGCGGCTGCTGCAGCCGGTGGAGGAGACGGAGCAGGAGTGAGGCTGGATGCTTCTTCCTGCAGCTTCCCGGCAGCGTACAAAATATAAAAAAATCACTGAAATTTTCTGAATTTCAGTGATTTTTTCGTTTGTTTAAACAATTGGTGCGATCAATGGGACTTGAACCCATACGGTGTTATCCATACGCCCCTCAAACGTACGCGTCTGCCGATTCCGCCATGATCGCATATCATTCGCATTTGCAGTAAAAGCACTGCAAGTAGTATTCTACATGATTTTGAAAAGCATTTCAACACTTTTCTTTGTAATATTATAAAAATTTTTTCAAAGCGGCTTTTCGGCAGCCTCTTTGCTGACGTGAGAAAACACAGAAGCGAGGCGTTGACCGCTTGGGAAAATTTTGATATGATAAACTATACGCATAAAATTTACATTGAGGAGGTCATATTTTGAGCAAAAGCGAACATCGGGAGAACTTTTCATCCCGCTTGGGATTTTTATTGATATCAGCAGGTTGCGCTATCGGCCTGGGAAATGTCTGGAGATTCCCATACATTGTAGGCAAGTACGGAGGTGCCGCCTTTGTCCTAGTGTATTTATTGTTTCTGCTGATTTTGGGACTGCCCGTTATGGTCATGGAATTCTCCGTGGGACGGGGCAGCCGCAAGAGCATTGCGCAGTCCTTTCAGGTGCTGGAGCCCCGGGGAACGAAGTGGCACATTTACAGCTGGTTCGGCATCAGCGGCAATTACCTTTTGATGATGTTTTACACCACCATCGCCGGCTGGCTGATGCTGTACGTCGTAAAGACGGTGCGCGGGGATTTTGTCGGGCTCGATGCCGAGGGCGTGGCCGGACAGTTTGGCCTGCTGATGGGCGACCCCATCTCCATGACGGCGTTTATGGCCCTCGCGGTGCTTTTGGGCATGGCCGTCTGCTCTCAGGGGCTGCAAAACGGTGTGGAAAAAATAACAAAGGGCATGATGCTCTGCCTGATCTGCATGATGTTCGTGCTGGCGCTGAGGTCGGTAACGCTGGAGGGAGCCTCGGAGGGACTGCAGTTTTATCTGAAGCCGGATTTCCGCAAGCTGGTTTACGATGCGCAGGGAAAGAACATCCTCGGCGAAACGATTTTTGCTGCCATGGGTCAGGCATTCTTTACCCTGTCCCTGGGCATCGGGGCGCTGGCCATTTTCGGAAGCTACATCGGAAAGGAACACCGCATGACCGGAGAAGCGCTGCGGGTTGGAATTTTAGATACCGTTGTAGCCTTTGTAGCGGGGCTGATTATCTTTCCGGCCTGCTTTGCCTTTGGCGTTTCGCCAGGAGAGGGACCGGCGCTGATCTTCATTACGCTGCCGAACATTTTTAACGCTATGCCGGCAGGACGGCTGTGGGGAGCGCTGTTTTTCGTGTTCATGTCCTTTGCCGCCATGTCCACGGTAATCGCCGTATTTGAAAATATCATTTCCTTTGCTATGGACCAGTGGGGCTGGACGAGAAAGAAAGCGGTTGCCGTCAATACGGCAGCACTTCTGGTTCTGTCTCTTCCCTGCGTGTTCGGATTCAATCTCTGGGCAGGCTTTCAGCCGCTGGGCGAGGGGAGCAACGTGCTGGACTTGGAGGATTTCCTGGTCAGCAACAACCTTTTGCCATTGGGTTCGCTGGTGTACCTGATGTTCTGCGTTTCCAAGCGCGGCTGGGGATGGGACAATTTTATCAAAGAGGCGAACACCGGCCGCGGGCTGGCGTTCCCGCAGGGCGTAAAGATTTACGTATCGAGGATTCTGCCGCTGATCGTCCTGTTTATCTTTGCAGTGGGTTATTGGAATAAGTTTATGTAAGCGGTGTGGCAATGAGAAAACTGTTGAAATTCTTAAGCAGCAGGCTGTTTATTACCGGCCTTTTGATCGTAATACAGACCGGATGGCTGGTTCTGTGGTTTTTCCGTCTGGCGGCTTACGACTATTGGGTAAGCATGGCGCTTACGATATTCAGCGGTTTGATCAGCCTGTACATTATAAATAAAAATGAAAATCCCGCCTATAAAATCGCCTGGATTTTTCTGATCGCTATCGTGCCGGTATTCGGCGGAACGCTCTATGCGGCTGTGGGAAATAAGCGGCCCATGCGGAAGCTGCGGCGGCGCCTCGAGGGCGAAACCCGCCGCAGGAGAAAGCTCCACAGGCAGGAGGGAAAGACGCTTTTGCGGCTTCATGCCCAGAATCCCCGGGCCTGTGCTACCTTTGGCTACATTTACCGCCAGGGGAAATTTCCGGTCTGGACCAATACGCAGACCAGATATTTTTCGCTGGGCGAGGAGATGTTTTCCGCCATGCTGCAGGAGCTTAAAAAGGCGGAGCATTACATTTTTTTAGAGTATTTTATCATCGCCGAAGGGCACATGTGGGAAGAGATCTTGGCGATCCTCGAAGAGAAGGCGAGACAGGGCCTGGACGTGCGGGTGATCTACGACGATGTGGGCTGCCTGGGCGTGCTTCCCGTGGGGTATCGCAGCCAGTTAGAGAAAAAGGGGATTCGCTGCATTGCATTCAATCCCTTTATTCCCATCGCTTCGATGGCGATGAATAACCGCGACCACCGCAAGATTCTCGTCATCGACGGCTGCGTAGCCTTCAGCGGCGGCATCAATATCGGCGACGAATACATCAACAAAAAAGTGCGGTTTGGCCACTGGAAGGACAGCGGCTTTATGCTTTTGGGCGAGGCGGTGTGGAACTTTACACTGATGTTTCTGGAAATGTGGAATGGCCTGCGACCCGAAGATCCGGACTACGCGGTATTTTATCCGCACCGGTATCACGAAAATGCGTTCCCTGAAGATGGCTTTGTGCAGCCGTTCAGCGATTCACCTCTGGATGAGGAATCTCTAGCGGAAAATATCTACATCGAATTGCTGTCACAGGCGCAAAAGTACGTCTATATCTTTACTCCGTATCTGGTAATCGACAACGAAATGCAGACGGCGCTGTGCATGGCGGCCAAGCGCGGCGTCGATGTGCGCATCGTAACGCCGGGGATTCCCGATAAAAAGACAGTGTATCAGCTGACGCGTTCCTACTATCTGCCGCTGCTTTCCGCAGGCGTGAGGATTTATGAGTATACGCCGGGATTTCTTCACGCCAAGAGCTACGTCTGCGACGATGTGATGGCGGTGGTGGGAACCATCAACATGGATTATCGCAGCCTGTATCTGCACTTTGAATGCGGAACGCTGTTTTACGGCTCGCAGGTAGTGAAGCAGCTGAAGGCGGATGCCCAGGCGACCTTTGCCAGCTCCAGGCAGGTGGGTCTTGCGGACTGCCGCCGGGGCCTTGCGGCAAGCCTGCGCGATGCGGCGCTTCGCGTAGTGGCTCCGCTGCTGTAAGCGCGGCAGGAGCCGCGCTTTTTGGCTTTCATATTCGCATAAAAACAGGGCGCATGCGATATGCTAAACGAAGGACCCCGATGGGAGAGGTGTCAATCCTTTGCCGGTGGGGAATACGCATGCGATACCAGGGCGCTTGTGCGCCGGAGAGGAATAGTTTATGGAAAAGCAATACGATGTCATTATCATCGGAGCGGGGCCTGCGGGCCTTGCAGCCGGCCTCTATGCCGGCAGGGCGCGGCTGTCAACGCTGATCATCGAACGGGAAAAGGATGGCGGTCAGATCGTACAGACGGCGGAAATCGACAATTACCCCGGAGCGCTTCCGGAGGAGTCCGGCAGCTCTTTGGTTTCCCGCATGGCCGACCAGGTGCAGCGCTTTAGCGTGGAGCGGGTAACGGATGGCGTCGTATCCGTGCAGCTTTCCGGCACGGAAAAAACAATCGTCTGCCAGAAGAATACCTACCGGGCGAAAGCCGTTATCGTAGCGGCAGGAGCCTCCCCTGCGAAGATCGGATGCCCTGGCGAGGAAGAGTTTGCAGGAAGGGGCGTTTCGTACTGCGCCACCTGCGACGGCCCGTTTTTTACAGGGCTTGAAGTCATCGTCGCCGGCGGCGGAGACGCGGCTGTGGAGGAGGCGGTCTACCTTACGCGGTTTGCCCGCAAGGTTACTGTTGTCCACCGCAGGGATCAGCTGCGGGCGGCAAAATCCATAACGGAGCGGGCCTTTGCCAACGAAAAGATTACCTTTGTCTGGAATTCGGTGATCGACGAAATCCAGGGCGAAGGGCTGATCAACGAAATCCGCATCCGGAACGTAATCACCGGAGAAGTCACTTCGATGACGCCCGACCCGCAGGATGGGGTATTCGGCCTGTTTGTCTTTGTCGGCTACCGGCCGCAGAGCGGGCCTTTTTTAGAGCAGCTGTCCCACGAAAACGGCTATCTTCTTACCGACGAATCCATGCGCACTAACCTGCCTGGCGTGTTTGCCGCCGGGGATATCCGCAAAAAAAGCCTGCGCCAGGTGGTGACGGCAGTCGCAGACGGAGCCATCGCCGCCGTGGAGGCAGGAAAGTATATCGAAGAATGCCAGAGCTGATGCAGGAAGCCTAAAAGGCTTCCTCATTTTATTTGCCGGATTGTTTGAATCCAGGAAAAAAGAGGTATAAAAAGAATGTGCATCCGACCATACTACGAAGGGATTTTATTTTCGGAATGGGAGGAAGCTATGAAAGCATTACAGCTGAAACAGAAGGATATTTATTGGGCTGGCGCTGTGGATAAAGCGCTGCGGGTATTCGATGTCATCATGGAAACGGAGCACGGCACCACGTATAACGCTTACGTGCTGAAAACCGGGGGTCCAGCCGTGCTGTTCGAAACAGTAAAGCCGGAGTTTTTCGATGAGTACATCGAAAAGGTGCAGGAGATAACGCCGCTGGAGGCCGTGGAATATCTGGTGGTAGAGCATACGGAGCCAGATCACGCCGGGAGCATTGAACGGCTGATCGAGCAAAACCCCAATATCAAAATCGTGGGAACCGCCTGCGCCCTCGGCTTTTTAAAACACATTGTCAACTGCGATTTTTACGGCCTGCCGGTAAAAGACAACGACTGCCTGCGGGTCGGAGAAAAGACGCTGCATTTCTTTGCACTTCCCAATCTGCACTGGCCGGATACCATGTATACCTGGATCGAAGAGGAAAAGGCGCTGCTGTGCTGCGATTCCTTCGGTGCACACTACTCCTTTGACGGCGTGCTGCGAAGCGAGGTAACGGACGAGGCGGCGTATGAAAGCGCGGTAAAATATTACTTCGACCACATCATTGCCCCCTTCCGTTCCTTTATGCGCAGGGCGCTTGACCGCATAGAGGGCCTGGATATCGAGCTTTTGTGCACGGGCCACGGCCCTGTGCTGGACTGTAACATTCCGCAGCTGGTATCGCAGTATCGGAAGTGGTGCGAAGAAGAGACAAAAGAAGGAAGAAAAAAGGTAGTGATCCCCTATGTCAGTGCCTACGGCTACACGACGAAGCTGGCGGAGAACATCGCCGAGGGAATCTGCGCAAGCGGTGAAATCGACGTAACGCTTTACGATATGACAAAGGCGGATGCTGCCGCCGTTTTGCAGGAGATTGCTCTTGCCGACGGCTTCCTTCTGGGAACGCCGACGATATTAGGCGATGCGCTGAAGCCCATCTGGGATCTGACAACCTCCATGAACAGCATCGTGCACGGAGGCAAATACGCTGCTGTTTTCGGAAGCTACGGATGGAGCGGCGAGGCGGTGGCAAATCTCACGCAGAGACTGTCACAGCTGAAGATGAAGGTACAGGAGGGCTTCCGCGTCAAATTCAAGCCCGACGGGATCGAGCTGATCGACGCCTACGAATACGGTTTCCAGTTCGGATGCCTGCTTCTGGGATATGAAATCCCTAAAGCGGCAAAGAGCAGTAGGCCTCGTTTGGTCAAGTGCCTGATCTGTGGAGATGTTTTTCCCGAAGGGACGGAGCGCTGCCCCGTCTGCGGCGTGGGGCCCGAGCACTTCGTGCCTGTGGAGCCAGCCGAAGTCGGATACCAAAGAAATACCAAACAGACTTACGTAGTTTTAGGCGGCGGATGCGCGGCAGTCAGCGCGGCACAGGCCATCCGCGAGCGGGATAGCACTGCGACGATCCTTTTGGTGAGCGAAGAACCGGTGCTGCCCTACAACCGTCCCATGCTGACCAAAACCATGCTGGCGGATCTCGATCCGGCGTCCATCGCCATCCGCGACAAAGCGTGGTATCAGGAGCAGAACATTGTTACCATGCTCTCGCGCAGGGCAGAGGCCATCGATACGGAGAAAAAGACAGTAACGCTCAGCGACGGGATGAAGCTGAATTACGATAAGTGCATTTACGCTTTGGGAGCGCGCTGCTTTATCCCACCCATCCCCGGAATCGAACAGGAGCAGGTGGTCGCCATACGGGACATTTCCGACGTAAAAAAGCTGCAGAGGCTTCTTGCGCAGGCAAAGCGCGCGGTGGTAATCGGCGGCGGGGTTTTGGGGCTGGAGGCTGCCTGGGAGCTGAAGCGGGCCCGCTGTGAAGTCGTCATCTTAGAGGCGGCACCGCGGCTGATGAGCCGCCAGATAGACGAGGCAGGGTCGAAGCTTCTGTGCGAAATCATTCAGGAGGCGGGAATCGACGTCCGCTGCGGCGTGCAGATCCAGGAAATCCAGGGCAGAGAAAGGCTAACCGGCGTGCTACTTGCCAGCGGAGAAAGCGTGCCGGCCGACCTGGTCGTCGTGTCTGCCGGCGTAAGGGCCAATACGGCAGTGGCCGAGGCCTCGGGCATTGCTGTAAAGCGGGCGGTGATCGTAGACGAGCACATGCGCACCAGTGCACCGGAGGTGTTTGCCTGCGGTGACTGCGCACAGTTTGAAGAGATCAATTACGCCATCTGGCCGGAGGCGCAGCAGCAGGGGCAGATCGCCGGAGCGGCGGCAACAGGCGATGAACTGCCGTATAAAACCATCAGCGCCGGCATATCTTTTCAGGGGATGCATTCGGCTCTGTTTGCCGCAGGCGATGTGGGAAGCGATCCGCAGACAGAGTACAAGACGGTGGAAATCAGCGACCCGGTGAGAAAGCAGTACCAGAAGTGCTATTTTATCAACAACCGCCTGTCGGGAGCGATTCTCATCGGCGATATTAGAAAGGCAGCAGAGATTGATGCTGCGATTCAGGAAAAGCGGCGCTTTTCGGATATGTTCTGATTTGCGGCCGTGTTGACATGGAGAGTATTTCCATGTATGATTAAAAAGCCGGCAGAGCCTTATGCCTTGCCGGCTTGCAGTATAAGGGGAGAGATATTTCAGCGGGGGTGGCATGGAAAATTACATATTAAAACTGGAAAATGTTTCGAAGACCTTTGAAAATACAAATGTCTTAAAAGGAATCAGCATGGAGGTGGCCAGAGGCGAATTCATTACGTTTCTGGGGCCTTCCGGATGCGGAAAAACCACGACGCTGCGGATTATCGCCGGGCTTTTAACGCCGGACAGCGGCAGAGTGATTTTAGACGGCGAGGATGTGACGGCGCTGCCGCCGGAAAAGCGCAACGTCAATACGGTATTTCAGTCCTATGCGCTGTTTCCGCACATGACGGTGGCGGCCAACGTGGGCTACGGCCTGAAGGTAAAGAAGGTAGCAAAGAACGAAATCGCACAGCGCGTGGAGGAAATGCTTTCGCTGGTACAGTTGTCCAATTACGCAAACCGCCGGCCCGACGAGCTGTCCGGCGGCCAGCAGCAGCGGGTGGCTATCGCCCGGGCGCTGATCAACCGCCCGCGGGTGCTTCTTTTGGACGAACCGCTGGGCGCCTTGGATTTGCAGTTGCGCCGCCAGATGCAGCTGGAGCTTTCGCGGCTGCAGAAAAAACTGGGGATTACCTTTATTTATATTACCCACGATCAGGAAGAAGCCATTAACATGTCGGACCGCATCGTGGTGATGAAGGATGGGCGTTTTCAGCAGATCGGCACGCCCGACCAGGTGTACAATCAGCCGAGGACGGCCTTTGTGGCGCAGTTTGTCGGAAACGCCAACATCATCGACGCCGTGGTGCGCAAAAGCGGAGAGCAGGCCACGGCCATGGTGGGCGGTGCGGAGCTTCCCATCTGTGCCACGCAGCTGCCGCCGGGCAGCCGCATCAGCCTGGCCTGCCGCACGGAAAACATCCTTTTGGGATGCCCCGGCGGGGCCTCTGCCGTGGTGCGCGAAAAATCTTTTGCCGGAGGGCTTCTGCGCATCGAGCTTGCGATGGAAAACGGCGTAAGCGTGGTCGCTACCAGGCACGGCATCAACTTCGACGCCGAGCCGGGGCAGGCGCTGACCTTTGACTGGGATAAAGAAAACGTAGTGATTGTAGAAAAGGAAGAGCAGCGATGAGAAAAAAACACCAAAACAGACTGGGGCAGCAGTCCGGTGCACAGGCGCTTCTGCTGCTTCCTATTTATGCGGTGGCGCTGATCTTCGTTCTCGGGCCACTGCTCTATATGATCTATCTCAGCTTTATGAGCCGGGCCCAGGTGTGGGGCTTTGTCAACGAATTTACGCTGGATAATTACGCGCAGATGCTTGAGCCCATGTACCTGTCTACGTTTGCTGCTTCGCTGAAGCTGGCGCTGACTTCTACGGTGCTGATTATTCTGATCGGCTATCCCTTTGGCTACTTTATGGCCCGGCTTTCCGCGGACTGGAAACGCCGGATGATGCTTCTGATTATGCTGCCCTTCTGGACCAGCAGCCTAATTCGCCTGTACGGATGGATTATCGTATTCCGCAGCAATGGGACGCTGGATCAGCTTCTCATGGGACTGCGCATAACGGACCGGCCGCTGAAATTGCTGTACACCTACCCGGCAGTGGTGGTGGGAATGATCTACGCGCTTTTGCCCTTTATGATTTTAGCGGTGTATTCCAGCGCGGAGAAGATGGACTGGTCGCTTTTAGATGCGGCAAGGGACCTGGGGGCAGGGCGCATCAAGGCGTTTTTCAGCATTACGCTGCCGCTGACCATGCCGGGGCTTCTCTCCGGCGTTATCCTGACCTTTATCCCGTCCATGGGGCTGTTTTTTATCGCGGATATCCTGGGCGGAAATAAAATCGTTTTAGTGGGAAGCCTGATTCAGGAATTTCTGACCAAGGGCAGAAACCTGCCGCTGGCCGCGGCCATGTCGGTGGTGCTGATGCTGATAACCACAGTGCTTTTAAGCCTGTACCGCAGGATCGCAAAGACCAGAGAACTGGAGGGGCTGATATGAAGAAGCAGTGGAAGTGGTCGCACGCTTATCTGGCTGCGATTCTGGCGCTGACCTACGTTCCCATTTTGCTGACAGTGGTGTATTCATTCAACGAGTCGAAAATCACGTCGGTGTGGGGCGGGCTGTCGCTGAAATGGTACCGCGAGCTGTTTTCGGACCGGGATCTGCGCGAGGCGCTGGTCAACAGCCTGGTGTTAGCGCTTTGCAGCTGCGGGGCAGCCACGGTCATCGGGACGATGGGCGCTTTGGGGATGGAGAAGGTAAAGCTGAGAGCCAACGGATGGATCGAATATATCTCCACGCTGCCGATGATGATTCCCGAAATCATTTTGGGCATGGTATTTATGGCAACCTTTTCTCTGATGGGGCTGCCCTTTGGCATGACGACGCTGATTATCGCCCATACGACCTTCTGCGTGCCCTACATTTTTATGATGGTAAAGGCGCGGCTTGCCGGCATGGATAAGAGCATAGAAGAGGCGGCAAGGGATCTGGGAGCAGGGCCTTTCCGGCTGTTTTGGGATATTACGCTGCCCATGATTCTGCCGGCGGTGCTGTCGGGCATGCTGCTGGCCTTTGCCATGTCCTTCGACGACGTGGTTATCAGCCTGTTTGTAACAGGGCCGAAGGTCAATACGCTGCCCATCAAGATATACACGAAGCTGAAAACCGGCGTAACGCCGGAGATCAACGCCCTTGCGGCGCTGCTGCTGGTGGTTATCATCGCGGCGCTGCTGCTGTCGAACTTCATTTCCGCGCAGGGCAGACGGCGGCAGAAAAGGGCTGCCGAAGCGCAGCAGGCGGAAGCGGCGGCATAGGGCTTGCGGCTGCGGCAGGGGCAAGCAGCGCATGCGGCCGCCTGCCGCATGGGCAGCGGAGCAAAAGCGGCTTTGGTTGTCCATTCGCATTTGCCTGAAAAAACATCTCAGGAAAAAACATTTCATACGAACCGGCGCGGCGCTTTTGCAAAACGAAGCATTCCGCATGTAAATAGGATAGTTTGCGCCTATCGCGCAAAAACAAGGAGGAAAAACCATGAAAAAGACGATTGCGATTCTGCTCAGCCTGCTGTTGGCCATGGGCCTGCTCGCGGGCTGCGGTGGAGGCGGCGGAGACGACGATTCTCAGGGAGGGAGCGGCTCTGACGGCGAAACGGCAAAGGAGCTGAATCTCTATACGTGGGACGGCATGTTCCCCCAGGAGGTCCTCTCCGACTTTGAGGCGGAGACGGGCATCCGCATCTACTATTCCAACTTCGATACCGACGAGGCCATGCTTGCGAAGTTAGAAGAAACCGAAGGCGGCGACTACGATCTGGTAATCGCCGACGATTATATCATCGAGCTGGTGGTTGCGGAAGGACTGGCCCAAAAGCTGGATCCGTCCAAAATTTCCACCATCGGCAATATCAATCCCCTGTACCAGGGGCAGTTCTACGACCCTGCGGATGAATACACAATCCCCTGGGGCTCGGGAATTCCGCTCATCGTCTACAACCCTGCGCTGACCGGCTTTGACCTGACCGGCTACGAGGATCTCTGGAACCCTGCGCTGAAGGATAACGTAGCGCTGATTGCCAACTACCGCGTGGTCAACGGCATTACGCTGAAAACCATGGGGCAGTCCTTCAATACCGAGGACCTGGATCAGATTGCCGCTGCCGGCGAAAAGATGAAGCTGCTTGCGGAAAACGTTCGCGTCATCAACGACAGCAACACCCAGGACTTCCTCGTCAGCGAAGAGGTTGCCGCAGCATTTCTCTATACCTCGCAGGTTAACGCGGCGCTGGCAGCCAGAGACGATCTGAAAATCTGCTATCCGAAGGAAGGGCTGGGCTTTGGCATCATGGCGGCCTTTATCCCATCTAAAGCGCCCAACAGCGATGCGGCGCATCAGTTCTTAGACTATCTGAACCGTCCGGAAGTAGCGGCCAAGTGCTTTGAATTTTTAGGCTACTACTGCACCAACAAGGCGGCGGAGGAACACATTTCTGCGGAGCTGTACGATCAGCTGGTGGTTCCGGAAACCGTAACCGAGGGCGAAATCGTGCAGAACATCTCCCAGGAGGCGGAGGACGCTCACGCGAAGATCTGGAACGAATTCAAGGCTGCCTGCGGGCAATAGGGCCGGCGCGCAAGGAGCATTGTGCGGTTTCGACGGCCAGAGAAGAAAACGGATTTGAAAACCGCATAGAACACAGCAGCGGCCGCCCTTAGAAGGCGGTTGCTGTTGTGTTTTTCACTTGGCGGAGATTTGCTGAGCGAGGAGAATTGCGCAACCGATATAAAACCCCATTCCGCCTGCACCTGGATAAAATTGAAATAAATTCTTTCCAGGATATAATTTTTTTAGTGTATCTGCCGAATACATAAACGGGGTAATTTTCATCAACAGGATCAACTCACAGACAGAATCATAAATTCAGGAGAGAAATCTATGGGACCTATCACACATAAGGGAAACGATAAACAGAAGATCAAACGCATTGGCCGCAAGGTGGGAAATCTGGTTGCGGCGATGTTGGGCGTGAGCATCACTCTGGTTGTGGTGCTGTGTGTGCTGATGTTCTACCGGCTCACCATGTCCATGATGCAAAACGAATGCGTAAGCGGCACGAATGTGCTGGCCTATGAATTGGCTGCCGATTCGGGTGATGACGATAAAACGGGGCTTTTGGATGAGCTCAAGCGGGAAATGGGGTGTGAGTTTACCATTTTTCATGGGGACGAACGGGCCTACACTACCATTCAGCAAAACGGGCAGAGGGTTGTGGGCACCCGCCTGTCCAGCGAGATTGCCGATATAGTGCTGAAACGGGGCGAAAGCTATGTGGGGCAAGCTACTATTTTGGGCGAAAAGCACCTTTGCTCCTACGTTCCTACATACGATGCCAACGGCCAGATCGACGGACTGATTTTTGCAGGAATCTCCATGTCTGCCGCCATGCAGCAAATCGGTCTGACGGTTGTACTGTCCTGCTTAACCGGCCTTGTGTTGATTATCCTCGGAATTTTGATAATAGGGGCCTATATAAAAAGGCAGGTTTCCCATCCGCTCTTCCGTCTGACCGTATTGGCACAGACGTTAGAGAAGGGAGATTTGGGGTCGAATCAGCACCAGACTATGATGGCGGGAATTGATTCCAACGATGAAATCGGAATTTTGTCTCAAAGCTTTGATAATACCATCAGTCGCCTGAGAAATTATATCGGGGAAATATCCAATGTGCTGGAGAGCATTGCCGGTGGTGATCTGACGGCACAGATTACCCAGGAGTATGTCGGGGATTTTGCTTCTATCCGCACATCCTTAAATGATATTCTTCAGAAACTCAATACCACAATGGGCCAGATTGTTACTAGTGCGGAATATGTTTCCGGAGGAGCAGAGCAGATGTCCAACGCTGCCCAGGCGCTCAGCCAGGGTTCTATGGAGCAGAGCGGTGCTGTAGAGGAATTGGAAGAAACTATGAGCTCCGTTACAGTCAGCGTTAAGCAGACGGCAGAAAGCGTTCAGCGTGCGCGAGAGCAGGTTGGCGGAATGGGCCGTCAGCTCGCCGAGGGAAATCAAAAGATGCAGGAAATGATAACTGCCATGGAAGAGATTACCGATAGCTCCAATGAAATTGAGAAGATTATCAAAACGATTGAGGATATTGCCTTCCAGACCAACATTCTCGCTCTGAATGCCGCCGTAGAAGCCGCCCGTGCTGGCACGGCGGGCAAGGGATTTGCCGTGGTTGCCGATGAAGTCCGCAATCTGGCAGCCAAGAGCGCAGAAGCATCGCAATCGACTTCGGCGCTGATTGGGCGTTCCATTGCTGCAGTGAATCAGGGAACGCAAATCGCGGATGCGACTGCAAAACAGCTGGAAAGCATAGTAGTTGGTTCGCATGCGATTGTAGAAACCATCAACGGGATTGCCGCCGATGCGCAGACGCAGGCAGAAGCGGTGGAACAAATCCAGGATCAGATTGGGCAGATTACCGGCGTTGTGCAGACCAATTCTTCGACAGCGGAGGAGAGCGCGGCCACCAGCCAGGAACTCAGCGCCCAAGCCAGTGTATTAAAGCAGCTGGTCAAAACGTTCCGCCTTCGCCAGATGTAAGAGCGGAGGGGGAAGCTCTGATTGCCGGGAGCGCGTTTCTAAGTTTTTAATCATCGAAGATAACGTGAAAAACAAAAATAAATGACAGGAGAATAGAGCCATGTAATGGGAAGATGCGAAAACAGAACGAAGAAATCCAGCGCCGTTGCCTGCTATTTGCAGGCTGTACATTTTGCGGTGCGCGGAATTTCGTTCTGTCTTCGGATGCATTCTTTATTGCATGGCACAATCGGGAAGTGGCAGATACAGCAGGCTGCCTGCAGAGCGCAGCGGACAACGCAAGCGGCTGCACGGGCGGCGTATCTGCTATGCCTCTGTTTTGTGCTGTGGATAGTTTCATAGCATTTTTTATTGCAACGGATGCCTTCGCAGCCGAAGGCAGAAACAGGCGCAAAAAAGCGCCTGCGTTTTGAAAAAACGGAGGTGAAACCACATGACAGAACTTTGGAAATATCCGCGGACGCGCCACCTGCAGGGCTCGCGGATGCAGGCGGGCGACGAGGATCTGGCGGATTACCCCTTTGAGGACATCCGCGGAGCGTTTGCAACCTTGGAAGAAAAAGTAGATGGGGCCAACTGCGGCATCAGCTTCGACGCACAGGGAACCCTGCGTTTGCAGAGCCGTGGGCACTATTTAAGCGGGGGGCCGCAGGAGAGGCAGTTCGATCTTTTTAAGGCTTGGGCCGGATGCTTTGCCGCCCAGCTGTACGAACTGCTGGGAACGGATCTCATCATGTACGGCGAGTGGCTGTATGCCAAACACACCGTATATTACGACCAACTTCCTCACTATTTTATGGAATTTGATATTTACGATAAAGTGCAGGGGCGGTTTTTCAGCACAGAAAAGAGACGGGCGCTTATAAAAGAAGCGGGGGCGGATTTTATCTGCTCTGTTCCCGTGCTGTGGCAGGGAATCCTGGCAGAGCCGGAGGATGTTACGGCGCACCTGGGCCCTTCGCTGTTCCGCTCCGACCGCTGGGAGGAGGCGCTTCGCACCTATTGCCTGGCACACGGCATGGATTGGGAGCTTGCGAAAAAACAGACCGATGGCAGTTGCTTAATGGAAGGAATCTACATTAAAATAGAAGAGGGCGACTATGTAACCGACCGGCTGAAATACGTCCGCAGTTCTTTTCTCAGCCGCATATTGAGCTCGGAAAGCCACTGGAAGGACCGGCCCATTGTTCCCAATCAGCTGTGCGGGCAGGCCGACTTGTTCGGCGAAAGGGGGAAAGAGCGATGAAAAGAAACAATGTGCTGCAAAGCCTGGAAGAAGCCGGCTATCGCTGGGAGGATGCGGCGGCGATGTTTCCGTCGCTTGCGCTGCTGCGGCAGGTAAAGCAAGATGCGCGCTACCACGAAGAGGGCGATGTATATCGCCACACGCAGCTGGTATGCCAGGCGCTGACCGAATCCGCGCAATGGCAGCGGCTTTCCAAAGAAGCGAAGGGCATCGTCTATCTGGCGGCCATGTTTCACGATATCGGAAAGCTGACGGCGACGAGAGAGGATGCGACCGGGATTTCCTCGCCCAAGCATACGATTTACGGCGAGCGGCTGTTCCGCAGCGCCGTCTATACCGGGAGTATAAATGACCTTCCCTTTGCAAGCGATTTTAAACCGGGATGGGGGCTTTCCTTTGCGCAGCGAGAGCAGGTAGCGGCCCTGATTCGCTTTCACGGCCTTCCCGTGTGGTTTGCGGAGAAGTCTAACCCGCAGAAGGCATTGCTTTTCGCAGCGGAGCGGGTTTGCCTGCACTGGCTGTTCCTGCTGGCCCTCGCTGACCATCGGGGAAGAATCAGCCATACAAACGAGGACTTTCAGGATAGAATCAGCTATTTTGCGGAATGTGCAGAGGAATACGGCTGCCTTTACGGGCCGTATCCCTTTGCCGATGCCTGCAGCCGGACCGCGTATTTTTACAAAAAAGACGGATGGCCGGGGGCAAAAATCTACGATAGCAGCCGCAGCAGCGTTACTGTGCTCTGCGGATTGCCCCTGTCCGGAAAGGACACGTACATCGCGACGCATCTGGCAAAGCTTCCTGTGGTATCCCTCGACGATATCAGAGAAGAAATGGGCGTTGCCGCAGGAAGCTGCAGCGCGCAGGCGGCTGCCATCGGCCGGGAGCGGGCAAAGGCATTTTTGCGGCAAGGGCAGCCTTTTGTCTGGAATGCCACCAACCTGCGCCAGGAGCTGCGCCTGCGGCTGCTTCAGATGTGCATGGATTACGGCGCCAGCGTTCGCCTGCTCTATCTGGAAGAGCCCTGGCAGGAACTTTTACGGCGCAATGCTATTCGCAGCCGCAGCCTGCCGCGGGCGTCGTTACAGAGGATGGCAGATACTATGGAGCTTCCCCTGCCGTGGGAGGCTCCTTGCGTGGAATACCGCGTCTGCACGTCGGTGTAGATGCGCATCTTAGCGGCTTAAAAGCGTGCGTTTGCAAGACTTATGGCTGATAAGCATGGGCGGAGGTATCAATGATAATGATATCTTCGCCTATTTTTTTTATGCTTTCCCACGGGATCTGCATATACTCTCCGCGGTCGAAGAAATTGAAGCGCCCCTGGTACTGCGGAATCAGCAGAGCGCGGATGCGCCCGCCGGAGGGGTCGAACAAAAGCTCCGAATCGGCCAGCTGGCCATAGCGGTTGCCGTCCGATAAATTGATGATTTCTTTATAACCGATGTCGCTCAGTCGCATGGTACTATCCTCCTGTTGACTTTTTGTATTTCTTCAAAAAACGCAGCGCGCATATCTTTTTCAAAAGCAGGGAATGCTCTATACAGAAAACAGCGCTGTTATCAACCTATGGACGGCGCGCAGCCTTTAGAACCTGCAAAGCGGGCAGGCAGAAGAAAAGTAGAAAAAAGCAAAGAAAAAAGGAGGAAGCAGCTATGTGGACAGGGGCGCAGAGCCAAATGCACGGCCAGCACAGAAGGCAGCCGCAGGAGAAATTCAAAGACAAGGGGATGCGAAGCGAGGGCGAAGTGATGGACCCCGAAGCCGAAGAGACGCCAAACGAGGAAGGGAAAGAAGATGTGGCAAAGCAGAGCATCGACGATTTTGGAGCCATCCGCAACGTATTTCAATTTGACAGCGAAATACAATATCTGACGATTATCGGCAGTATCGAAGGGCACATGGTGCTTCCGCCGCAAAACAAAACCACCAAATACGAAAATATCATACCGCAGTTAGTAGCGGTAGAGGAAAACGAACGGGTCAAGGGGCTTTTAGTTATCTTAAACACGGTGGGAGGCGATGTGGAAGCAGGCCTCGCGCTGGCGGAGATGATCGCTACCATGTCGAAGCCTACCGTGTCGCTTGTGCTGGGCGGGGGCCACAGCATCGGCGTTCCTCTGGCAACAGCGGGCAGCTATTCCTTTATTGCGGAAAGCGCCACCATGACGCTGCATCCCATCCGCATGTCGGGGCTGGTAATCGGCGCGGAGCAGACCTACGACTATTTCCGGCGGATGCAGGACCGGATCGTGGATTTTATCGTCCGCACATCCAGGGCTGACCGGCAGACCATCCTGCGGCTGATGAGCAGCACCAGCGATATGGCCAACGACGTCGGAACCATCCTCTATGGCAAAGAAGCGGTGGACATCGGGCTAATCGACCAGATGGGCGGCCTGAACGAAGCCCTCGCCAAACTGCGGCAGCTCATCGGCGAACGCGAAAAAACCGATTGACAGGCACATACTATTATGATAGTATAAAAATGCAAATAAAACTATCGCGATAGTATAATATTTGCATACGATTATAATAGTATGGAAGCGCGGGAAATGGCTGCGCGGCCAAAGTGCCGGGCAGCTTCCCGACGCAGGTCTTGCAGAAGTCAGGAGGAACCTGTTTCGTGAATATCAAACTGTTCGATTCGGAGCTGAAAGTAATGGAAGTGCTCTGGCGGGGCGATGCCACGGCAAAGCAGATCGCCGAAGAGCTGAAGCGCGACACCGGCTGGAATGTAAACACCACCTATACCGTGATTAAAAAATGCATCGCTAAAGGTGCGGTGCAGCGCAGCGAGCCAAACTTCCTCTGCCATGCGCTGATTGCGAGAAAAGAAGTGCAGCAGGCCGAAGCCGAGGCCCTGATCGGAAAGCTGTTCGACGGCTCGCCGGAGCTGCTCTTCGCCTCGCTTTTAGGCAGCAAAAAGCTGTCCGGCAAGCAGCTTGACAGACTGCGGCAGATGATTTCCGAAAGCGAGTAACCTATGAGCATACATATAGTGCAGCTGAGCGCCTTGCAGGTCGGCCTGCGGGGCAGCCTGATGATTGCAGCAGTGCTCGCGCTGCGGGCCTGCTTTCGCCGAAAGCTGCCGCAGAGGCTCTTTCCGGCGCTGTGGCTTTTGTGCGGGCTGCGGCTGATTATGCCGCTGTCCGCTGCCGTATCCGTCGGCGCAAAAAATGCCGGCGCATGGTGCAGCTCTTTGGCATCAGCGCCCCTGGTTGCGGGCGGATGGCTTGCCGGGCCGGCAGTCTCTGCCGAAACAACAACGGAACGCGCGGCGGCTTCCATCGCCACAACACTTGCAGAGGCAAGCGATTTCCCCGGGGAAATCGCCTGGCTGGCGCAACTGGTCTGGCTTGCGGGAACGGTACTCCTTGCAGCAGCGTTTATCAGCACCTATATCCGCTGGCGCCGGCGGTTTTGTGCCTCGCTGCCTTTTACAGCCCCCTTGCCGTTCATCGAGATTCTGTCTGCGGGGACTGCGTCGCCGCCTGAGCTTCGCGTGTCGGATCAGATCACATCGCCGCTGAGCTTTGGCCTTTGGCATCCGGTAATCCTGCTTCCGAAGGGACTGGACCGAAGCGATACGGAGACAATCCAATACATTTTTATGCACGAATCCGTGCACCTCAGGCGTAGAGATAATATAAAAAAAGCATTTTTTGCTGCGGTGCTGTGCCTCTACTGGTATTGTCCCCCCGTGTGGCTGATGTATGGGCTTGCCAATCAGGACCTGGAAATTTCCTGCGATGAGGCGGTGTTGCACGCGGCAGGCGAAGATCGGAAGGCGGAATATGCGCGTGCTCTGCTGCGCGTGGAAGAAGCAAGACATGGCGGCTTGCCGCTGTACAGCCATTTCAGCGGCAGCGGTATGGAAAAGAGAATAGGAGAAATTATGAACATAAAAAAGAAATCAGCGTTGGCAGCAGTAGCGACACTGCTGCTTATCCTAAGCGTAACAACAGTATTTGCTGCCCAGGTGCAGGTCGGCGCAGAAGCGGGAACCTACAGAGAACTTCCATCGGAAACGGAATTTACGCTGCTGTGGCCGGCAGCGACAGCCCTTAGCGTTACCTGCCCCTTTGGAACGACAGACTCCGGTGTATTCGTCGACCACATTACTATCGGCAGCACAAAGGGAAGTGCGCAGGGAAGCGAAATCTCAGCAGCGGCAGACGGCTTCGTCTGCGAAGTGGGATGGGACAGCCAGCAGGGGAATTACCTGCAGATCGACCACGCAAACGGGTGGCGGACCAGATACACGCACTGCAAAGAAATCCAGGTGGCGCAGGGCGATGCAGTCGCCTGCGGGCAGAGAATCGGCACCGTTGGCGCTACCGGCATGGCTACCGGACCCTGCCTGGGATTTTACCTCTTTAGAGAGGCAGAGGCCTGCGATCCCGAATTGTATTTGAGATCGTCCGCAGAATAACTTTGTCATTGCACGCCGCATAAAATAAAAGAGCGTTTCACAGTACAGAGCTTGGAAGAAACCGATGCTTTGCGCCTGTCCTGTGGGGCGCTTTTGTCATTTTTTGTCGAAAATTTTCGAATGAAAGAGATTGGAAAAGAAAGGAAAATGTAGTAAAATGGAAATGAAAATAAATAATGGATATCAAATAGAAAGAGAGACAAAAGGGGGAGGATTTATGTGAGAAACGAACAGATTTTATTGATTTTGGAGCAGGGCGAATACGGCGAAGCATTTGCCTGCCGGATGGCAGAAGAGGTAGAATACCGCGTGCAGCTGGCCCGGCCCGGGGCGCGGGCAGCCGAAAGCGCCACCTTTCTGGGAATTATCGTACCGGAAGAATTTTCGGGCGAAATCCCGGAAAATCAGAAGGGGCGCACGCTGCTTTTGACGGAAAATAAAGAGGTGGCAGAGAGCGGGCAGCGGATTTCGGGGATGGCTGCGGTTTGGAAATACGCAGACTTTTCGCAGATTCTCCTGCGTCTTTGGGAGCTTCTCTTCGCCGCAGAAGCAGAAGCCGAACGGGACTGGGCGATGCGAAAAGGGCTGCCGCCTGTCATACTGGCCGGGGCGTGGCAGGCAGATGAGAGCGAGGGTTTGCGCCTGGCGCGGCAGATAGCCGCAGCAGAAGAACATCCGGTGCTGTTTTTAACTGCGGAGCTTTTTACAAGCGAGGAATTGCCGAAAGGGAGGAGGGAAGGAGAAGCAGGGCCGGCGACGACGCTGGAAGAATTTTTATATTATGTCGTTCAGAAGAAAAAAGCGGGATGCCCGCCTGCGAAGCAGACTGTGGAACAGCTGCTGCGCTTCGAAGAGGGCGTATGCAGTCTTCCGCCTTCCTGGAGCCTCAATGCGTTGCGCCTGTTGCAGCCGGAGGAATGGAAGATCCTGCTGACAGCGCTGTGCGGATGCCGGGAATTTGCCGCCGTGGTGCTGTGGGCCTGCGATGGAGGCGGCCAGGCGACAGAGGCATTTCCCGAGCCGATTACAGCTTGCGTTTACCTAAAACCGGAGGAAAAAGACGCAGAGGATGTTCGATGGAAGCGGCTTTCGCGCTTTATGCGGGGCCTGCAGGCGCGTAAAAAAGCGGCAGCCGTCTGCTTTGCGGATTCCGGCGCACAGCTGCAAAGGCAGGTGATTTCCTTTGTATCCGACGTGGGATGAGCTGCGGAGCAGAGTGGAATACGAAACGCTTTTAAAGCTCTGCCAGGAAAAGTTGATCAGCAGCGGAAGCAGCCTGACTGACGAAGAAGCGGCGAAGCTGATCGAAGAAGCGGTACTGTCGTGGCCGAAAAACAGGGGATGCTCGCACAGGGAGATAGGAGAGCTGATACGCCGTCTGTTTTTTCGCCTGCGAAGGGATCTGGATATCCTGACGCCTTACGCACAGGATGCGAAGGTGACGGAAATCATGGTCAACGGTCCGGAGAAAATTTTTATAGAACGGGGTGCAACGATGAGCTGCATACCGGAGAGCTTCGATTCTGCCGAGCAGCTGGAACAGCTGATCCGGCGCATCGGTGCGGCCGTGCACAGGGAAATCAACGACGCCAACCCCATTTTAGATGCCAGGCTGGCCGATGGATCGCGGGTGAGCGCCATCAGCAAAAATATTGCACTGAACGGTCCGATTCTTACGATACGGCGCTTTCCAAAGCACAGCATATCCATGGAAGACCTGGTAAACAACAATACGCTGACAACGGAAGCGGCTCGGTTTTTAAAAGAGCTGGTGCGTGCCGGATACAATATTTTTCTCAGCGGCCGAACCAATTCCGGAAAGACAACCATGCTGAATGCGCTGATTGGCTTTATTCCAAAGCAGGAGCGGATTATCGTGATCGAGGATTCCGCAGAGCTGCAGGTACCGGACAGCGGCAGAAACGTAGTGCGCATGGAAACGCGCAACGCCAACGCCCAGGGAAAGGGAAAAATATCCATCGGCGACCTCATACGCGCTTCGCTTCGGATGCGGCCGGACCGCATTATTGTAGGTGAGGTGAGGGGCGGTGAAATCGTGGATATGATCGGTGCCATGCAGACGGGGCACGACGGCTCGCTGTCCACCGGGCACGGAAATTCCCCGGCGGGAATGCTGCGGCGCATGGAAGCCATGTTCTTATCGGCTGTGGAATATCCCGTAGATTCGATCCGGGCGCAGATTGCAGAGGCCGTAGATATTATCGTGCATATGGACCGATTGCAGGACCGCTCCAGGCGGGTGATGGAAATCGTGGAGGTGATATCGTGCGAAACGGGGCAGATCGGAATAAATCCCCTGTTCTATTTTTCGGCAGGCGAGGGGCTTCGCCCTTCAGAAAACCAGCTGCGGGATCAGGGGAGACTGCAGCGGTATCGGATGTACCAAAAACAGGAGGAAAGCAAACAGAGCAGGGAAAGCGGCTCTATACCGTCTATCGTTGGCGCAGCAAAGAGAAAGGAGCCTATTGTCTGAGCGCGGCAGCTGCAGGAGGATTGCTGGGATGGCTGTTTTACCGGCACTGGGTTGGGGCTGTGGCCGCGGCGTTGATATTCCTCTTTCTGCGGCCGTTTTACGAAAACATCCGCCTGCAAAAGCAGAAAAGCAGGCTCTACGAAGAATTGAAGGATCTTCTCTACGTACTTTCTTCGGGCTTTGCCTCGGGCGCCGGTCTTGCGGAGAGCCTGGGCCAATGTGCGCAGATGCTTAAAACGTCGTATGGACAGCAGGGATTTCTCTGGAGAGAGGCAGAATTTATAAAGACAGCCATGGAAGAAGGAAACGCCTCCGGTCAGCTGCTGCTTTCGGAGCTTGCCTGCCGTAGCGGCCTTCCGGAGCTGCGGCAGGTGGCTCTCGTCTACGGCCTGTGTTTAAAAACGGGCGGGGATCTGCAGAGGGCTATGATCGAAACCTCCGACGCGCTGCTCAGAAGATTGCAGCTATGGCAGGAGGTGCAGACAGCGACAGCGCAAAAGCGACTGGAATTTCTGCTGATGGCTGCCATGGTTCCGCTGATGCTGTTTGCAATCAACATTACTTCTGACTACTTGCATCCCATGTACGGCACGTTGTGGGGGCGGGCAGTGATGACGGCAGCCCTTGCGGGCTGGATATCCTCCATCCTGTGGAGCTTTGCTATCGTGGAAGGAGGGCGGCAATGAAGACGACAACCGTGTGGAAAAGCCGTGTCGCCAATCTGTACGCCAGAGTGGCGGATACCGCGCTTGGAAGCCAGGCACAGTGGCAACACCGTCTGCTTCCTCTGTACGGAAGCCTGCACAGAGAGCAGCTGGTAAAACGCGTGCAAAAGGAACGGCGCCGACTGGCAATTCGCTACAGCCTGTGTGCGGCGATGGCAGCGGCGGTGCTGGTCAGTTGTGTGGCATCAAAGATATCCGGCCTGGCAGAGGTTGGGGCACTTGAGAACGACCTTTCGGGAAAACAGCTGTGCCTCAGCTACGGGAAGGTGCAGCAGCGCATCTTGCTTTCGCAGAAAACGCCGGAAACCCCGCCGCTTTCTGCGGGGGAAAAACGCCGTCTGCTCGAAGAAGGACAGGCGGAAATTTCCCGGGAAATGCTGGGAAATAATCGCAGCCTTCAGGAAATTTCAGGGCCCCTGTCCCTACCCCAAAGACTTTCCTCGGGTGTAAACATCGACTACCATAGCAGCGACAGCAAGCGCATTTCGAAAGAGGGCCTCGTCAATGGTATCGGTGCAGGTGCAGGCATTCCCGTAACCGTAACGGCACGCCTTTCCTTCGGGGAGCAGCAGAGCAGCCTTTCGTTTAACTGCATTGTCGTTCCGCCGCAGACAGAAGAGGAAGCACAGCAAGCGCTGAAGCTTTTGGCCCAGACGCTGGAAGCCTCCTTAAAGCAAGAAGAAAACGGCATGCAGGAAATACACAAAGCCATGGAAGAGGGTGTTTCGGTCAGCGCTTACGAGGCGAAAACATCCGATACTGCGCTGGCACTGCTCGCAGCAGCCGCCGCTTTTGCCGCGGCATTTTCGGGACGGTTCCGCGCCGTAAGCAGGGAAGAAAAAGAAGCGCGAAAGCAGATATTGCAGCAGCTTCCCGTATTTATGGATCAGGTAATTTTGATGATGAATGCGGGATTGATCTTATCAGAAGCACTGCCGATGGCAGCGGCTGCCTTCCAAAGCGATGCGCAGGACGAGGGGCGCCTGTTTCGCGACGTGCGCCTTCTGTGCGCCAAGGCAGAAGAAACCTGCCAGCCGCCGGCCGCCCTCTTCTGCAGCTATGCAGCGCAGACAGGGATCGGCGAGCTTCTGCGGTTTGCGGCCATGCTTTCAGATCACATCGACCGTGGCTCGGCGTCGCTTCTGCAGCAGCTGAACATGGAGCGAAGCTATATGATAGAAAGCCAGTGGAAACAGAAAGAGGCGCGTTGCCGGGAATTGGAAGTAAAATTAGCGGGACCGCTGTTTCTGCTTCTAAGCGTATTGCTAATGCTTTCCGCAGGCCCGGTGCTGGCAGGATGGTAAACAAAACAAACATAAAAAAGAAAAAACAGAAAGGAAATCAACAATGAAAAACAAGCGTTACGGACAGGAAGAAAAGAGAAGCAACCATATTTTTTATCCGGAGCAGGTGCACGAAGAGGAACGGCCATACTATGTGGATCGACAGAAAAGCGGCATGGAGTTGGTGCAGGTAGCGATCCTCATCTGCATCGCTGTGGCCGTGGGACTGATTTTCAAAGAGAAAATCGTCCTGTTTGTGGATTCGACCTTTGACGGTCTGCTGGGCGGCGGCTTTTGAGCACAAAGCGGCGGGGGACAGCTACGATAGAGGCAGCAGTGCTCTTTCCGATGATCCTACTGTTTATCATCAGCGGCAGCTCCCTCATGCTGCGATGGTACGACCAGTGGCATCAAAACTGGGAGGCGCACAGGCAGGTAGAACAGCAGGCGCAGCAGCAGAGGGAACGCATCGGCGATATAGCGGCTGTACCAGGGACCTTCGCTTCGGTAACGCAGCAGACCGCGCAGGGAGTTTGCAGCCGCTTTTACGTATCGGAATGCGCCTGGGCGCTTCACCTGAAGCAAATAGGAGAGCTGTTTTCGGAACAGGAAGAACCTTCGGATGAGCGAGGCCAGAACTTCGGAGAAAGGAGTGGCAGTTGACAAGCGGAGAAAAGAGATGGGGCGGAGGGAAATCGGCGGGGCATAAAAGGGCGGATTTCAGGCGCAGCGGTTCGGTATCGGTGCTTTTAACCTGCCTTTTGGCCGGGGTTGTTTCCGTGTTTTCCCTGCTGTACAATGCAGCGTCTTTCCGGACGCTGCAGAGCGCTGTGGAGTGGAACGCGGCCAACGCGGGCAGGGCAGTACTGACGTATTACATTCCGGAGCTTTTTCAGGAATATGGCATCTGCGCCATGTGGAACGAAACAGAGTTGATCGAATCGCGCATGGAAGAATTCGTTCGCGAAAACAGCCCTTTTTGGCGGCCGGCCTCTCAAACGGGGCTGTTGCGGGCAGAGGAAGGGGAAGCAACGATAAAGACCGAGCAGCATTCGCTGATGAGCGCAGAGGAAATGCAGAAGCAGATATACCGCGTTATGGAATACGGTGCTGCGTTTTCCATGCTTCAGGAATCGGAATTTATCTCTTCCATGAGGGAACTGTTTGCCCTGGTCCAAGAAGGTGTGTGGGCGCAGGAGCAGCAGGAAGCGGAGGATATGCCCGCTCGCGGTGATGCAGTACAGTTTGCATCCGTCCGCAGTGCGACAGCGCAAAATTCCGAAAGTGCGGAGGAGGAACAACGCCGCCTGCTTCGCCGACTGAGGCGCGAGGCAGATAAAAGAGAAGAAAAAGGGAAAAAACTGCTGGATGAGATCCCCGAAGAGGGAGGTAATGCGCTGACAGATCCACAGCGCATTGCTGCGCTGCCATCCCGAAAACAGGAACAGAGATTGCCGCAGCGCTCCTGGAGGCAGCTGTGCACCGGAGGCATGCAGAGCCTTCAAGAGGTATTATCCTTTGCATACGCGGATCTATATGCCGTGCAGCATTTTGGAAATTACAGAGACCGCAGAGACAGCTGGTTTGACTGCGAGCTGGAATATATCCTTCATGGAAAGCTGTCAGATCGAGAAAATATCAGAAAAACCAAAACCGAGTTGTTTTTTCTGCGCACACTTTTAAACCTGGCCGCTATCTGCAAGGAGGGGGAGCTGCGGCGGACTGTCAGCGCTATGGCAACTGCGGCGGCTCCGATTCCCTATCCGGTGGCCTTTGGGCTGATTTCTTCTTCCCTTTGTGCGGGGGAAGCCGGAGGCGACGTAAAGAAGCTGATGGAAGGCAGTCGGCTGCCAGTTTTGAAAACCGCCGGAAATTTCCGAATGCTGGGAGGCCAGGATGAAGAGAGAGAATCCGCTTTTACTTTGTCCTACGAAACACATCTGCAGCTTTTACTGCTGCTTCGGGGACAGGAGACTAAAATCGTGAGGATGATGGATTTGATTCAGCTGAATATGAGTCGCCATTTCGGTGAAGAGTTTATACTGGAAGACTGCTGTACGGGCTTTGACTGGCAGCTTACGGCGGTTCTAAAAAATTCTGTGGGGAGAGAAAAGGGGTGGTCGTGTGATGGAATCAGCCACTATTGAGGAGAGACGCAAGGGAAGCCTGATGGTAGAGGCAGGGGTTTTGTTGCCGATTTGTCTGTTTCTGCTTTTGGCCATGGCCGGAGCCTTCCGATTTTTGCAGCTGGAAGAAAGCCTGCTGTTTTCCGGATTCAATCAAATGCAGCGCTGCAGCGCGGAAAGCATTGCCGTTGCACAAGTCCAGATGCTGCTTCCCGGGCGCATTGAGCAGCAGGCGCAGAAAGAAACACAAGGCTGGAATCGGGCGGGCTTACGCTGCTATATGAAGGTTCTTTTCGACGGGGATTGCGTGCAGGAAGAAGCGGAGGAGAACCGGCTTACCTGCCTGGTGGAATGCGGATGGCGCTCAGGAGAAGGAAGGATGGCCGGAGTTTTTTCCGACCGTCTGCGGTTTTACGGCCGCGGCTTTTCCGGCGAAGATCAGCCCTGCGTTTGGATTTTTCCCAAGTGGGGAGAGCGGTACCACAAGAAAGATTGCCGGGTAACGGGCGGGCCGCGCCGGCGCACGGTCGCAAAGGCGGCGGAGGAAGAGGGGTATACTCCTTGCCGCATCTGCATGAGAGGAGGGGACGAATTTTGAGACAACCCTGGGAAAGGGGAGATTTGATTGTAAGCAGAACCATAACAGCTGATAGCGCAAGGGGGAAGGAATACGCTTTCTCAGCTATCAGCCAAAGAGAACGGCCGTTTTTGGATATGCGGCAGATGCGAAGCCCGCAGGGAGAGCTGAGGCTGTTTTATCGCGCAGAAGGCTGCTGCACGCTGGTCGACCGACTGCTTTCCTGCGGCCGGGCAGGACAGCTTTGCCTGCCGGAATACCTGCGCCTGATGGAAAAGCTCCTGACGGCGCTTTCACAGGCGGAGGAGCTCTTAATTCTTCTGCCCTCCTTTCGCATCGACCTGAATACCGTGCTGTTTCATCCGGCATCGGATGCGATAAGGATCGCCTATGTACCGGTGCAACACGGGAAAGAAGGGAATGAACAAGTGCAGAGCGAGGCGGGGATTTGCCGTTCGCCGGGACCGGTGCTGCTGTCTCTTTTAGAACAGCTGTGCGATAACGATTGCGGATTTTGCATGCGCTGGCCATTCCTGAAAGAACAGCTCTGCGAGCTTGAGCGGCACCGGGCGGGAAAAAACCGATACTCTGCGCTTTTGAAGCGCTGGCGACGGGAATTTCCTAAAGAGGTACTGCAAAGAGACTGGCAGGGTTGAAAAAGAAAAATATTTTTAATGAAAGCAAGGAATTTCAACATTTCTCCGAAACAGTAAAAGCAGCTCAAACTGAGCTGCTTTTGCCGCAGAATGCCGCTTGTTTATCTGCACTGGAAGGATTGACAGTCCGTGCATTGATCCTGCGTGGGGCACAGCTCGTGAGTGCCTACGTGAATCGTGTTCAGCGTGCAGTAATTTTGCTTTCCGTCGTGAAATTTGCACTGGTGAACGGAGCATTCAATGGATTCGTTAATCTTATTCATGTTAATACCTCCTTTTGTACTCTCCTGTACGTGATTAGTATGGCAGAAATTCATCGGATTATTGATGGTTTTCAAAGTTTTACGCCTTGAATTGCCGCACAAAAAATGCTACAATAAAACAGCGTATCGGTTCCATCTGTATTGACGGAATATTTTCTGTAAAAAGGAGAAAATAATGGATAGCATTCAGGTCGTATTGGCCTCGGGATCGCCTCGCAGAATCGAAATTTTGCGAAGAAACGGAATCGAACCGAACATCATCAGGCCGGAGGTGGACGAGACTGTGCCGCCCGGGCTGACGCCTGAACAGGCAGTTATGTATCTGGCGCTGAAGAAAGCGCTTTCTGTGGAGCAGCAGCTTTCACCGCAAAGAGATCAATGGCTGATCGCGGCCGACACCATAGTATATCAGGAAACAATCATGGGAAAGCCCCAAAACGAACAAGAAGCATGGGATATGCTGCGATGCCTGCGCGGAAAAGAGCACCGCGTGATTACCGGAGTAGTTCTGTTGTGTCCGAAAATGCCGCAGCGACAGGTATTTGCAGAGACGACGGTTGTCTGCTTTCGCAATTACGACGATCGGACAATTCGGGAATATATCGACAGCGGCGAGGTCTGGGATAAGGCCGGAGCTTATGCCATCCAGGGCAGCTTTGGTCGGCAGGTAGAGCGGATTTCCGGAGACTTTGACAATGTGGTCGGCCTTCCCTGGAAGCGGATTTCGAAGGAGCTGTCCCGGATGATAAAGGGAACGTATAGATCGCCTGCGGGTTGAGAGAGAAATGATGGGATTCCGGAAAGGAATCAAAACAAATGCAGCTGAAGGAATGGCCTCTGAGCGAACAGCCTAGGGAAAAGTTGATGCGTTACGGCGTGCAGGCGCTGTCCAACGCGGAGCTTTTAGCGCTGATCGTAAGGACGGGCGTAAAAGGAGAATCGGCGCTTTCGCTGGCCGAACGCATTCTGTTGCTGGAGGATGGACTCTGTTCTCTAAAAGCCATGGAGCCAGACGATTTTTGCCGGATCAACGGCATAGGGGTTGCGACGGCGGCTTCGCTTGCTGCTGCCGTGGAACTGGGGCGCAGAATCGCCGCGACTCCGAAGCAGAAGCGCATTGCCGTAGAAAATTCGCAGCAGGTAGCCCAGCTGTTTATGGAACAGCTGCGGCCGCTGAAAAAAGAAACGTTCCGGGCAGTGTATCTGAATACGAAAAACGAGATTTTAGTCGTTGAAAACATCTCTGTCGGAAATTTAAACTCTTCGATCGCTACACCGCGCGAAGTCTTTCGCAGTGCGGTAAAACGGAGCGCCTCGGCCGTCATCGTAGCCCATAACCACCCCAGTGGAAACCCGGAGCCGTCGCAGGCGGACATCCTTTTGACAAAGCGCCTGCAGGAAGCCGGAGATCTGATGGGAATCCGGCTGTTGGACCACATCATCATAGGCGACGGCGTTTACGCCAGCATGCGGGAAAGAAATATCATGTAAAGAATCACATACACAAGGGCAGACGCCTTTTGCGGGTAAGGATTAGGAAAGGAAGGACTCAATATGTTCAAACAGGATTTAGGAATTGATTTAGGAACAGCAAATACTTTAATTTATACAAAAGATAAGGGAATCATATTAAATGAGCCTTCCGTTATCGCTGTCGATACCAATACGAACACCATTTTAGGCGTGGGCAAGGAAGCCAAGGAAATGCTGGGCCGAGCCCCCGGAAACATCGACGTAGTGCGCCCGCTCAAGGATGGCGTAATTTCGGATTTTGTCATGACGCAGACCATGCTGAAGGAATTTATCCGCAAGGCCATGGTAAAAAGCAGCGCTTGGGTGCAGCTGCGGGTGGTCGTAGGCGTGCCATCCGGCGTTACAGAAGTGGAAAAACGTGCGGTGGATGAGGTCGTGCGCCAGATGGGGGCAAAGGATGTTTACATTATGACCGAGCCCATGGCGGCGGCGATCGGTTCGAGCCTGGCCGTAGATGACGCCAGAGGATGCATGATTGCGGATATCGGAGGCGGAACCTCTGACATTGCGGTAATCGCTTTAGGAGGCATCGTTACCAGCACATCGCTGCGCTGCGCCGGCGATAAAATGGATGAGGCAATCGTCGCTTATGTGAGAAAGTCTTACAATCTGCTGATCGGCGACAAGACGGCAGAGGATATCAAGAAGACCATCGGATGTGTGGAACCATCCGTTTTGACAGAGCCGGATGCCGTTTTGGAGATGGAAGCCAGAGGAAGGGATATCATTACCGGCTTGCCAAAGACGGTCATCATCCGCGCGCAGGATATCATGGAAGCGCTGAAGGAGCCCGTATCGCTGATTATGGATGCGATTAAGACGACGCTGGAGCAGACGCCGCCGGAGCTGTCTGCGGATATCGTCAACAGCGGGATGATGCTGGCTGGCGGTGGCGCGCTTCTCAAGGGGATGGACCGGTTGATCGAATCCCAGACCGGTATGCGGGTGAACATTGCAGAAAACGCCCTGGAGGCGGTGGCAGAAGGAACAGGGCGAAGCCTGCAGAGCATCGAAAAAATCAAGAGATATGTCTATGACGAAAAGAAATATTAAAATCGTTTTGAAAAAAGAGGAGAAGAAAACGAGAGGTAATCGGGATTGAGAAGATGGTTGAGGGAGAACGGGGGAACTGCCGTTTTAATCACTGTGGCACTGATTCTGACGATTTTGTTGGTCGCCTCGTTTCTCCATATGGGAAACAGTTCTTCAGCGGGGCGGTTTTTAATCAGTGCGATCACATCCGTGCAGGAGCCGATTTCCAACGCGACTGCCGGTATTTCCGACGGATTTAAAAACCTGCTGACCTTCCGCAGCATCGCCCGCGAGAATCAACAGCTGAAAGACGAGCTTGCACAATTAAAGCAGGAGATGGTGCGGCAGCAGTTTTCCGACCAGGAACTTGAGGAACTGCGCCGCCTGTCTGCGGCTCTCAATTACGAAAGCGTACAGAACAGCACGAGCTACGTTACTGGCGATGTTATCGCCATGGATACATCCAATTGGTTCAATATTTTTACAATCAATGTGGGAACGGAGAAGGGGGTGCGCATCGATGCTGTCGTAATCAACGGCGACGGTCTGGTGGGCCGCGTCTACGAAGCAGGCGAAGGATGGGCCAAAGTGATTTCCGTCATCGACGAAACCAACAGCGTCAGCTTCCGCATTTTCCGCGGCAGCAACGAGAGCTATCTGGGCATTTTAACGGGCAATGGACGGGGACGCCTGGAAGGCTATATGCTGGATTCAGAGGCATCGGTCATCGAGGGCGACACCGTAGTGACCTCGGGAATCGGCATCTATCCCTTCGGCATTACCGTCGGCAGAATCAGCGAAGTGGTGGTCAATACCGATTCGCTTTTGAAAGAGGTCATCGTAGATCCGGCAGTGGATTTTAAAAACATCCAGAAGGTCATGGTTATCATGGCAGAATAGCGGAGGGCAGATGTGAAACTGAAATACCGATATATGATTCCGCTGTACATTGCGGCTTTTCTGCTGCAAACGGCGGTTCTGCCGCAGCTTGCCCTGCCCGTCTGTACGCCGAACCTGCTTCTGTGCCTGCTGATTATGACCTCCTTTTGGGAAGAGGGTTACATGGGGGCAGTGCTTGGCATCGCTTCTGGGATCGTGCAGGATATGTGCTTTGGCCATATGATAGGGATCGCTGCGCTGTGCTATTATGCGGTTGCGCTGGGAGTGATGGCGGTGCGCCATTTTCTCTACCGCAGCAGTCTGTTGTCTTCGCTACTTGTAGTGCTGCTGTCCACAGCGGCCTATTCGTTTCTTTACTGGGGGATTTCCGTGATTATGGGAAGCAGCTACCGGCTGTTTTACATGGCAGAAACATTGCCGTTTTTGCTGCTGTATAACGGTGCGGTATCCATGGTTCTCTACTTTATATTTCGCAGCCGGGCGCGGCGGTATCCGGAGGACTGGTATCTGTAGCGCCTGCGGGGTCTTGTACATTAGGGAATGTATATCAGGGGTTAATGTATGAATCGTTGGATCAATTCCAGAAACAATCAAATGATACTGTTTATTATCGCTCTCGTCTGCGTGCTGATTATGCGGCTGTTTGTCCTGACTGTGGTTCAGGGAGAGCAATGGAGCAGCCGGGCCGAAAACCTGACCACAAAGAGCGTGTATACCATTGCGCCCCGCGGTCAGATCTTCGATAGAAACGGCAGACTGCTGGCCGGCAATATGCCCAGTTTCAGCGTCCGCTTTTCGCCGGATGGGCTGGATACAGAGCAGATCAACCAGCAGTCTTTGGAGCTGATGCAGCTATTTGAAAGCAACGGCGATGCGTATATAGATAATTTTCCCATTCTAATGGATGGAGCGGGCGGGTTTTATTATACCTATCAGCAGACGATAGAGGAGTGGCTGGAAAGTGAAAACATGCCGCCCTCCTTTACAGCGCAGCAGGCGTTTGATGAGTTGCGCCTTCGCTACGGGATTTCCGAAGGACTGGATAAATTCGAAGCGCAGGCCCAGCTGCAAAATACCTATGGGATTTATCCTCCCATTTCCGTACGGAACATGGTATTCAGCGAGGATCTGGAAAAGGAGAGCTTTCTGGGGCGCTATCACATCGACCAGAAAACGACAGAGCAGGTTTATACGGCAGAGGAAGCCTTCCGTGCGCTGCGGGAGTATTTTGACATCCCGCAGGCCCTGTCAGACCAGGATGCGCGGCGCATCATGGTAATCAGAAACGAGCTCAGCGCTTTGGGATATCTGGGATACGTGCCGGCCAAGATTGCCGGCGGCGTATGCGAGGCCACGATTGTGGCCATCGAAGAACGCAACGACAGCTTTCAGGGCGTCGATGTGGTGGCAGAGTCGGTGCGCTACTACCCCAATGGAACGACAGCCTCGCACATCATCGGTTACCTGGGCAAAATTTCCGAAAGTGAAAAAGAGACTTACCAGGAGAAGGGTTACAGCACCAGCGACATGGTAGGAAAGGATGGCATAGAAAGCGCCATGGAGGATAAGCTGAAGGGGACCGATGGCGTGGAGATGGTTCAGGTGAACGCCATGGGGAAAAAGACGGCGACCATCAGCAAGACCGAAGCGGTAAAGGGAAAGGATGTCTATCTTACCATTGATCTGGAGCTTCAGAAGACAGCGGAAGAAGCCCTTGCCAAGGTGTTGACTGCGCTGCAGACCGGAGGCACCTTTACCAGCCGGTGGGGCAATGTCAGCTATTCCGGCAATGCTCACAGGAACGCTAACGTGGGAGCAGTCGTAGCCATCGAGGTAGAGACTGGCGACGTATTAGCCATGGCAAGTAACCCGGGGTTCGACCCCAATCTGTTTGCCACGGGGATTTCCTCCGAAGACTGGCAGCTGCTGCAAAAGGAAAATCCCAGAGACCCGCTGTCGCCGGCACCGCTGTACAATGTAGCAGCGCGGACGGCGGTGCAGCCTGGTTCTACCTTTAAGCCGGTAACGGCCACAGCTGCCTTTGCTTCCGGATTGTCGCCATCGCGCAAGCTGAGGGATGGCGGTTACCTGATGCTGGGAAACCAGGCGTTTAACTGCCTGGTCTGGACCAGCTCGCACGCCACGCACGGCATGGTTGACATGCGTCAGGCGCTGGAGGTTTCCTGCAACTTTTACTTCTACGACCTGGCGACCAATTACGATTGGTACAACAAGCATTCGCTGGGATTGTCTTCCGATATGGGCGTTGAAAAGATTTCCAATTACGCCAGCCAGTACGGCCTGGGTATTTCTACGGGCATCGAAATCAGCGAATCGGTGGGTACGGTGCTGACAGAGGAGCGGAAAATCGCTTCGTATAAGGCGATGCTGCGCTTGTATCTGAGAAATAATAAAAATGAATTCTTTCAGGATTCTGTGCTGGCAGATACCGAGATCCTCAACGAATACATTGATACCATCGTCAGCTGGACCGAAGAAAATCCAGGGCGCAACGATTTGATCGAAAGGATGAAGCAGACGGGAATTCGCGAGGGAATGGAGGAAACCGTCGCAGACAATATCAAATATACGTATTTCAATTATGCGAAGTTGAATACGGCTGATGCGCTGAATGTAGCCATCGGGCAGGGAGAAAACGCCTATACGCCGCTGCAGATGGCAAATTACGTCGCTACTCTGGCGAACGGAGGCAGACGCAATCAGGTCAGCCTGATTAAGGGAATTGAAACCGAAGGGGTTTCGAAGAAACCAGCGCCCGTTGCTCTGAGCGTGGAGGATGTTTCTGTCTTCGATGAGATTTTAGAGGGGATGCGCCGCGTAGCTCACGGAAGCAGAGGAAGCGCCAGGCGCTACTTTGCCGGATTTCCTGTGCAGGTGGCGGCAAAGACTGGTACGGCTGAGCGTGACGGTCATATCAACCCGCCGGATGAAGTGGAATACATTAAGAATAATCTGAACCGCATTGCTCCTCAGCTGACCTGGGAGCAAGTAGAAGAAAAGATGTTGGATTTGAAGCAGGAAGATCCGGATACCTTCCAGTCTGACGATGTGGCTGTGGTCAGTGCAGTCATCCGGCTAACCGAAGGCAGAGTCACCAGGGACCGGATCAACCAGTACAAACCGGTTTACGATAACTTTTCGTGGTTCGTCTGTACCGCTCCGGCAGACAATCCGAAGATCGCGGTGGCGGTTCTGATCTTTCAGGGCGGCCAGGGCGGCCTGGGAGCGCCGGTGGCTAGAGAGATCGTAGCGCAGTATCTGGAGTTGGATAAAGCATATGAAAATTACAGCGTAAATTCTGCGCTGACGCAGTAAGGAGACCAAGATGGGTGAAGTAATCGTTATCGCATCGGGAAAAGGCGGAGTAGGAAAGAGCACGTTTGCTCTCAACGCGGCGGCTATGCTGGCGCAGCAGGGCAGCCAGGTGGTGCTGATCGACATGAATATGGGGCTGCGCAATCTGGACCTGTATATGGGGCTGGAAAATAACGTGGTCTACGATGTGGCCGACGTTCTTGCTGGAATGTGTGGAATCCGCAAGGCGATGATTCGGGATCGCCGGTTTCCCGGGCTGTATCTGATCTGCGCTGCTCAATATAAAAATACGGAGCTTCTGACCGAAACGCACATGGAGGTTTTGTGCCAGAAGCTATCGGAAAGCTACGATTATATTGTCATCGACGCTGCTGCAGGGATCGGTAAAAACCTGCGTCTGGCAGCGGCTGGGGCCGATAAGGCGGTGGTGATTACAGTGCCGGAATATGCGGCCCTGCGCGAAGCGGATATGACAGACCGCGTATTGGAAAAGCTGGGCATAGAAAAGAGGATCTGCTGTCTCAATAAGGTAAAGGCAAAGCTGTTTGGAACCGGATTTATGCCTACGATCAGCCAGATCGTGCAGATGCTCCGCATGGATCTCATCGGTATGATTCCCTACGATGATAATTTTCAAGTGGCTTCCAATTTAGGATTGCCTATCGTCTGCAAGGAAGGAACCTACATCCGTAAAAATTTTGAAGAAATCGTCCGGCGGCTGAAAAACCTGTAACAAAAGCCGTTCGGACAAGGCGATGCAGCCCGAAAACAATGCGGCTGATATAAAAGCGATAAAAAAACAGCCTGTGGCAAAAGGCGTTGGCCGTATCTGCCGCAGGCTGTTTTTTTATTTATTTCAATCCCTGTCAGCGTTCCAATAAAACCAGGCACGGGACGCATAAAGGGGTTTTTAAAACGTTTGTTACCGCTCTTTAGAAGTTGATCAGCTTGCTTCGCATACTGATGTTGAGGACCAGCCCCAGGGCGAGCATGTTAGTGATGATGGAACTTCCGCCGTAGCTGATAAAGGGCAGTGTAATTCCTGTAACGGGCATGACGCCGATGGTCATGCCGATGTTTTCGAATATCTGGAACAGGAACATGGCGAAGATGCCGATGGCGATCAGGCCGCCGTAATAATCCTTGGCGTTGCGGGCGATTTTCAGGATGCGGTACAGAAATGCAGCGTAAAGGCCGATGACGCAGGCGCCGCCGATAAAGCCCAGCTCTTCGACGATGACGGCAAAGATAAAGTCCGATTCCTTTACGGGAATGAATTTCAGCTCCTTCTGCGTTCCGTGGAAGAGCCCTTTGCCAAAGAGACCGCCAGAACCAATGGCGATTTTGGACATCCATACGTGATAATTTCCGGGAAGATCCAGGTTGTCGGGGTTGAGGAAAGCATCGATCCTCTGTTTCTGGTGAGTTTCCATAAACTGATAAGCGATGGGGGCGCAGGCCATGACCGCACCGATGCAGGTGGCGTAGAGCTTGCCGTCGACACCTGCCATAAAAATCATAACGGCGGCGATTACGCAGAATACGAGGGCGTTGCCCAGGTCGTTCTGCTTCAGCACCAGAAGGACGAAGGGCGCCAGATACAGCCCGCATTTAATCAGGGAGCCCAGCGTATGAAGCTCTTCCATATGGCGGCACAGGTAGTTGGCGAACACCAGAATAAAGCTGACCTTTACCAGCTCTGCCGGCTGGAGATTCAGCGGGCCGATCTGAAGCCAGCCCTGAGCGCCGAACTGATTGTCGCCCAGAGGGGTGTACACCGTAAGGAGAAACAGGAGGCTTCCGATATAAATAACCCGCTCCATGGTTTCGAACATCTTATAGTCCAAAAAAACGATAACGGCCAAAATCAGAAATCCTAAAGCGTAAGCGACTAACTGGACGATGATCTTGCGGGTCAGGACGAAGCTTCCAGCATAGGCGGTACTGCTGATCATAACTACGCTGATGCCGAGAAAGCACAGGACGATAACGATCAGCCATCTATCTATATTTTTTATTAAATTCAGAAAATAATTCATAAATATGTCTCGCTTTTCTCTTTGCTGATGGGAGTATTGACACTTTGCGCATAGATTATTATAGTATATCTTTTCGTATCCCGCAAGAGATACAAGAAAGCCAGACGCGAAAGAGAAGAAAGCGCAGCGCTGGGCCGGGTAGCGGTTCTGACATGTGCAAAATGGCAAAGCCCGTTTTGCCACAAATAAATTATGGACAAAGTCAGGCAAATGCGATACAATATCTATTGTATGGTTATATCAATATTTACTATGTAATGCGACATTTAGTACCCGATAGACAGCAAAACAAAATCCGGTGTGCGACGGGTTTTGGTTACAAAGAATAACAGCAAGAAGGAGGTGTTTTGTTATTTTAGAGTTTGTTATTAAATTTTTAATAGGAGCGATAGCCTTGGCCGTAGGTCTGCTAATTGGATATATATGCCGTAAAAACTTCGCTGAAAAGACCATTGGAAGCGCGGAGCAGATGGCAAAGAATATGATCCTCGATGCCGAAAACCGATCTGAGACGATCAAAAAGGAAATTACGATAGAGGCTAAAGAAGAAGCGCATCGCCTGCGAAGCGAGGCGGAGCGCGAAATCCGCGAGCGGAGGTCGGAAATCCAGAGATCGGAGAAGCGTCTGATTCAAAAGGAAGAATCCGTTGACCGAAAAATTGAAAATTTAGAGAAGAAAGAAGAAAGCATTACAAAAAAAGAACAGAGAATTTCCGAAAAGGAGCACGAGCTGGACGGTTTTCTGGAAAAGCAGATGGAGGAGCTTGAGCGGATTTCCGGCTATACCGAAGAAGAGGCCAAGCAGCTGTTGCTTTCCAACGTAGAAAAGGACGTGCGCTACGAAGCATCCCTGATGATTAAGGATATCGAAGCAAAGGCCAAGGAGGAGGCAGAAAAGAAGGCGAAGGAAATCATTACTGGAGCGATTCAGAGATGCGCTGCCGACCATGTGGCCGAGACGACGGTGTCCGTCGTTCCCTTGCCCAACGACGAGATGAAGGGAAGAATTATCGGCAGAGAAGGAAGAAATATTCGGGCTATTGAAACGCTGACAGGAATTGATTTGATCATCGACGATACACCAGAAGCCGTCATCCTCTCCGGATTTGATCCGGTCAGAAGAGAGGTCGCAAGACTGGCTTTGGAAAAACTGATCGTAGACGGCCGCATCCACCCCGCACGCATTGAGGAAATGGTGGAAAAGGCCCAGCGGGAGGTTAATGCAATTATTAAAGAAGAGGGCGAATCCGCCACCTTCGAAGTGGGTATTCATAATCTGCATCCCGAACTGATTCGACTGTTGGGGCGCCTGCGCTACCGTACCAGTTACGGGCAAAACGTGTTAAAACATTCCGTAGAAGTTGCACACTTAGCCGGCCTGATGGCCGGTGAGCTGGGTCTCGACGTTAAGCTGGCCAAGAGGGCTGGACTGCTTCACGACATAGGAAAAGCTGTCGATCACGAAGTGGAAGGAACCCACGTAGATATCGGTATCGACCTGCTGCGGAAGTACAAGGAATCCGAAGTTGTTATCAACGGCATGGCTGCCCACCACGGCGATTACGAGCCGAAGAGCATGGAGGCGGTGCTGATTGCCGCTGCCGATGCGCTGTCAGCCGCCAGACCGGGAGCCAGAAGAGAAACGCTGGATTCTTACATCAAACGCCTGCAAAAATTAGAGGAAATCGCAAACACCACGCCAGGCGTAGACAAATCCTTCGCCATTCAGGCAGGGCGCGAAATCCGGATTTTGGCAAAGCCGGATGAGGTATCCGACGATGCCATTGTATTTCTTGCCAGGGAAATCAGCAAGAAAATCGAAAGCGAGCTGGAGTACCCGGGACAGATCAAAGTCAATGTCATTCGCGAAACGCGGGCGACAGAATATGCAAAATAGAAAGAACCAATCCGCATTGTGCAACCACAGTGCGGATTTTTCATGTTGTACCCGGCGATTGCCAAGTCGAACGAAGTGAGACGCAGGCAGAGCCGCGGTACAACAGACATCGTGCAGCTTAGCGATTGGCGAGTGCAAAGCACGAAGGCAGAGCTTAGCGGAACCGATGACATGTTTCTGGTACCCGGCGATTGCCACCTCCGTTCGCTGGCTCACTGCGCTGTCCGTTTTGCCAGCAAATCAGCTTTGCACTTCATGCTCGCTTCTTTGGGCAAAAAGGCAACCGAGTTCGTCTGTTGCCTCCTGCCGGAAAAATAGCTTTCTTCCCGCCCGGAGCATAACCACAGTTTTGCAGCTTTCGCAGAACAAGAAAGCGATCAGCATGAGAAATTCCGTCCGGTCCAGATATTCGGCATATCCGGGAAGCGACAGCATATCGTAGACCGGATAGGTGAGAAATTCAAAGCTGTAGGCACCCAGGGCCGCCGCTGCACACAGGTGCAAAGCGGAAGAAAAAAGAATGGAAGGCAGCAGGGCGCGGCGAATGGAGCTCAAAAGCTGCGGGGCCCGGCATCCGTCGTCAGCAGCGTGAAAGAGGATAAGAGCCTGCCACAGGAGCACAACGGTAATCAGCATAGTTTGGACAGCGAACGAAGAAGCCTCGATATCCAGCAGCAGGGCCGCGGTTTTTCCGATAAATTCCCGCTGATCCCACATCTTTTGCAGCGTGGAGGCGATGGTGAGAACCAAAAGCACAGCAACAGCCACCGAAGTAAATTTAGAGGTTCGCTCCAGCGCATACAACCCTTTTTCCGCGCCGTAGGCGGTTAGAAGGAGAAAGCAGACGGGAAAAAAGAAAAAGGAATGGCCGGGAAAAATGCAGTGACTGCAAAAGACAAAAAAGGCGTAGAGGCTGATTCCGCCGTAGGCGAGAGATATCAGCGCAAGCAGCCTGCCCAGCAGCGGATGGCCCTGAAGGGAAGCGCGGAGGCGAAGCAGGAGCGTAAGAAACAGGGCAGCAGCGATGCCTCCTGCCAGAAGCGAAAGCCAGAGCGTTCGCTGCAGCGGAATGTAGATTCCTAAAAAGAAAAATGTGCCGGTAAACACGGAAAAAGAAAGAAAAAATGCGTACTCCTTTTTCCGCGAGGGTTGCGATGGGGTGGATGGCATAAAAATCTCCTTTCCAATGCGGTGTAACATGCGGATGGGGTGGATCTCAGCGAAGCGCTTCCTGCAAAAGCGGCACGTCCCCGGCGGGGAGAAGGACTACGCCGGTGGCAAGCAGGCTGCCATCCGGCTGTTCCGTCAGCAGGGGAAGTTTGATCTGCACATCGCCCGCACACAGTTCGTGAAACAGCTGATAGACTTTTTTGCTGGGAATCAGCTGTTCTGCTTCGTCGGACAGCAGCATTTCCTGCAATTTCAGATGCTGAAACTGCGGTTCGCCCTCCGAGGCGGGACGGAACAAAAGCAGGTCGGAGGCGATGCGCATTTCCCGGTGTTCCATAACGTAGAGGACGATTTCCTGGAGCTGCGAAAGCGGCAGCCCTTCTTCTAAGGCGATGCTTTTCGCGTGATTCCAGTAAATATCTTTTTCCGCATTGCTGCGGCAATCCTCGACAGCAGCGGCGAAGGTAGGGCCTGCGCCACGGATGTTCTGCGACCCTTCAGCGCCTTCCCTGGTTTCTGGAACCTGCGCGTAGACGATAAAGCGGCTGTTTTCCTGCGGCGAGGAATACACGCAGAGGCCGCTGACAATCTGGACATCGTTGATCTCCTTTGCCGCAGAGCATCCCGAGGCGCTGCACAGGAAAAGCAGCAGGGGCAGCAGACAGAGGAGCCTGCTCTTTTGCTGGGGGCCGCTCTGGCGGCGGCGGTTGACCGGCGCAATGTAATCGGGCCGCCGGCGCATGAAAAACCAGGGCGAGCGGAACAGCGTATCTTGAAGCAGCGCCTGCCGGTCGGAGGAGAGAGCAGAGGTATAGGGGATGGAAAAACTCTGCAATGATGACAGGTACAGCAAAAGAAAGAATATGCCACAGAGATAGCCAGGGATTCCCCAGATGGAGGCTAACACCAGAAACAGCAGGCGAAACAGGATAACAGGGCTTTTCAGCTGCGGAATCATCAGGCCGGTAATGCCCGTAAAGGCGATGATGATTACAACCGGGATGCTGACGAGCCGGGCTTCGACGGCAGCCTGCCCCAGCACTAGGCCGCCTACGATGCCCAACGTCTGGCCGAAATTGGCAGGAGCCTTGGCGCCTCCCTCGCGGATCAGCTCAAACCCTAAAATCAGAATCAGCATTTCCAGGAACGTGGGAAAGGGCAGGTTCTCTCTGGCAGCGGTCAGGTTTAACAAAAACCGCGTGGGCAGAAGCTCTTGGTGGAGCGTAAACAGCCCTAAAAAGATGGCGGGCAGGCTGATGGTGCTGAAAAAGCCTAAAATGCGCAGCCAGCGGCCGAAGGTTCCCATATAAAAGTTGCTGTAATAATCGTCGTTGCTCTGAAAGTATTCCAGCAGAAAAAAAGGAGCGGTCAGAACCACCGGCGTGCCGTCGACCAAAATAGCCACGCGGCCTTCCAAAAGCTTGGCGGCTACAATGTCCGGCCGCTCGGTGGAGCCGATGGTCTTGAAGGGAGACCAGGGGGCATCCTTGATGAGCTCCTCAATGTAGTTGGCATCTAATATGCCGTCGATGTCGATGCGGGAAAGCCTCTGGCTGACTTCCTCTACCACGCCGGGATCGGCAATTCCATCCATGTAGGCAAGGGCGACCATGGTGTTGCTCTGCTTTCCTACGCGCCGGAAGCGAAAGCGTAGATTGGGGCTGCACAGCTTGCGTCGCAGCATGGAGAGATTAAAGAGAAGCGCTTCGGTAAAGCCCTCCCGCGGGCCCTGCAATACCTTTTCCGCCGGAGGCTCGGAGATGGAGCGCGTCATGTAGCCGCGGGTAGATAGCACGAGCGCAGAGGCTTCGCCGTCGATCAGAAGTACCGTATTTCCGGAGAGGATTTCCGTAATCAGGCCATCGGTCTGCGAGGCTTCGCTGATTTCGTTGGAAAAGAGAATCCGGCGGCGGACAAACGAGGCGCACTGGTTTTCGGGCAGCGCTTCGTGCCAGCACAGCAGAGGCTCGATGATATGTTCATTGATTAACACGTTGTTGATCATGCCGTCGGCAAAGATCACTGCCATCTGCCGGTGCCCGGCTCCGCAGACCATCAGGCGGAATTTGATGGTGGTATCGTCTTGAAATACGCAGTGAAAGCGATTTAAATTTTCGTCCAGAGAGTCGGACAGACGCTCTTTGATCGTCGATGGGGTCTGATTCATAAATACTCCTTTGCTGATGGAATTCGCTTTGCTTTCATCTCATATTATGGAATAAAACCGCGAATTTCATGCACTTGCCAAACGCGGGCAAACAGGATATAATTTTTTTGTCATACTTTGCGCGCGGCCCTCATATTTTGAAATGTCCGGGAAAGGAGATTTTAAAATGAGGAGAGGAAGAAGGACAAAGCGGGGCGGCGATGCGGCGCAGACAGCTGCGGCGCTGATGATGGTCGTCTGTGTTGCCGTGGGCGCCGGATTTCTCAGCGTGCGGCAATGGGTTGCGCCCTGGCTCAACGGCGGGGAGGTGGATGCCTTTAGCGGGGGAACTGGCGAAACGGCACAGCAGACCGACGGCGCGCAGGGAAAGGACGAGACGAACGGCGGAGGCGAAGCGCCTGCGACAGGCAGCAACGCCGGTGCGAAACCGCAAGACGGCGCAGATGCTGCGCAGGAAGCGGAGGGTTCCAAGGAAGAGAATCTCCCGCAAGGGACAGATACCCCGCAGGAAACGGCAAATCCGCAGGGAACCACCAATCCGCAAGAAAGCACCAATTCGCAGGGGGCAGATGCTGCACAGGAAACGGCCGGGGCTGCTGGCACGCAGGTAGTCGAGGACCGCACAGAAACGACGCGGACTTCGGGCTTTGCTGTGCAGGTGGGCAGCTTTTCCACAAAAGAGGCGGCCAGCCAGCAGGTGCAACAGCTGCAGGGACAGGGCCTTTCGGCCGCAGTCATAGAACGGGATGGCGCCTATAAGGTCGTGTCGCAGTCCTATGCGACAAAGGACGAGGCAAGGGCCGCGGCAGAGAACTGGAAGGCTGTAACGGGCGATGCCTTTGTCGTCGCCATATAGAAAATATAAAAAAACGGGAGAACAACCGGCAAATGATACCACTATCCACGCGCATGCGGCCCTCTTCTTTGGAAGAATTTCAGGGGCAGGAGCATTTTTTGTACAAGGGATCGCTGCTGTATAACGCCATTAAAAATAAAACCTTCGATTCTGCCATTTTTTTCGGGCCTTCGGGAACGGGCAAGACCACGCTGGCCCGCCTGATCGCCAGGGAAATGGATGCGGATTTTTACGAGCTGAACGCTTCTGTCAGCGGAACCAAAGAGCTGAAGGACATCATAGAACGGTGCAAGATGAAATTCTTCGGGCTGCAGAAGGCAACTTCCTATGTGTATATCGACGAGTTTCACCGCTGGAACAAGCTGCAGCAGGATTCTCTCCTGCAGTGTCTGGAAGAGGGAGTGATCCGCTTTATCGGCAGCACCACAGAAAACCCTTATTTTGCAGTCAATAACGCGGTGCTGAGCCGCGTTCGTTCGCTGTATGAGTTTCACCGCCTGGAGCCGGAACACGTAAGCGCCGTGCTTTTGCGGGCCATGGAAGATGAGGAGCGGGGACTGGGAAAGCGGAAGCTGCCCTTTGACCGCGAGGCGCTTGCTATGATCGCCCAGAGAAGCGGCGGCGATGCCAGGGTGGCTTTGGATACGCTGGGCTTTATCGCCGACAACCTGCCAAAGCAGGGGCGGATCGACCTGGCTATGGTGGGCGAAGCCATGCAGTGCCAGACGACCTTTTACGATAAAAGCGAGGATAAGTACAACCTGCTGTCAGCGCTGCAAAAATCCATCCGGGGAAGCGACCCCGATGCATCGCTGCACTATCTGGCCAGACTTTTGACCGCGGATGCGGATATCCTGATGATCGGGCGCAGGCTTCTTGTAACCGCAAGCGAGGATATCGGCATGGCCTATCCCATGGCGATTTCCATTGTTACATCCTGCGTGCAGGCGGCGCAGATGGTGGGGCTTCCCGAGGCGCAGATCATCCTGAGCCAGGCGGTAATCCTGCTGGCCTCTTCGCCGAAAAGCAACTCCGCGGTAACGGCGATTTCCCAGGCGATGAACGATGTAAAGACAAAGCGGCTGTCGGATGTGCCGGCGCATTTAAAAGATGCGCACTACGCCGGGGCGGCAAAGCGCGGGCTGGGGCTTTCTTATAAATACCCCCACAGCTACGGGGGCTTTGTGGAGCAGCAATACCTGCCGGATGAACTGTACCAGCAGAATGTGCAGTATTACCATCCGGGAGAAAACGGAAGGGAAGGAGCTTTCAAAAGCTATTTGGAACACTTATGGAAAAAGAAACGGTAACAGTTATCGAAAAGGATGGAAAGCAAATACAGATTGCGCTGGCAGAGCATGCGGGCTTCTGCTTCGGCGTGGCCAGAGCGCTCAACCGCACCGAGGAGGCGGTGGAGGCCTACCGGAACAGCGGTCGCCGCATCTACACCTGCGGGTCGCTGATCCACAATAAAATCGTTACGGACGAGCTTCTGGAAAAGGGCGTTGCCGCCATCAACAGGCCCCAGGAGGCCGAACAGGGGGCTGTCGTGGTCGTCAGGGCGCACGGAGAGCCCAAGGTATTTTACGATATGGCACAGGAACGGGGGCTGGAGATCGTAGATGCCACCTGCCCCTTTGTCAAGCGGGTGCAGCAGCTGGCAAAGGAAGCTGCCGACGAAGGGCATACGGTCGTCATCGTAGGGGACGAAACCCATCCGGAGGTTATCGGCATTAAAGGATGGACCGACGACAGGGCCATCGTGCTGCATTCCCAGGCGCAGGCGCAGGAAGTTTGCGGCAGGCAGCTGGTCATCGTCTGCCAGACCACCATCCGGGCAGAGCTTTTAGCCGGCGTGGTGGAAGAACTAAAGAAAAACAATACTATTTTGAAGATTCACAATACAATATGCAGCGCCACATCGGAGCGGCAAAACAGCTGTGCGGAACTGGCGAAAGCTTCGGATCTGATGGTAGTCATCGGAGGAAAGGACAGTTCCAATACAAAAAAATTATATGAAATCTCAAAAAAGTATTGCGAAAACACCTATTTTATTGAAATTATTGAGGATTTACCATTGAAAGAAGTCGAAAAATGTTGTAAAATAGGTGTTGCGGCAGGTGCATCCACACCTGAACGCATAATTAAGGAGGTTATTGCTGCTATGAGTGAAGCTATCACTAACGATCTGCAGCCGCAGGTGGAAGAAACAAATGAAATGGAAGCCATGATGGACGAGATTGAGAAATCCCTCAGACTTCCGGGCAGGGGCGAAGTTGTTACAGGAGAAATTGTCCATGTGACCAATGACTACGTAGTAGTCAACCTGGGATGCAAAAAGGACGGAATCATTCCCAAAGAGGAAATGGCTCTGGAGCAGGAAGGTCAGCTGACCGAGCTGTTCAAAGAAGGAGATGAAATTCAGGCAAAGGTCATCAAGACCGATGACGGCGACGGAAATATCCTTCTGTCCAAGAAAAAACTGCAGGTAAATGAGCACTGGGACGAAATTAACGCAGCTTTGGATGATAAAGAAGTAGTCAATGTTAAGATCGTCAAGGAAGTAAAGGGCGGCGTTATCGCTACCTATAAAGAAGTTTCCGGCTTCATTCCCATGTCCCAGCTGTCCGACCACTTTGTGGAAAAAGCAGATGAATTTATCGGAAAGGTTCTGCCGGTAAAGGTCAGCCGCGTGGATCAGAAGAGAAACAAGGCTGTCTTCTCGCACAAGGCGTTCCTGGCAGAAGAAAAGGCAAAGAAGATCGCAGAAATCTGGGATAAGCTGTCGGTAGGCGACGTGGTAGAAGGCGTTGTTATGAGATTTACCGACTACGGTGCTTTCGTAGATATCGGAGGTCTCGATGGCCTGCTGCACATTTCTGAGATTTCCTGGGGCAAGCTGAAGCATCCGCAGGAGGCCCTCTCCATCGGCGACAAGATCAACGTAAAGATCCTGTCCATGAATGCGGAAAAGGGAAAGATCTCTTTGGGCTTAAAGCAGAACATGCCCGAGCCGTGGTCTGTCATCGACGAGAAATACGAAATCGGACAGGTGATCACCGGCAAGGTAGTGCAGATCAAGGATTATGGTGCGTTTGTGGAACTGGAGCCCGGTCTCGACGGCCTGGTGCACATTTCCGAGGTTGCCTATAAGAGAGTAACCAACATCGCCGACGAAATTTCTGTCGGTCAGGAAGTCAGCGCAAAGATCCTGGAGATCGACAAAGAGAGAAAGAGAATCAGCCTGAGCATCAAAGAAACTCTGGATGGTCCCGCGGCAGAAGAAGCGGCTCCGGCAGAGGAGAGTGCGCAGGAAGCGGACGAGGCTGCAGAGGCTGAGGAGTAGGTTCCACAGAATCGCAGGGCCACCGTCTATCAGATGGAAAGATTCAGCGAATAAAGAGGCTGTCGAAGCGACAACCTCTTTTTTGTGCAGAGATTCGGCAGGAGATTGACAGGAGAAAAGTGAGGAAAGGCAATGAAACGCTGCATCGTTATGATTGGAATGCCCGCCTGTGGAAAGAGTACGGCAGGCGTTGTCCTGGCAAAGACTACAGGCAGGCGGTTTATTGATACCGACCTTCTGATTCAGGAGCAGGAAGGCATGCTGCTGCAGGAGATTATAGATAATAAGGGAAGTGAATACTTCAAAAAGGCGGAGGAGGGGGTGCTGCGTGCGCTGGAGGCGGAAAACGCCGTCATTTCCACGGGCGGCAGCGCCGTGTACTATCCGCCGGCGATGGAGCATCTGCGCTGCCTGGGGCCGGCGGTGTATCTGAAACTGTCGGCAGAATCCATCCGGCGCCGGCTGAAAAACATCAGAACCCGTGGTATTGCCATGGCGCCGGCACAGACCATAGAAGAGCTTTATCGCAGCCGGGCACCTCTGTACGAGCGGTATGCGGATATTACGATTTCCGCAGAGGGACTAAATGTAGAACAGACCGTAGAACGCATATTGGCAGAACTTCGCAGGCAAGGCGAGTTTAGGCAAAGGAAGCGTTAAACGCCGGCCTGAGCGCCGGACAGAGACAAAAGCTCGCGGGCGCTTTTCAGCGTGGTTTCGGTGATGTTGATGCCGCCCAGCAGACGAGCGATTTCATCCACCCGCTCGTCTTCGTCGAGGGGGACGACGGTAGATACAGTGGACTCCTCCTGCTCGCTCTTTTGAATTTTATAGTGGTGGCCGCCGCAGGAAGCGATCTGCGGCAGGTGGGTGATGCAGAGCACCTGGTGATTCTGCGCGATTTGCAGCAGCTTTTTTCCCACGATGCTGGCGGTGATGCCGCTGATGCCGCTGTCGATTTCATCGAAAATCAGCGTAGGGATGTAGTCGAGATCGCCCAAGATCCGCTTCATGGCCAGCATAATGCGGGAAAGCTCGCCGCCGGAGGCAACCTTTGCCAGCGGCTTGGGCGATTCTCCTTTGTTGGTGGACATGAGAAATTCCACCACATCCACGCCGTGGGCCGTAAATACGGTCTTTTCCGTCTTTTTAAAATCGACCAGGAAGCAGGCGTTCTGGAAATTCAGCTCCAAAAGCTCGCTGTTGATGCGCTGGCTCATGGTTTCGGCAGCAGCCTGGCGCAGGGCGGTCAGACGGCGGGAGGCCAGCGTCATCTGCTCGGCGTAGACGCTCAAGTTGCGGGACAACTGCTCGATTTCGGCATCGGCGTTGTCGATGCGGCTCAGGGCCTGTTCCGTTTCTTTTGCGTAGGCAAGCACCGATTGCAGGCTGCCGCCGTGCTTGCGCTTTAGGCCGTCCAGAAGGTCCATGCGCTTGTAGGCTTCTTCCAGCTCCTCGGGCGAAAAGGTCAGCGTTTCTTTGAAGTGGCGCAGCTGTTCGGCCATGTCTTCCATCTGGTAATAGGCGTCGGCGCTCTGATCGCTGAAGGCGGAAATCTGGGGCGAAAAGGACGAAACCTCGCTGAGATGGTGCATGACGGCGCTAAGCTGGCTGACGGCAGAGGATTCCTGGCCGTAGAGGATTTCGTAGGCAGCGGACAGCTCCTCGTAGATGTGCTGGCTGTTGCGCAGCAGCTCGATGCGCTGAGCAAGCTCCTCGTCCTCGCCGATCACGGGCTTTACGCTTTGGATTTCGTCCAGCTCAAAGCTCATAAAATCCCGCTGGCGCTGGGCATCGGCCAGGCTGCTGCGCAGCTGCGACAGCGTCCGGGAACAGTCCGTATATTGCTGAAAGATATCGGATGTCGTCTGCAGCACCTTGCGGATTTCCGGGCCTCCGAAAGAATCCAGCAGATGGATGTGATTGTCGGCATTCAGCAGGGACTGGTGATCGTACTGGCCGTGAATATCCGCAAGCCCCCGGCAGAAGCGGTTTAAAAGCGATACGGGAACGATGTCGCCGTTGATGCGGCAGACGCTCTTGCCGCTTTTGGTGATTTCGCGCCGGATAACGGATTCATCGTCTGCGGCAATTCCGTTTTCCTCAAAAAAAGCCTGCGACTGCGGGTCGGCGGTATCCAGCGTCAGCTGGATGACGGCCTTGTCCTTTCCCGTGCGGACATACGAGGTGTCGGCGCGGCTGCCCAGGGCAGTGCTGATCGCCTCGATAATGATGGATTTGCCGGCACCGGTTTCGCCGGTAATTACGTTCAGCCCTGGATGAAAATCCACATCCAGTAAATTGATGATGGCAAAGTCCTGAATTTTGATGTGCGTTATCATGTAAATCCACCTGCTATTTCAGAAGCTGATTGAATTGCTCTACGAGAGAAGAAACGTGCTCCGGAGCGTCGATGACTAAAAAGACGGTGTTGTCGCCGGCGATGCTGCCGATGATCGTGGGAAAATCGGAGGTATCTATGGCTTCGCCCGCGGCGTTTCCGCAGCCGGACAGCGTTTTGATAACGATGATATTGCCGGAGGCGTTGATGCTTAAGACGCTTTCCTTAAAGATTTTGACAAAGCGGTCGGAAAGGGACTGCTCCGGAGTTTTGCCTACGGTATATTTATACTTCCCCTGGCCGCAGGGGGTTTTGACGAGCTTTAGATTTTTGATGTCTCTGGAAACGGTAGCCTGGGTGACTTTATAGCCGTTTTCGTTGAGCAGGTCTACCAGCTTTTCCTGTGTGTCGATATCATAAGCGGTTATCAGTTCAATGATCTTACCCTGTCTGGAATGACGCATGGGGGTAGCCTCCCTTTCTTTCATATAATCGAACATAGTATATCATATTTTTTCGGGGAAAGAAACAGGCTGTTTCCGTATTGTATTGCTTTTTTCGGGCAGCGTTTGTATAATATTTCTATGTGTAAACACGTGCAGCAGGGCACAAAAACAGGGGAGGAGCTTATGCGCATATTGGGCATCGACCCCGGCTATGCAATCCTGGGCTACGGGATTGTGGACAAGAGCGGAAACCGCTTTTCGCCGGTAGAATACGGAGCGGTAACCACCGATAAGGATATGGAAATGCCGCACCGGCTGAAGCATTTATATACGGAGCTGATGGAGATCATCGACCGCTGCCGGCCGGAAGCGGCTTCCATCGAGCTGCTGTTTTTTAACACCAATACGACGACGGCGATTCTGGTGGGCCAGGCCAGGGGCGTGGCGATCCTGGCCTGCGTCAACTCCGGCGTTCCCATCTTCGAATACACGCCGCTGCAGATTAAACAGGCGCTGGTAGGTTACGGAAGGGCGGAAAAGAAGCAGGTGCAGCTGATGGTGAAAGCCATACTGAACCTGAAGGAAATCCCGAAGCCCGACGATACGGCGGATGCTCTGGCCGCCGCTATCTGCCACGGGCATTCGGCCTTTGGCAGGCAGCGCATGCAGAAGATAGAAGAGCGGCTGCGGGAGGAGAGACCAGCATCCCGGCCGAAGAAAAACCGCTGGGAAGAATTGATCGCACAGCAGAAAAAGGGAGAAAAGAAATGATACATTATATCCGGGGGAGAATCGACGGTAGAATCGACGGCGGCATCGTGATAGAAAGCGGCGGCATCGGTTACGAAATCTACGTTCCCGACAATTCGCCGCTGTATCTGAGCCGCGGCGACGAGCCGGTAAAGGTGCTGACTGCCATGCTCGTAAAGGAAGACGATATCCGGCTCTACGGCTTTTCGGAGAAGGAATCGCTTGCGCTGTTTCGCAGGCTTCTGACAGTGAACGGCGTGGGGGCAAAGGGGGCGCTGGCGCTGCTTTCTGCCATGCCGTTAAACGACCTGAAGCGGGCCATCGCCTACGACGACGCGCAGACGCTGACAAAGGCCAACGGCATAGGGAAAAAGACGGCGCAGCGCATTTGCCTGGACTTAAAAGACAAGCTGGGAGACATTTCCGATGCGGCGGGAGCGGCCCTTTCTAGCATCGCAGCTGCCGACGAAAAGGCGCTGGCCGTGGATGCCCTGATCGCTTTGGGGTATTCCCGCAGCGAGGCGGCGGCAGCCCTGGCAAAAACGGAGGACGGCTTAAGCAGCGAGCAATACATAAAGCTGGCGCTGAAGAACCTCTTTTAAGCGGGATGTTCTTCTTGAAAGGAAACGAATATGAATTATGAAGATAGGATTACCGCTGCCGACCTGAGCGGGCACGAAGAGGAGCTTGCCGAGGTATCGCTGCGCCCCAAGAGGCTTTCGGACTACATCGGCCAGAAAAAAGTAACGGAAAACCTGAAGGTATTTATCGAAGCGGCGAAATACAGGAAAGAATCTCTGGACCACGTTTTGTTCTACGGGCCGCCGGGGCTTGGAAAGACTACGCTGGCGGGCATCATCGCAGAAGAGCTTAACGTGGAGCTGCGCATTACTTCGGGGCCGGCCATCGAGCGGGCGGGCGACCTGGCTGCGATTTTAACCAATCTGAACGAGGGCGATGTCCTGTTTATCGACGAAATTCACCGGCTGAACCGCAGCGTGGAGGAGGTGCTCTATTCGGCGATGGAGGATTATGCGCTGGATATCATCATCGGCAAGGGGCCTTCGGCCCGTTCCATCCGGCTGGATCTTTCGAAATTCACGCTCATCGGGGCGACCACCAGGGCAGGAAGCCTGTCGGCACCGCTGCGCGACCGCTTTGGCGTCATCTGCAAGTTTGAAATGTACGAAACCGACGAGCTTTCGGAAATTATCCGGCGTTCAGCAGGCATCCTCAACGTGGAGGTGGATGAGGCTTCGCTTCTGGAAATGGCCCGGCGCTCCAGGGGAACGCCGCGGGTAGCCAACCGGCTTTTAAAGCGCGTGAGGGATTTCAGCCAGGTAAAGGGCAGCGGTACGATTGACATCGACATTACGCAGCGGACCTTAGACTCTCTGGGGATCGACCGGCTGGGGCTGGAGCACCTGGACCGGGAAATCCTGCGGCTGATTATAGAGCGGTTTAAAGGCGGCCCTGTGGGCATCGACACCATAGCCGCGGCCATCGGAGAAGAGAGGGTTACCATCGAGGATGTCTACGAGCCGTATTTAATTCAGGCGGGCCTGCTGCACCGGACGCAGAAGGGCCGCATGGTTTCGGAGGCAGCCTATCACCATCTGGGCATCGCCCATACGCAGGGAGAGCAAATCAGCCTATGAGGATTCGAAGAAAAAAAATGCGGCGCAAGAAACGAGCAGCGCTGCTTTCAACGCTTGCGCTTTTACTTTTGCTTCCGCTCCTGCTGCCGGCTGCCGCCCCTGGGGTTTCTGCGGGCGCTTACAGCTACGGCGCCGACGGAAGCTCCGGCGTCACTTACGTGTCGGTGGGGTTAAAATACGCAAGCTCCGCGGTAAGCAGCTGCGAGCTACAAAGCAGCGACGGGTTTCAGGTCGTGGATATCAGAGACGGCATGCGGGAAACGCTGCCGCTTCCCGGTTACGACCGCCTGGTGGTAACGGTGCGCCAGGGGCTTCTGACCGTCAGCGACGAAAACGGCGCCACACTGATTGCCGACCTGGGCGAAAACAGCGTGATTATGAACGGCGACTACCTGGGGGAGGGCGTGTTTACCTTTGCCGGAAAAGAATACCGCGGCGGGCTGCGCTTTCACCTGCGGGGAAACAGCATGAATGTCATCAACTATCTCTCCTTAGACCACTACCTCTACGGCGTGCTGCAGGGGGAGATGGGACACCTGAGCCCCCTGGAAGCGCTGAAGGCGCAGGCGGTGGCTGCAAGGAGCTATGCCGTCGCCAACATTTCCGCGCACAGAAGCGAGGGATTTGAGCTATGCGCCAACAGCCACTGCCAGATGTATTACGGCGTGTCGGTGGAATACCCAGAGACCGTACAGGCGGTGGACGAGACGTCGGAGCTGATTCTATACTACGGTGGAAAGCCTGTGGCCGGGTTTTACCATAAAAACAGCGGCGGCTATACGCAAAACAGCGAAGATGTGTGGACGGCTGCGGAAGGGTATCTGCGGTCGGTTCGCGACTCCTGGTGCCCGGACTACACCTGGCGCGCCGAGTTCAGCTGGGATCAGCTGAGCAGCAAGGTCAGCGGCATCGGAAGGATCAGCGATGCCTACATTTCCCGCTGGACCGAAAACGGTAATGTGCTGGAAATGACCTTCGTGGGCAGCGGCGGAACGAAAACGCTCTCCAAGGAGAGCATCCGCATGACGCTGGGGTCTTCTGCGGTCAAATCCCTGAACTTTGTCGTAGAGGGGGGCTCCGGCGCGGGGGGAAGCTTTTCGCCGGGCGCAAACGGCTCGGGCAGCGGCAGTTCTTCGGGAAGCAACGGTTCCGGCAACAATGGTTCTGGCGATACTTCCGGCAATACTTCCGGTGGCGGAAATGGTAATGGTTTCAGCAGCGGGGATATTTCCGTTACAGTCCGTGGCGAAAAAACATCCGTCAGCCGCAGCGATTTCTGGCTGCGCGGAAGCGAGGAAACGCGAGAGATGATGTCGCTGGAGGACATCTATGTAAGGAGTGATGACGGCGTACAGGCGCTGTCGGAAAGCGGCTTTGGCGCCAATGCACTGCCTTCTTCCGAGTTTGGTGTGGCTGCCTCATCTGCAGCCGGCGTTCCCGTACAGGAGGGCCAGGCGGTCGTCCGCGCGCAGTCGGTTTCGCCAAAGGGCATCGTGCTTTCCGGCAAAGGGTATGGGCACAGCATCGGCATGTGTCAGGACAGCGCTATCCTCATGGCCCGCGACGGCATGGATTTTGAAGAAATCCTGCACTTTTTCTACACGGATGTCGACATTGACTATGTGGGATATTAACGAAAAGAGGTTTGCATGAATATCAGTGAGTTCGATTATGAGTTGCCGCTGTCCCTGATCGCCCAGCACCCGTCGCAGAAGCGCCAGGATTGCCGCTTGCTGGTGGCCCACATGGACGATCACAGCATAGAGCACCGGCACTTCTACGATATATTGGAGTATCTTGCACCTGGGGACTGCCTGGTAATGAACGATTCGAAGGTGCTGCCTGCCCGCCTGTTCGGAACAAAGGAGGAAACCGGGGCCAAAGTGGAGTTTCTGCTGAGCCGGCGCCGGGAGGGCGACATCTGGGAGACCGTGGTGCGGCCTGGCAAGAGGCTGCATCCCGGAGCCTTTGTCCGCTTCGGCGACCGGGGGCAGCTGCGGGCGGAGATTTTGGACTACGGACCCGACGGTACGCGCATCGTGCGGTTTTATTACGAGGGCAGCTTTTCGGAGATTTTGGAGCAGATCGGGCGCATGCCGCTTCCTCCCTATATCGAGCGGGAGGCGGAGGCAGAAGACAGGGAGCGCTACCAGACGGTATACTGCCGCGAAGAGGGCTCCGTGGCAGCGCCTACGGCAGGGCTGCACTTTACGGAGGAGCTGCTAAACAAGGCAAAGGAAAAGGGCGTGGCGGTGGCCTTCGTTACGCTGCACGTGGGCATCGGCACCTTTCGCCCTGTCAAATGCGAACGGATCGAAGAACACACAATGCACTTTGAGGAATACAGCGTCAGCCCGGAGGCAGCGCAGACGATCAACGAAACGAAAGAACGGGGCGGCAGGATTATCGCCGTCGGCACCACCTCGGCCCGGACGCTGGAAAGCGCCTCCGACGATGGGGGAAGGGTTGCGGCAGGCAGCGGCAGCACGGGGATTTTCATCTATCCCGGCTATCGCTTTAAAGTGGTGGACAGCCTGATTACCAATTTCCACCTGCCGAAATCCACGCTGCTGATGCTGATTTCCGCGCTTTACGACAGAGAGCGGATTTTGGAAGTCTACCGCACGGCGGTGGAGGAACGATATCAGTTCTTTTCGTACGGGGATGCGATGCTTCTGGTGTAAGTAAAAATTTCAGGTAAAAAAACCCGCGAAGGCTCAGGATTATTGGGATTTCGCGGGTTTTTAGCGCTTATTTTTCAAATGCGTTTTTCAGGTGTTTTTGGGGCAAAACCGGGGAAAAAAGCGTTTTAGTCC
>CATJIF010000040.1 GCA_949740445.1 uncultured Peptostreptococcaceae bacterium | reverse complement strand
TGGCGGGAGAGTTCGAGCGCGTATCCAACGTCGTTACCTTTGCCGTTACGGGAAAGCCCCAGGTTATGATGGTCGTGCCCGCGGGCCAGATCAGCTACGTAGGCATGAACAGCGAGGGCATGGGGGTCAACTGCAATTTCCTGGCCTGCGACGGCTGGCGGAAAGGATATCCGCGGTATCTGATTTCCAGGCTCTTGATGGAGCAGCGCACCTTTCGAGATGCCTGCGCTGTCATGGAACGCCTGAGCGAACGATCTTCTTCCAGAAATATCCTTTTAACTGACGACAAAGGAAACATCCGCGATTTTGAAACCACCTCCACCGATGTGGGCATCATCGACGGAGCGGGGCTGTTTATCCACACCAACCACTTTTTGGATGCGCGCATGCAGCAGTATGAGAAGGCCGCAGGAAACAGCTGGATCGACACCCACTGGCGCTACTGCCGGCTTTCCCAGCTGATGGAGACCAATAAGGGAAAGATTACGCCAAAGCTGCTGCAGGACATCCTCTCCGACCACCAGACAGATCCGGTCAATGGAAAGATCTCGCTCTGCACGCACGCCTGCGAAGAATCCAACTATTATCACACGTTTACCTCTTTGATCGAAAACCTGACCGACCGCACACTGACCGCCTGCTGCGGAAACCCCTGCGAAAACGAATTCAAAACCTACAGATTTCAATAGGAGGCCGCCACATGTGTAAAGAAACCCCGCGCTGCAGCATCATCGCCGCAGCAACCGCCGGCTTTGAAAGGCCGCAGGACTGCAAAGTAACCGTGCAGCTGAAAACCGAAGGCGGCATCTCCATCCGCCTTCACGGTGCAAATGCGCATATGTTTGACCGAAGCATAAGGCAGAGCGCAGAGGATGCGCTGCGCAAGCTGGATGTGTTTCACGCGGATGTAGAGCTTATGGATTTCGACAGCCTGGACTTTACCATCAGGGCCCGCGTAGCGACTGCCGTCCGGCGGGCCGTATGCGAACTGCAGAAAGCAGGTGCTGCTGTTGAATAGAATGAGAACAATGCTGTTTTGCCCTGCAAATCAGCCGAAACACTATATCAATGCTCCTGTATTTCATCCGGACTGCATTATTTTCGACCTGGAGGATTCCATCCCGCCATCGGAAAAGGATGCTGCAAGGGATCTGCTCTGCGAAGCGCTTTTGGCGCTCCCCTTCGGCAGCAGCCAGGTCTGCGCGCGGATGAACTCCCTGCGCACGCCCTTTGGCGAAGCCGATGTCCGTGCCATCGTTCCCGCCGGAATCCGCTTTCTCCGCCTTCCCATGTGCGAAAGCGCCGACGATGTTTCTGCCTTGGATGAGCTGCTGGGCGAGGTGGAACGCGAACACCGCATTCCCCTGGGCAGCGTAAAGATCCAGTGCTCCATCGAAACGGCCCGCGGCGTGCTCAACGCCAGGCAAACCGTCTCTGCCAGCCCGCGGGTGGTTTCGCTTTCCTTCGGCGCCGAGGATTATACCCGTTCCATGGGAGTCGGCCGCAGCACAGAGGGCACGGAGCTTCTGTACGCCAGAATGTATCTGCCGGTGGTGGCCGCAGCGGCCGGAATTTCCGCCGTCGATACCGTCTGGGCGGATCTGGGCGATACGGAAGGGTTTATCCAGGAGGTACAGCAGGCAAAAAGCCTCGGCTTTTCGGGAAAATCCTGCATCCACCCTTCGCAGCTTTCTCTGGTGCATGACATCTTTATGCCGTCTGCAGAGGACATCGAATCCGCCCAAAATATCATTTCCGCCATGAAACAGGCAGAGGCAGAGGGAATCGGCGTCGTTACTGTAAACGGAAAGATGGTGGATGAGCCCGTGGTCAGCAAAGCGCGCCGCATTCTGATTCAGGCTGGCAAAGGAGATGACTGCAATGAATAATATAAAAAACCGCCTGGGCAGGGATATCCCCCAGGAGCTTTCCGGCATCGGCACGCTGCGCCCTTACGAGCATCCGGACAAGCGCACAGAGCGCTGCACTGCTCTAAATGACAAGCTTTGCTGTGGCAAACTGGTTTCCAATCTGCGCGAAGCTATCCTGAACTCCGGTCTATCCGACGGAATGACCATCTCGTTTCACCACCATCTGCGCGGTGGCGATTACGTCCTTGCCATGGTCATGGATGAAATCGCAGCGCTGGGAATCAGGGACCTGACGCTGTGCGCCTCTTCCCTGACAACGGCGCACGGATGCTTAATCGGACACATCAAAAGCGGAGTCGTTACCGGAATCGAAACCAGCGGCATGCGCGGCGCCCTGGCAAAAGCCATTTCCTGCGACTGCATTTTGGATAAACCGGTGATTTTCAAAACCCACGGAGGGCGCGCCCGCTCTATCGAATCCGGAGAGCGGAAGATCGACGTTGCTTTTATCGCCGCCTCCTGCTGCGACAATATGGGAAATATGAACGGATGCACGGGAAAGTCCGCCTTTGGCTCCATGGGATATGCCATGGTCGATGCGCGCTTTGCGGACAAGGTCGTAGCCATTACCGACAATCTGGTGGCCTATCCCGCCTGCCCTGTCAGCATCCCGCAGACCATGGTGGATTTCGTTGTCTGCGTGGATGCCATCGGCGACCCGCAGCTCATCGGCCAGGGCGCTACCAGAAATTCCAAAAATCCCGTTGAGCTTGTCATTGCCCAGTACGCCGCCCAGGTGATGATCGGTTCCGGGCTGGTAAAAGACGGCTTTTCCTACCAGGCGGGCAGCGGCGGAATTTCCCTTGCAGTCGCCCGCTTTCTAAAAGATTATATGAAAGAAAACAACATTCGAGGAAGCTTTGCCTCCGGCGGAATTACCTCCGCCATGACGAATCTGCTGGAGGAAGGGTATTTCCAGGCCCTGCTGGACGTGCAGACCTTCGATGCCGAAGCGGTTTCCTCGCTTCTCAAAAACAGGCGCCACATGGAGATGGACGCCCAGATGTATGCCGACCCCGCCTCGAAGGGAACGGTCGCAAGCTGCCTCGATGTTATGATATTATCCGCCACTGAAGTGGATATCCACTTTAACGTCAATGTCCTGACTGCCTCCAACGGCGTTATTATGGGCGCTCTCGGCGGCCATCCCGATACAGCTGCCGGGGCAAAGCTGGCCATCGTCGTGGCGCCTCTCCTGCGCAAGCGCATCCCCATCGTCGTCGATGAGGTCGTTACCATCTCCACCCCCGGCGACAATATCGACGCTGTCGTTACCGAGCGCGGCATCGCCGTAAACCCCGCCCATCCGGAGCTCGAAGAACGTTTAATCCGCATGGGCCTCCCCGTCTGCAGCATCCAGAAGCTGCGCGACATGGCCTGTCAGCTGACAGGCATTCCGGAAAAGCCGCGCTTTGGAGAGAACATCGTCGGCCTGGTGGAGTATCGCGACGGCACGATGCTTGATGTTATCCACAATGTACTTCCCTTCTCCTCTTAATTTCATAAAAATACAACAGGGCTGCTACAGCCCTGTTGTATTTGATTGCCGGGATTTGCCTGCCTGCCGGAAATGAATCGCCCCCACCGGGCAGGCCCTTTTGCACGCCCCGCAGCGGATGCATTCCGGAGAATTTATATGTTTAATCAGATCTACCTGCATCTCACACGACGCTGCGCAGGCTCCACAGCCGATACACGCCTCTTGGTCCAGCTGGTAACGGAATACGGCCACGGAATTGAACGCAGAATATACAGCTCCCAGCGGACAGATATATTTGCAGAAAGGCCGGTAAATCAAAACCGATGCGACAATCGTAAGCAGCAGCAGGGCATTTTTCCAGACGTACAGCCATCCGATAGCGCTGCGCATGGATTCGTTCAGCAGTACCAGGGGCAGCCCACCCTCCAAGGTGCCCGCCGGGCAGATCAGCTTGCAGAAATAAGGGGCCCCCTGTCCCAGGATATCCACAACCACCATGGGCAAAAGGACAACAAATACAGCCAAGATCACGTATTTCAGCTTCCGCAAAAGCGCATCCGCCGGAAACGTCTTTATTTTTTTAGGAAACGGGATCTTATGCAGCAGGTCCTGAAACAGCCCAAAGGGGCACAGGTATCCACAGACAAACCGTCCCATCAGCGCTCCTGCAAAGAGGAGAAAGCCTGCCACATAAAAAGGAAACTTAAAATTCCAGCTTCCGATTACCGCCTGCATGGCTCCGATGGGGCAAGAGCCGACAGCGCCCGGGCAGGAATAACAGGAAAGCCCCGGAAGGCAGAGGTTTTTCAGGCTTCCCTTATAAATTCGTCCCTGGGCAAAGCCGATCAGGTAACTGTTGGTAAGCAGTGCCCAAACCGCCTGGATTTTGTGGCGATTCCAGCTGCCTGCATCTTTTCGCTTATCCAATTCCAATACACTCCATACAGATCTTGACCGCTTTTTCGAAAACGGTGGACATCTCCCCGCGGTGCATTCCAACCCCTGCCATCAAAAGGCCCGCAAGGGCGAGCAGGATTCCGGCTTTGGAGGATTGCAGCTGCCGCTTCATTCCGTCACCGCTTTCCGCTCGTTTTCCACAATTTCCATCCACTCCTCGAAGGAGCGGCTTCCGGAGTAGGTATTTCCCACAATATTGCCCTCTTTATCTACAAAAAACGTCTCGGGAACGGCGACGATTCCAGCAAGTCTGCCGTTCAGATATCCTTCATCTGGTATCAGAAAGGGATAGGTGGCTGCGGTCTTCTCTGCCAGAAGCTTCGCCTTTTCCACCGTCTCCTGGTTTGGCTCTCCAGAACTGTCCAAGGCATCTAAAATAAAGCCTACTACATTTACGCCCTGGTCTGCCATTTCATTTTTCAGCTGCTCCAGATCCGGAATCTCCCTTACGCAGGGCGTACACCAGGTGGTAAATACATTGACCAAGGTCAGATCGTAGTCTGCAAACATCTCCTGCGTATAGCTTTCTCCTGCGATATCCTCTACGGTAAACGTTCCCAGGCTTTCGATTTCTTCTACTTGCATCCCGCCGGGATTCTGTTCTTCCTGCATCTGCGCTTCATCCGCATTCGGACGGCAGCCGTTCAAAAGCGCTGCGCAGCAGAGGATGCATAAGAGCAGTGCATATACGAATTTCTTTTCTATTTTCACGGTATGGGCGCTCCTTTCCTATAAGCTCAGGCATTGGCAGCGTGGCTGCAGAGCATTGCCGCCCCGATGGTTCCGGCGTCGTTTCCCATGGAAGCAGGCACAATCGTATAGTCGCAACGGAAGAACACTTTCTCTTTTACCTGCGTTCGCAGCGGCTCGTAGAGAAAGTCGCCCGCCAGGCTGACGCCGCCGCCCAGGGCAATGACTTCCGGATCTAACATCGAAGCAATCGACGCCACGGCAGAGGACAGATGATCCACATAGGTATCGAAGATGGCCTTTGCTGCCGGATCGCCGCCTTTGGCGCAGTCGACCACCGTTTTGGCATTTACGTGCTCGATCAGGCCGCCTGCGGCTTTTGCTACAGCCCCTTGCGGATGCCTTGCCGCCTCTTCTCTTCCCCGGGCGGTCAGCCAGGTCGCTGTGCACACCGATTCGATGCAGCCCAGATTGCCGCAAGTGCAGGCAGGGCCGCCGTGAAGCAGCGTCATGTGGCCGATTTCCACGCCGCGCCCGCATCCGCCGTTAAACATCTTTCCATTTAAAATCAGACCGCTTCCCACGCCGGTGCCCAAGGTCAGAAGCACTGCCGTCCGGCATCCCTCGAATACGCCGCCGTAAAGCTCAGCCAGCGCCGCCGCGTTGGCATCGTTGGCTAAGCCCACCGGAATCTCCGGATAGCGCTTTTGCAGCTCCTCACGCAGCGGTACGTTGTGAAAACCCAAATTATAGGCATTCAGAACCACGCTGCCGCTGGGGTCGATAGAACCAGGCACAGCGATGCCGATATCCGCTATCGCAGAACGCCCAAGCCCCGCCTCGGTCAGCATATCGGCAATCAGCCGTTCCATCACAGCGATGCAGCTGTGATATTCCTCTTTTGGAAAAGGCACATTGCGCTTGACTGTAATTCGTCCCTGGTCGTCTACCAGCCCCGCTTTGATATTTGTTCCTCCGATATCAAACCCTGCGTGAATCATCTCTCTTTTCTCCTTTGCGTCGATTTAGTCGATTTCCGGAAGCAGCTCCACATACGTATCGCTGAATTCTTCATCCAGCGCATCTTCGATCTCCTGCTGTATGGCAGACCATCGCTCTATGGAAATCACGCTGCTGTTGGGCCGCAGGTAAATCGCCACCCACAGCCTTCGTCCCATGCGAGATACCTCGTATATAATATCCTTAAACTGGTTATGAAATCCATCCCGTTCTAAAATCGGCCTCGCAATCCCTTTGACAGTGTCGACCACTTCCTCCTCCGGCGCCATCATCAGCAGGTCGCGCATTCCCGAACAGACCATGCGCAGCGGCTGGGGTAGTACAAAGAACGTTAAAATAATAGCCAGCACCTGATCAATATAGGGCGCAATGCTTATCATCCAACGGGTTTGCACGATGACAGGCGCTAAAAAAGCGATGCCCAGACCGGCGCTGACCGCGGCATCCATATACCATCCGCTGACCTCCGCTTCTACCAGTGGCGACTCCAGCGATGTATTTTTCCGCCGCAAAAACACGGTCAGAACAGCGCCCACAACCATGGCGACGAGCTCAAATACGGCTACGATGCCGAAGTTGACGTGGCGGCCCCCCTGCAATATAATCTGTACATTGCTGACCACAAGGCCCACCGCTACGGCCAGCAGCATAAAGCCCTTGATAACGATAAACCAGGTTTCTACCTGCGAATAACCGAAGGGGCGCCGCTCGGAAATCGGTTTATAAAGCAGCGGCACCAGTCGCAGCGATACGATGGCTGTAATGGTTTCGGCAAGATCGCAGACGCAATCCATCAACACCGCCTGCGAATTGGTAATAATCGCCACGAGCAACTCGATGGCGGCAAAGCTGATCTCCGTCCAAAGCGAAATCTTCAGAGCGCTCTGCTCTGCTCTAATCTCTTTTTGTATATGTGCCTCTTCTGCACTCATAAAAATCCCTCCAACTATGGCGGCAGACGCTAAAGAGACGAAGCGCCCGTTTCGGGGCTCGCCCTACTCCCTGTGCCGGGAAAGTTTCTCTAACAGCTGCCTGTGAAATGCGCATTCAAAACTGCACACCTTCATCATGCGAATCCAACGCATAAACAGTAGCTTACAATCCGTTTTCGCCACATAGTCCACGGGCGATGCCACGGATTTTCCTTCTTTATAGTCCTCGATGAGAAGATCTCCAGGGTCGAACAGAGCCGCTCCCCCCTCTTTGCTCAGGCCTTGCACCATGCCGTCTACGACCACTGCCGCAAAGTACGTTTCTTCTCCGGCAGAGAAGATCGTCTCGCCGGCCCGGTACTCTTTTACGCTGCCGTCGATGCAGCGAAAGAGCCAGTCCATATCCTTATCTTCTTTTATGTGGCTGAACAGTGCAAGTTGCCTGATTTGTGCATAATACTGTTTCACTTATACCGATTCCTCCTCTTCTGCCCAGGCCAGCGCAGCCTTGACGGCCCGCCGCCAGCCCCGGCGTTTTTGTTCGCGCACCGCCTGGTCCATCTTCGGTTCGAAGCGCTGCGATACGCTTATATTTTTTATGATGTCCTCTTTGCTCTTCCAATATCCGCAGGCAAGGCCTGCAAGATACGCGGCCCCCAGAGCCGTCGTCTCGATGCACGGCGGTCGCTCCACCGCCACGCCGATCATATCTGCCTGAAACTGCATCAGAAAATTATTGGCGCAGGCACCGCCATCCACCTTCAGCGCCCGAAGCGATACGCGGCTGTCCTCCTCCATGGCGGAGAGCACGTCGCATGTCTGATAGGCAAGGGATTCCAGCGCCGCACGGATCAGGTGGTTGCGCCCCGCGCCGCGGCTGATGCCAGTGATGGTTCCTCTGACGTAAGGATTCCAGTAGGGAGCACCGATCCCGGTAAAGGCCGGAACGATGTATACGCCGGCCGTATCGCAAACCGATTCCGCCGCCGCTTCGCTGTCCGGCGAGGCTTCGAGCAGCTTCATCTCGTCGCGCAGCCACTGGATGGCCGCTCCGGCGACAAATACCGAGCCCTCCAGCGCGTATTCCACTCTGCCGTCAATTCCCCAGGCAATGGTGGTGAGCAGCCCGTTTTGCGAATACATCGGCGTCGTCCCCGTATTCATCAGTAAAAAGCAGCCCGTGCCGTAAGTATTTTTTGCCGTCCCCGGCGCAAAGCAGGCCTGGCCGAACAGCGCGGCCTGCTGATCGCCCGCCGCCCCGCCGATGAGGATTTCCCCGCCGAAAATCGAGGAGTCTGTCACTCCGAAGCGCCCGCTGGAAGAAACCACCTCCGGCAGTATGCAGGCCGGGATCTCCAGCCACTGTAGAATATCTTTATCCCACTGCAATGTATTGATATTGAAGAGCATGGTCCGCGCCGCATTGGAATAATCGGTAGCGTGAACCTTTCCGCCCGTCAGATTCCACACAAGCCAGGTGTCGATGGTTCCAAACAGCAGCCGCCCCTGGGCCAAAAGCTCTCTGGCCTCGGGTACGCGGTCTAAAATCCACCGGATTTTCGTGGCGGAAAAATAGGCGTCGATAAACAGGCCCGTCTTTTCCCGGATCGCCTGCGCATGCCCGGCTTCTTTTAAGCGATCGCTCTCCACTGCCGTCCTGCGGCACTGCCACACGATGGCATTGTACACCGGGCGCCCCGTTTCTTTATCCCAGAGCACCGTGGTTTCGCGCTGGTTGGTAATGCCGATGGCGGCGATGTTCTGATATCCGGCCCGTACTTTGTACATGGCCTCCTGCGCCACGCCGATCTGCGTGGACCAGATTTCCATGGGATCGTGCTCTACCCAGCCCGGTTGCGGATAGTATTGATGAAACTCCTTCTGCGCCACGGATACGATTTCGCCCGCCCGGTTGAACAGAATGCAGCGGCAGCTGGTCGTACCCTGGTCCAGCGACATAATGTAGGTTTCCATGGTTAAAGGCCATCCTTTCTCCAATTGCAATTCTTTCCTTTTATTATATCATATCCCCGCGGGGAAAGGCAATCGCGTTCTCGCAGGAAGCGCCTGCGGCTCTTTGCGCAAAAAACCGCCGGAATCTTTTGACCACGGCGGTTTTTTTGTATTTTATCTCTGCTTTTCGATGTGGCTCTGCCTTTTATCAGAACTTACTCCTCGATGAGAGCAACGTCTTCCTGCGGCTCTGCCTTTTCTTTTCCAAGAAATTCAGGCAGCTCCATCCCGGCCTGGGCAAACAACTCGTTCATCGGCGGTATGGATTTCATCATACCGGAGAGGAAATTTGCCGTGGCAGTCTTTCCGTCCTGGCTCGCAGCGTTGCTGTCCCAAACGGTAACCTTATCAATTTTGATGTTCTTAATCGCCTCTACCTGAATCTTCGTCAGCTCTTCCAGCTTGTCGGCGATCATCAGGCGGACCGCAGCATCGGGATTATCCCCGGCAGCCTGCACCAGGTTCTTAATACCTTCCGCCTGGCGCTGCAGGATTTCCTGGGCACCCCGGGCTTCCGCTTCCATCTTGGCGTAGATGGCGTCCGCTTCACCGCGGGCTTTGCGCCGCATAACCTCGGCCTCTGCCTCGGCTGCGATCTCCGCCTGCTGCTTGGAAATTTCCGCGGCTACGATAACGTCGGCCGTCTGTGTGGCCTTTTCCAGCTGGGCACGGGTATTTTCTGCATCTTGCTGAGCCATGTACGCCTCTTGCTTGGCCTTGGCCGCCTGTACGGCCTCTGCGGCAGTCGCCAGACGCAGCGCTTCCGCTTCTTTTTCTCTTCTTCTCGCCTCGGACTGTGCGATTTCGATCTTGGCTGTATTTTCACCGTCGATGGCAGCAGCGTTTGCAGCGGCTACGCTGATACGCTGGTCCTTGTGGGCATTCGCCTGACCGATTTCACCGTCTCTGTTCTTTTCCGCCACGCTCTTCTTGGCATCGTTGATGGCCTTGGCAGCAGCTTCTTTTCCCAGAGCGTCGATGTAGCCGGATTCGTCGTTGATATCGGTAACGTTGACGTTAATCAAGCGCAGGCCGATCTTCTTCAGCTCGATTTCCACATTGTTGGAAACCGCCAGCAGGAACTTGTCTCTATCCGTATTGATTTCTTCGATGTCCATGGTAGCGATCACAAGGCGCAGCTGACCGAAGATAATGTCCTTTGCCAGCTCCTGAATCTCGTTTAAGCGCAGGCCCAGCAGACGCTCCGCCGCATTCTGCATAACGCCGGGCTCCGTGGAGATACCTACCGTAAATCGAGAGGGCACGTCGATGCGGATGTTCTGCTTCGACAGCGCCTGTGCCAGGTCTACACTGATGGAAATCGGTGTTAAATCCAGGTATTGATAGGACTGCAATACAGGAATGATGAAGGCTGCACCACCGTGAATACACTTGGCGCTCTTGGACTGACCATTTTTGTCGGAACCCACTTTACCGTAGATGACCATGACCTTATCCGAAGGGCACTTTCTGTAGCGCGACAGAATTAAAACCAGTGTTGCCAGCAGCACCAAAATGATGATGCAGATTGCAATTAACATTCCAAACTTCATAGCTTTCCTCCTTTTCTATAAAAACCCCTTTATCTTTCGGCCACAGGGCCGAGCTCATCTCATTGGTCTTCTTCGACCACAAGCACACCATTTCGTACATCAATCACCCGGACAGACGCCCCGGTCTTCAGCACGCTTTGGCTCTGCGAAACAGCGGTGCACTCCGCATACCGCCCCTGCAGGTACAGCGTGATTTTTCCTTCGCCGCTGCACCGTTCCGGAATGGGAATGTACACCTGCCCGCTTTCGCCGATTGCATTGCGCAGGTCCATCGTTCCGTTTTCGGCCAGCTTGTGCGAGGCTGCGATCAGCTTCGCTACCGCATACATGGCTAAAATTCCCAGAACTGTTCCGGCGGTAATGCTCAGACCGGAGGAAGCCCCGCCGGCGATGCTGGCGATGGAAGTCCACCCCATTACCATTAAAAAGGTAACGACTCCCTGCAGTGTAAACATCCGCATGATCGAAAAGTCTGCGGGATTTCCCCCATCCCCGCTGAAGTGAATGTCGTCGATGTCTGCGGCATCCGGTATCTGTGGAAGATCTGCTCCGTCAAAATCCAGGCCCGCTCCCGAATCCAGATCCAATCCAGAGGTATCGCTGAACGCGGCGCCTTCTCCGCCTTCAAATCCGCCAAACAGCGCGGCAATCGTCTGAAGCACAAAGATCATCGTCGCCGGAATCGCCATGCAGTACAAGATTTTCATTATAGAATCAAGACTGTTCCACCATGCTATCATTCGTAATTCCTCCTTTCCCTATACCCTCACATTTGTTTATTTCGTTTAGTAAATTTAATTTACCTAAATTATATCGACTCTGTGAAGTTTTGTCAATGGATTCTACAATTTTTTTCAATAAAATCGCATTATTTTAGTTTCTTTCTGAATTCCTCTTGCATTATCGACCTCCCGCTGCTATAATGAAGTAAATTATATTTACTTTTGTTAGAAAGGAGGTCCCGCATGAAACAGCCGGAATTGGGCAAACGACTGAAAGAAGCCCGAATTTCCAGGAAAATGACGCAGAGCGAAGTGGTCGGTACATTCATCACCCGCAATATGCTCAGTCAAATCGAAAGCGGCAACGCCATGCCTTCCGTAAAAACCTTGCAGTATCTGGCCGAGGTGCTGGACATTCCGCCGCAGACGCTGATTTCCCAGCCCCTTTCGCTTCCGGAAGCCGGTGCAGAAACTGACATATCTGCGCTTCTGACTACAAAAGAAGCGCTTCGCGACCACAATTATGCCACCGTCCTTCAGTGGCGCGCTTCTTATCCTGCCGCGTTGGACGATGAATTTTCCGCTCTGCTGGCGCAGGCCTGCTGCGGCCAGGCAGAGCGGATTTTGGATGAGGGCGGCAGCGCTGCCGAAGCGGCCTCTTTAGCAAGAGAAGCCATGGAGCTTTCTCACCGTGGCATCTATGCCAACGACCTGCTGCGCTCTCAGGCCATGCTGCTTTTTAACCGGGCCGCCGCTTACCTGACGCATCAGCCCGGCGATGCTGGCAGCATCTGATGCAATAGTTCTTCAAGCTGCAAACGACAACAAAAAACAGGCGGCAGCACAGTTTTAGAAAAAACTGTGCTGCCGCCTGTTTTGCACTGCGTTTCTTTCGCATCAGCTGCTGCTCTCTGCGCCGCAGACTACGCACAGAGCCCCGCACTCCTGCAGATAGGAAAACCACAAGGCGGATTCCTTATCTATCGCTTTGCCTTCGGGCAGGCGAACGGAAATTTCGCAGCGTTTTGCAAGCTGCGCTAGCGCGTGGCGAAGCGACTGCAGCAGCCGGACATTTAAAATTTGGCTGTTGCAGCACAAACGTCCGCATTCCCTCTCGGTTGGCGCCTCGTTGGCAAACCATTGCTCCGGGCTTGTTTTTCCTGCCTCTGTCCACTCTGCATTCGCTGCCCGTTCACCGGCGCAAAGCGACAGCTGCAACAGCGACGGCTGCAGCAGGGACAGATCCCGCAGATAGACCGGAGAAACCCCGGCCAAAACCTCCTTGCCGCAGCCAGCAGCGACACCGTTTAAAAATTCGCTGACCGCCAGATACGGAATCTCCGGCAAAGGCTGCCTGGCGAGATCCACGAAAACGGCGTGCGCTCTGCTGCCCTCTTTCCTGTGCTGCTTCGCTTGCGCATCCGAAGGCTCTGCTTCTTCCTGAAGCTTTACATACAGCTGGCGCAGTTTTTTCTGCGGCATTATGTTCAGCTCCCTGCGCAGCACTGCTTCGCATTCCTGATATTGTCGGATAGCCAGCGGACGCTGCCCCATCTGCAGGTACAGCTCCATCATCTGAAAGTGAAGCTCCTCGTCGTAGGGGTTTTCCGCAAGCTCTGCCGCAAGTGCCTCCGCAGCCGTCTGCGCATCCTCTGCCTTCAGGCAACAGGTATACAGGCCGTGCAGCACCTGCAGCGTCAGGCGCTGGCAGGCCGCTCGTTCGAAGAGCACCCACTCGTTGAATTCATCGCTGCTCCGAATGTAAAACTGCTCCATAAATTCTCCGGAAAGCAGCGCCCGCAGCTTTTTTAAAAGCTCGATGCGCTCGGAAAGCGCTGCCTGCCGCTTCGCCTGCTCCTTCAGCCTGCGCACCTCTAACAGATCGCAATAGACGGAATATGCGGGGTTTCTCCAGCAGAATTCCTTGTCCGACAGGATCAGCTCTTGCCCGTTGCGATCCCTTGGAATCACCTTTCTGATATTCCAGAGATTATATCTCAGATTGTAACTTGCCGTTTCGAAGCTGTCGCCCCACAGCATGGAGGAAAGCTTTGCCCGCGTCAGCTTCTTTTCCTCTGTACAGATTAAGAGGCAGAGAATGGCCGCAGATTTCGCGGAAAGCTGCGCCAGAAGCGACTGGCCGTCTGCCGAAATTTCCAGCTGCCCCAGCAGCCGGAGCTCTAAACTACCGCTCATACATGCCCCTTTTCTCACAGCGCTTCAAACAAAACCGCCCCGTCTTTTACGGTAGCGACCGTCCGGGCGCCCGCGATATCCGCTGCCGCTATTTGGAAAATATTCCGGTCAAGCACTGCGATATCCGCGCGCATGCCCACTTCCAGCTGCCCCTTTTTTCCTTCTTCTTCCTCGGCATATGCGCCGTTGAGCGTAAACATGCGCACAGCCTCTTCCACGCTGACCGCACTTTCCGGCTGCGGATGGCAGACCGCAGCATAGATGCCCCCTATGGGGTCGAGGGGCGTCAGGTCGCTGTCGGAACCGCCGCAGATTGTGATGCCGCTGTCGATGATTTTCCGCAAGGGGTTCGTCCTCTGCGCGCGCGCGCCTAAGCGGGCAGCGTACATACCGTCCCTGCCGCCGTACAGAATTTCGCAGGCAGGCTGCATGGAAAAGATCAGCCCCAGGGCTTTCGCCCTGCGCATCTGGTCGGTTGTGCAGAGCTCCGCGTGCTCTACCCGGTGGCGCATCCCGAAAATCCCCGTGGCCTCTCTGGCGTACTGGTGCGCTGCCAGCACCTGCTCCATGGCGCGCTCGCCCACCGCGTGCAGCGCTGTCCGCAGGCCGAACCGGTAGCATTGCAGAAGAAAGGCGTTCAGCTCCTCCTGGGCATAATTCAGCTGGCCGCTGTGGTCGCTGTCGCTGTAGGGTTCTGCTAAAGCCGCGTTCCGCGAAGCAAAGGAGCCATCCACAAAGATATCCCCACCGATGCGCGCAAGCCCCATCTCCTTGGCCTGCAGCGGCTGCATCGTTCCGAAGTACAGGCTGACATCCACGGGAAGCCCGGGCGCGCAGGCCCAGAGCAGCCGCGCATCGCTTTCCGCAAAGCCCCATCCCCCTTCCATCGCGTGGACCGAGGTAATGCCCTTTCGTATCATATCCTGCGCCAGCTGTTCCAGCGCCCTGCTTTTATCCTCATCGCTGCATTCCCGGAAGATGCGGCTGCGGACCAGGGCGTTGGCCGTTCCCTGCAAAATTCCCGTGGGATGCTGCTCCCCGTCGGTCTCTACGCCGTTGACTGCCAGGGGCACGTTCAGCTCGTACAGCGCTTTCGTATTCAGCATGCTGCGGTGAAAATCCCGGCTGCTGATCCACACGGGGCATTCGCGCACCATGCGATCTATCGCCCGGCGGTCGGGAAGCCTCTTTTCTTTCAGGTCCGATACCTCTAAGCCGTAGGCGCGCACGAGCCCTGCACGCGGGTGGGCCTGCATCCAGGAGCGGATGCGGCGCCCGACCTCTTCAAAGCTGTCCGCCCCGTGCAGATCCACCTCACGGTTTTTCAGCGCTGTCTGCACCATGTGCACGCGGCAGTCGCAAAAGCCGGGAAGCGCCAGGTTTCCTTTCAGATCCAGCGACTCCCCGGCCTGTGCCCGGTACTTGTAATATCCGCTGCCAAAACCGGCATCGCAGATGATTCCGCCGCGGACCCAGAGCCAGCGGTAGGCTGGCTCTGTTCCGAAGCGATAAAAAGTTCCGTTGTAGAGCAAAAGCGAATCGTTCATTCTCTCTCCCTATTTCAGCAGGTTCATTACCGTTTTATATACCAGCTCCGGAGCTACTTCAAAGGTATATTTCTTTTCGATGCGCTCCGTAAACTTGTGCGCGTCCTTTCCGAAAGAACCGATGTCCAACACGGGCAGATTCAGCGTCTGCATGTCGGCGATGGGAATGTCGTACAGCGTGCCAAAGCCCGGCGTGTTGTCGCAAAACGCCTGCACGGCGGTTTCTTCCCTGGGGGCAGCCCCGTAGCTCAAGTCGGAAATGTAGGGGAAGAATTTCTTGTAGACCAGCTTATAGTCGGACTTTGTGGTGTTGACCGCATCGGCTACGGCAGAAAGCAGGGCCTTTTCCTTGGGCTCTTTTCCCTCCACGTAGATGTGGGGATAGTAGGGCGGTGTAAAGTACACGACGACCACGGGGTTGCGGTCAGACCACAAGGAATGCAGGTATTCGATCAAGAGCATCCCCTTATCTCTCGAATCGACATCAGCCCTCTTCTGCAGCTCTTCCATTTTAGCCCTTACCAGCTCTGCCAGAGCTTCTTTCCCCTGCTCCTTCTCTACCGCCGCATAGAGCGTATCGTAGGTCATAACTCTCGGTTCCCAGGGAAGCTTCGCAAAGGGCCGGTTCGCCATGCGGCAGAAGGTTTCGTAGCGCTGATTCAGGGTGTCGATTACCTCTGCGAAGCACTCCTGCGCCACCTTGGTCATCTTCTCCAGCACCTGGTCCGGCGTGCTGCAGTGGGTAGCGTAATTGAAAAACAGCACCGCGGTCTTGGCAATCTGGCAGGAATATTCCGGCTTTAAATCCCGCTGTTTTAACGTAATGGGCGGCAGCGTTACCTCGCCCTCCGCCACGTCGCAGAATTCCGGATTGAGATTGACCCTGTCCGTAATCCTTGCCACAATCTGGTTGGGGTCCAGCCCCTTAAAGGATTCGCCCACGTGGGTTTCCTTTCCTACCACGAAAAAGGATGGCATCAGCTTGCCCACGGTTCCGATATAGACGTACTTATTTTCGTCTCCTTCGTATTCGGAGGTCATGTAGTCGGTATCCAGCAGCGCCAGGTAATCGAAGCCTTCTTCTTTTTGCAGCTGCACCAGAGTTGGCGTCAGATTCAGCATGCCGCCGGAATTTCCCTCTTCGTCGCAGACAGCGCCGTAGATCAGATTTCCTTCGAAGTGTTCGATATCGGCCGTCACCTTCTCCAGCAACGCAATCAGGATGGCGTCGCCGGACTTCATGTCGAAAATGCCGCGGCCAAAGAGATACTCTCCGGAATAAAGATCCCGCTTCGCCTCCGGTGGAAGCTCGATTTCCTTGAATTTCTCCGCCAGGACGTGAGGCTGGTTGGCATACTGCGCCAAAGAGCCGTAATCGGAAATCCCCACGGTATCCATGTGGCCGATCATCACCACGGTTTTCGCAGACGGCTTCTTTTCGCCCTTGACAATGGCCATAACGCTCTTTCTTCCCAGCGAATCTCCCTGGAGGGGAACGTAGCGCAAAAGCTCCGGATGCTTTTGGAAATACGGCATTGCGGCCAGGATGCCGTACACCTTCTCCGCCATGACGATTTCATCCGGCGTGTCCAAAACGCTGAACTGGCTGGTCAGGTCCAGCGCCAACTCTTCGATGCGGGCAGCAAATTCCTTCATTCTTTCAATCTCCTTTCGCTGCAGCGCGCCTGCCTCCCTGCGGGGAGCAGGCGGCTTCTTTCCTGCGTACTTTTTATACTTGTATTATAGCAGGTCTGCCGTTTTTCTTCCGTTTTATTTTGGCACAACAACGCGTTTATTTTCTGTATTTTTTGCCTTTGGGAACCGGCCGGCATTTATACAAACAGAGCCATAATCCGGTTGGAAATATCCATGCCCCGTTCGGTCAGGTACATCCGGCCGCCGCTTTCGCAGACGAAGCCATCGCGGCAAAAGGCTTGCAGCTCTTCCTCCTGCGCCTGATATACCTGGTGGAAATCCACACCGAAGCGCTGCCTAAATTCCGCCAGAGAAATGCCGCAGATTTGCCGAAGCCCGGTAAATACAAATTCTTCCATCATTTCCTCCTGCGTGTTTGCATGGCTCCACACTGTAGGAAGCCTGCCCGCCTGCAGCGCTTTGATATAGTCGAAAAGCGACTCCGTGTTGCTGCTGCGGACGCCGGAAAGAAAGCTGTGCGCCGCCAGGCCAAAGCCGGCGTACTCCTGCATTGTCCAGTATTTGAGGTTGTGACGGCAGGCCCTGCCCGGCTTTGCCCCGTTGGAAATCTCGTACTGCTCATATCCCCGGCTTTTCAGCCAGGAGAGCCCTTCGTGGTACATCTGCCTGTCCTCTTCGTCGGTCAGCGGCTGCATTCTTCCGTATTTGATATCGTCGTACAGAGCCGTCCCCTCCTCCACCTGCAGGCTGTAAAAGGAAATGTGCTCCGGCGAAAGCGCTGCCGCCTCTTGCAGCGTGTGCGTCCAAAGCCGCATATCCTGGGCCGGAATGCCGAACATCAGGTCCAGGTTCAGGTTATCGAAGCCTGCGGCCCGCGCCCAGCAAACCGACTGCACGGCATCCTGCGCCCGATGAATCCGCCCCAGCCCCGCAAGCAATCCGTCGTTCATGGACTGCACTCCGAAGGAGAGCCGGTTGACGCCAGCGCTGCGATATCCTGCAAGCGATTCGGGGCTGACGGTCCCGGGGTTGGCTTCCATGGTAATCTCGCAGTCCTCTGTCAGGCAAAACCGCAGGCGCAGCCGCGCAAGCACCGCTTCTATCTGCTGCACGGATAAAAGCGAAGGCGTGCCGCCGCCGAAAAAGATAGAATCCACGGGGTTTTTTCGCAGCGCCGGCGCCCTCCGCTCGATTTCTTTCAGAAGGCAATCGACGTAGCGCCCCTTCATCTCTTCGTCAGCCGCCTGCGATACAAAGCCGCAGTAGCTGCATTTTCTTATGCAGAAAGGGATGTGAATGTAAATTCCCAGCGTTTGATCCATAGCTGCTTTCCTCCATCGTTCTTTGGCACCGCATCGTCTGTATCTTCCACGTATCAGAAAAGGATATGCGAAACATGTCCGCATATCCTTTCCGCGGCAAAGCCTCAGCTTCGCGTTATTTATTGTCGTCGTACTTCAGCACTGCCGTAAAGGCCTCCTGAGGAACCTCTACCGTGCCGAACTGGCGCATGCGCTTCTTTCCTTCCTTCTGCTTTTCCAGAAGCTTGCGCTTGCGGGAAATGTCGCCCCCGTAGCACTTGGCTAAAACATCCTTGCGGTAGGCGCGCACCGTTTCTCTGGCAATTACTTTCTGGCCGATGGCCGCCTGGATCGGCACCTCGAACTGGTGCATGGGAATGACTTCTTTCAGCTTTTCGCAGACGAACCGTCCGCGGGCAGCTGCCTTGGATTCGTGCACGATCATGGAAAACGCATCCACGATGCTTTTATTTAAAAGCACATCCATCTTCACCACGCTGGAGCGCTCGTAGCGCAGAAATTCGTAATCCAGGGAGCCGTAACCCCGGGTCTTGGATTTCAGCGCATCGAAGAAATCGTAGATCACCTCGTTGAGCGGCATCTCATAGTGCAGCACCACGCGGGTTTCTGTCAGGTATTCCATGTGCGTCATCTTTCCGCGGCGCTCCTGGCACATCTCCATAATCGCGCCCACGTATTCGTTGGGCAGCATGATGTCCGCCTTGACGATGGGCTCTTCGATGTGGTCGATTTCCTGCGGCGTGGGAAGGTTTGACGGGTTTTGAATCATCTGCACCGACTGGTCGGTCATCACCACGCGGTAGATAACGCTGGGCGAGGTAGTAATAATAGCCAGGTCAAACTCGCGCTCCAGGCGCTCCACGATGATTTCCATGTGCAGAAGCCCTAAAAACCCGCAGCGGAAGCCAAACCCCAGCGCTGTAGAGGTTTCCGGCTCGAAGAGAAACGCCGCGTCGTTGACCTGCAGCTTTTCCAGCGCATCCTTTACGTTTTCGTACTTCTCTCCCTCCGCCGGATAGATGCCGCAATACACCATGGGCTGTACTTTTTTGTAGCCCGGAAGCGGCTCAGCCGCCGGGTCTGCGCAAAGCGTAATCGTATCGCCCACCCTGGCATCGCTCACCTGCTTGATGCTGGCGCAGATATAGCCTACGGAGCCTGCGGAAAGCTGGCTGACCGGAACCTGCCCCGGCGCGTTGACTCCTACCTCCGTTACCTCGTATTTCTTTTTCGTATTCATCATCAGGATCGTATCGCCCTTTTTTACGCTGCCATCCATAATCCGGACATAGGTGACGACACCCTTATAGTTATCGTAATACGAATCGAAGATCAGAGCCTTCAGCTTGCCATCAGGATCGCCTGCAGGCGCCGGGACCTTCGCTACGACGGCCTCCAGCACCTCCTCGATGTTGATGCCCTCCTTGGCGCTGATCAGCGGCGCATCCTGGGCGTCGATGCCGATGACCTCTTCGATTTCGTCCTTCGCCTCCTCCGGCCTTGCGCTAAGCAGGTCGATTTTATTGATGACGGGAACGATTTCCAGATTTTCGTCTAAGGCCAGATAGACGTTAGCCAGCGTCTGCGCTTCTACGCCCTGGGTGGCATCCACCACCAACACCGCACCCTCGCAGGCGGCCAGGCTGCGCGAAACCTCGTAGTTAAAATCCACGTGGCCCGGCGTGTCGATCAGATTAAAGATATATTCGTTGCCGTCCTTTGCCTGATACACCAGCCGGGTCGTCTGCAATTTGATGGTAATTCCGCGCTCGCGCTCCAATTCCATATTATCTAAGAACTGTTCCTTCATATCCCGCGAAGAGACGCAACCCGTTTTTTCCAGCAGGCGGTCGGCCAGCGTGGACTTGCCGTGATCAATGTGAGCGATGATACTGAAATTTCGAATGTATTGCTGATAAGAACCCATAGCCCCTCCGTAATCGTACCGTCGTAATCATTATCGTATAAAAAATGACGAACCGCCGTGTCGGCGATTCGTCAACTTCTTTGGTGGAGACTAGGGGGATCGAACCCCTGACCTCTTGACTGCCAGTCAAACGCGCTCCCAGCTGCGCTAAGCCCCCGCAACGATATTTATTGTAACATGCTTTGTAAAAAAAGTCCAGTCCTTTTTTACATTTTATAAAACTCTAGAAGTCTGTCCGGAAAACGACCCGCCTCACTTTTTTTCTGGTGCCCAGAACCGGAATCGAACCAGTGACACGAGGATTTTCAGTCCTCTGCTCTACCGACTGAGCTATCTGGGCAAAGACGTGCTTTAAATATTTGGTGGGCCATCAGGGACTTGAACCCCGGACCTGCCGGTTATGAGCCGGATGCTCTGACCAACTGAGCTAATGGCCCGTCATATGGTCGGGGTGGCAGGATTTGAACCCGCGGCCCACTGGTCCCAAACCAGTTGCGCTACCAAGCTGCGCTACACCCCGAGATATTATTTAATATCTGGCAGGGGCAGTAGGACTTGAACCCACGGCACGTGGTTTTGGAGACCACTGCTCTACCAACTGAGCTATACCCCTATATGGCGGAGAAGATGGGATTCGAACCCATGCGGCCCTTAACGAACCCTAACGGTTTAGCAAACCGTCCTCTTCAGCCTACTTGAGTACTTCTCCATGATGTTTCGGGATCAGGCATATTGGCGGAGAGGGTGGGATTCGAACCCACGGCCCCTTTCGGAGTCACTGGTTTTCAAGACCAGCTCCTTAAACC
>CATJIF010000039.1 GCA_949740445.1 uncultured Peptostreptococcaceae bacterium | reverse complement strand
TTGCGTTTGCTTCTTCGAGCAAAAAGGCAGAACCGCGGTGCAACAGATAAAAAATCCGATGCAGAACGAATGAAAAGAATGGAAGGTGTAATCCGATGGAACCCAAATATAAGCGCGTGCTGCTGAAAATCAGCGGCGAAGCCCTGGCAGGAGAAAAAAAGGTCGGGCTGGACGACGATATGTTAAATCAGGTAGCATCTCAGGTGAAAAGCCTGCGGGAAATCGGCGTGGAAGTGGCCGTGGTGGTCGGCGGCGGAAATTTCTGGAGAGGGCGTACCAGCACGGCGATGGATCGCGCTACGGCGGATTATATGGGAATGCTGGCCACGGTAATCAATTCGCTGGCGCTGCAGTCGGCGTTTGAATGCGCGGGGATTCCCACCCGGGTACAGACAGCCATCGAAATGCGCGAGGTAGCGGAACCGTATATCCGGCGGCGGGCCATGCATCATCTGGAAAAGGGCAACGTAGTCATCTTCGGCGCAGGCACCGGAAATCCGTTCTTTTCCACAGATACGACGGCAGCCTTGCGGGCAGCGGAGATCGAAGCGGATATCATCCTGCTGGCAAAGAAGGTGGATGCCGTCTACGATTCCGACCCCGAAACCAATCCTGATGCCAAGAAATTTGACAGCTTAACGCACAAGGATCTGCTGGAAATGGAGCTTGGTGTTATGGATTCCACGGCAGCTTCGCTGTGCATGGACAATCATATCCCGATTCACGTATTCGGGCTTTCCCATCCGGAGAATGTGGTAAAGGCCATCTATGGGGAAAAAATAGGAACGATCATAAGATAAGCGGCGCATCGCTGACAAGGCGCTGTACATTGAGGAGGAAAAGCAAATGAGCAATACGCAGGACATCCTGAAAGACAAAATAAGCAAGACCATTTCCGTGCTGAAGACCGACCTGAATACCGTGCGGGCAGGAAGAGCCAACGCCGCGCTTCTAGATCAGATTTCTGTAGATTACTATGGAGTGTCCACGCCGCTGAAACAGCTTGCCAACATTTCCGTACCCGACCCCCGCACGCTTCTGATCGCGCCCTTCGACCCCAAGTGCGTTTCGGACATCGAAAAGGCCATCAACATGTCGAACATCGGGATCAATCCCAGCAACGATGGTAAATCCATCCGCCTGGTGATTCCGCAGGTGACGGAGGAACGGAGAAAAGAGCTGACCAAGGTCATTAAAAAAATGGGAGAAGAGGCAAAGGTAGCCGCAAGAAATCTCAGAAGAGACGGTAACGATTCGCTGAAAAAGCAGGAGAAGGCCGGAGAACTGACCGAGGACGATCTGAAAGACGAGCTGGACAGCGTGCAGAAACTGACCGACAAGGCCATGAAGGAGATCGACGAGATCGTATCGCAAAAGGAAAAAGAACTGATGGAGCTGTAAGGATTGCCATGGAAAACAAAGAAGGGGCTGCGGATGTTCTGGGATGGAAAGCGGAAGAAGCGGAGGCGCTGCTGCGTTCTTCGCACTGGAGGGTGTGCATCGTTTCCAGCGCACCTCCGGGCAGGCAGCCGCCGGAAGGGCCGTTGCGCGTTATCCGACAGCAGACGAGGGGAGATGCGCAGGTGCTGACCGTATGCAGAGTGCCCGATCTCTACGCAGAAAATTAGGCTGGGCAGCGCCCAGCCTCTTTTATAAAAGAAGAAGTGCCTCCGGTGGTTAAAAGCTGTGCTCTTTCAGCCATCGGGAATACAGCAGGAGAATCAATTGTTATGAAAGATACAAAGCAGTACCAGTTGGATCGGGAAAACGTGCCGCAGCACGTAGCAATCGTGATGGACGGCAATGGCCGGTGGGCGAAAAAGAGGAGCCTGCCGCGGCTGGCCGGCCACAATGCGGGCATGGCTGCGCTGAAAGAAATCGTAAAGCGCTCCGACGTGCTGGGCGTAAAATATCTGACGGTGTACGCCTTTTCCACGGAAAACTGGAAGCGGCCGGCAGATGAGGTCAGCGGCATTTTCAAGCTGCTGATCGTCTACATGAAAAAAGAGCTGGCAGAGCTCCACGCAAACAACGTTCACGTGCAGATTTTCGGGGATTATTCGCGACTGCCCAAGGATTCCATCGACGCCCTGGAGACAGCGCTGGAAAAAACGAAGAACAATACGGGACTGAAGTTTAACATCGCACTGAATTACGGCGGCCGCGACGAGATGATGCAGGCGATCCGCCGGCTGGCTGCCAAATGCTGCGACGGAACCCTTAAGCCGGAGGAACTCAGCGAAGAAATGGTGGCGCAGCAGCTGTACACGGCGGGAATGCCCGATCCGGAGCTGATCATCCGCACCAGCGGCGAACTGCGGCTGTCGAATTTCTTGCTGTGGCAGAGCGCTTACAGCGAATTTGTCTTTACCGACGTGCTGTGGCCGGATTTTACGCCGGAGGAATACGAGCGCTGCATCGCGGAATTCCAGGGAAGAAAACGCCGTTACGGCGGCGTGTAAATACATAGGGCGCCAGGAAGCGCCCGCGTTGGAAGGAGATAAGGGGATGAAGACGAGAATCATTTCCGCCTGCGTCATGCTGCCGGCGCTGCTCATCGTATATTTCGGAGGCTATGCGCTCCTCGCCGCCTGCTTTCTTGTAGCTGTCGTGGGACTGGGGGAATTTTACCGCGGTTTTGAGGCCATGGGCATCCGGCCCAGCCACTGGATCGGGAATGCGGCAGTGGTGGCCTTATATGCGATCAATCTGCTGACGGACCGAAGCGGCATAACGGGCGACAGCGTTCTTTGGCATCTGCTGTGGGTCTTTGGCGTCATCGCCGCAAGCATCCTGTATCTGTTTCGCATCGACGAGCGGAAGCCCGAAGACGGCATGGCCACCATGACAGGCGTATTTTACGTCGTCTTTTTCTCGTATCACGCTGTGCTGATCGACCAGTTTCGCAGCGGTGCAAACGAGTATCACCTGCTGATCTGGCTGGTGTTTATCACGGCCTTTGCCACCGATATCATGGCGTATTTTACGGGATATGCCTTTGGAAAGCACAAGCTCTGTCCGAAAATCAGCCCGAAAAAAACGGTGGAGGGTTCCATCGGGGGCATTGTAGGAAGCATCCTGTGTTCGGGGCTGTTCGGCTACTTTGCAGTGCCGCAGCTGTTGGCGGACTGCCTTTTGATCGGTGCGCTGGGCGGTGTGATTTCGCAGTTCGGGGATCTGAGCGCTTCCGTCTTTAAACGAAAGATGGGGATTAAGGATTACGGAACGCTGATTCCGGGGCACGGGGGAATTATGGACCGCTTCGACAGCGTCATGTTTACCGCCCCCATGGTATATTACTATATCGCGTTTGTACTGGCTGGCTGAGGTGGAACCTTTTTCCGCTCTCGCCGTCAAACAGAGAAAACGCAGAGGAGATGCAATGAAGAAAATAGCGATTTTAGGCTCCACCGGTTCCATCGGAACGCAGGCGCTGGATGTGGTCCGGCAGCGCAGGGAAGAGTTTTCCGTCGAGGCGCTGACCTGCGGAAAGAATATCGGACGGTTCCGGGAGCAGCTTTTGGAATTTTCACCGAAGATGGCGGCGGTAGCGGCAGAAAAAGACGCTTCGATTCTGAAACAGGAATTTCCGCATATAGATTTTTTATATGGAGAGGAGGGAATCATCGCGGCAGCGGCGCACAGCGATGCGCAGGTGGTCTTAAATGCCCTGATGGGCATGATGGGACTGGTTCCGACCTACGAGGCGATCCAGGCGGGAAAGGATATCGCCCTCGCCAACAAAGAAACGCTGGTAGCGGGCGGCAGCGTAATTATGAAAGCGGCAGCCGAGAAGCGGATAACGCTTCTGCCGGTGGACAGCGAACACAGCGCTATCTTCCAGTGCCTTCAGGGCAACGAGAGAAAAGAGCTGAAAAAAATTCTGCTGACGGCTTCCGGCGGGCCCTTCCGCGGCTTTACTTCCGAACAGCTGAAGCAGGTAACGCTTTCGCAGGCGCTTGCCCATCCCCGATGGGTGATGGGCAGCAAGATTACCATAGATTCTTCCACGCTGATGAATAAGGGGCTTGAAGTGATCGAAGCCTGCTGGCTGTTCGATGCAGCGCCTGAAGAGATCCAGGTGGTAGTCCATCCGGAGAGCGTAATTCACTCCATGGTGGAATTTGACGACTGCTCCATCATCGCACAGTTGGGCGTTCCGGATATGCGCATTCCCATCGCCTATGCGTTTACCTGGCCTCACCGCTGGGAAAACAGCAGCCAGTCGGTGGATTTTTTCCAGCTGAAAGCGCTTCATTTCGAAGAGCCGGATCTTAAGACCTTCCGCTGCCTGAAGCTGGCGTTCGACGCCATGGCGGCCGGAGGAAGCTATCCGGTGGTACTGAATGCAGCCAACGAGGTGTTAGTACAGAAATTTTTAGAGCAGAAGATTGGCTATCTAGACATTGCCGAAGGAATTGAACGGGCACTGGAACGCCACAAGGGCGTGGCGCAGCCGGGGCTTGCGGAAATTCTGGAAATCGACAGGGCCGTAAGAAAAGAGATGTCAGCCGGATAAACCGGCGGGCGATACGTAAAAATATTCAGGGGAAAAGGGGAAAAAACGATGGGATTTTTAACAATAGTTTATGCAATTGCTATCTTTTGTTTTTTGATTATGTTCCACGAGCTGGGGCATTTCTTTGCAGCCCGGCTGATGGGCATCAGAGTAAACGAGCTGGCGCTGGGCATGGGGCCGCTGCTTTTAGAAAAGCAGGGGAAAGAAACCCGTTACGTGGTTCGCCTGCTGCCCATCGGCGGCTATTGCAGCATGGAGGGCGAGGATAAGGAATCGGAGGATTCCCGCGCGTTTAACAGAAAACCGGCCCCTGCCAGGGCCTTTGTTGTAGCTGCCGGCGCGCTGATGAACCTGCTGCTTGCAGTGGTGATTTTATCCTGTGTGGCCTCTTATGCAGGGGTTGCTACAGGACAGATCAGCGCGGTGGAGCCGGGGTCTTCCGCGCAGCTTGCCGGCATACGCGCAGGCGACCGTATTGTCGAGGCCAACGGACAGAAGGTCATCTATTTTTCCGATGCCCGGCGTCAGATTCAAGAAAGCAACAGCGAGGTAGAACTGGTTTTGCTGCGGGACGGAACGAAAATTTATATGTCGGTGCCCGTTGCCAAAAACGAGCAGGGAATTTCCGTGATCGGCGTGGAGGCGGAGGTAACGAGAAGCCCCTTGTATACGGTGCGCTATGGAGTAAAAGCCACCTATACCATGGGTGCGGAGATGCTGCGGTTTATCGGCCAGCTGTTTACGGGGGAGAGTTCAGTCAATGAGCTGAGCGGCCCGGTGGGTATCGTTTCTGCCATCAGCTATCAGGCGCAGAGGGGATTTATCTACGTGGCAAATTTGGCAGCCCTGATCAGCCTTAACCTGGGGATTTTGAACATGCTGCCGCTGCCCGCCCTGGACGGAGGCCGCCTGCTCTTTATCGTCATCAACCTCCTGACGGGGCATGCAGTCAGCGAAGAGACGGAAGGAAAGATTCATTTTGCCGGCATTATGATGCTGTTTGGCTTGATGGCTTACGTGCTGATACAGGACATAGGACGGCTGCTGTAGCCCCAAAAGCTGCATCGGTCGAACCGGGAAGCCCTGCGGCATCGGTCGGCTTTCGCGGAAAAAACGGGCCTTGCCCGGTGAGGAGAGCACATGTTACAAAAGAGAGGAAGCAGTGAACAGGTCGTAGTGGGCGGCGTTGCCATCGGCGGTGGCGCACCCGTTTCGATCCAGTCCATGACGAATACGGATACGAGGGATGTCAAGGCGACGACGGAACAGATTGCGGCGCTTGTGGATGCCGGATGCCAGCTGGTACGGTTGGCAGTTCCCGATATGGAGGCGGCGCAGGCCTTCGGCGAGCTTAGGAAGAGATCGCAGGTGCCGCTGATTGCGGACATTCATTTCGACTATAGGCTTGCCATCGAGGCCATGCGGCAGGGGGCCGATAAGGTGCGCATTAACCCGGGAAATATCGGTGGCGAGGAGCGCGTAAAAGCGGTGCTTGCGGAGGCGAAGAAGCGTTCCATCCCCATCCGCATCGGCGTGAATTCCGGTTCGCTGGAAAAGGATATCTTAAAGAAATACGGCGGCGTTACGGCCCAGGCTTTAGCGGAGAGCGCTGCTAACATGTACCGCTATGTGCGGGAGCTGGGCTTTTCCGATATCGTCGTTTCGCTAAAATCCTCGGATGTGGCTATGAACTTCGAAGCCTATCGTCTGGCGGCCTGCTCAGACCAGCCGGAGGTGGCAATCCCTGCCCCCATGCACATCGGCGTAACCGAGGCGGGGACGGTGGAGCGTGGCAGGATAAAATCGGCTGTCGGCATCGGCGCGCTGCTTTTGTGTGGCATCGGCGATACCCTCCGCGTATCGCTGACGGGCGATCCCGTCCGCGAGGTGCTGACGGCAAAAGAGATTCTCAGAGCCGTGGGGATGCGCCAGGGCGGCATCGACCTGATTTCCTGCCCGACCTGCGGCCGCACGCAGGTGGATCTGGATGCCATCACCGCACAGGTGGAAGAAGCGCTGCGTCCTGTGGAGCGGTATATGGAGCAGAAGCAGCTTCCGCAGCTGACGGTTGCGGTTATGGGATGTGCGGTCAACGGGCCCGGCGAAGCGAAAGAGGCAGACCTGGGCGTGGCCTGCGGCAAGGGCAAGGGCGTTTTGATCGAAAAGGGGCAGGTAGTTGATACCGTGCCCGAAGAACAGATCTGTGCCCGGCTGGTAGCTACAATCAAAGAAAAAATCGGCATGGAGCGGTAGAAAAGAGAAAGGAAAGGGTGATCGTCAATGAAACACGTGGACATGATTGTAAAGGCTCCTCACTTTTATACGATGGAGGGCGAAGGCGTCGGCTACCGCAGCGGTGTAGCCATGCTTGTAGACGGAGGAAAAATCCTTGATTTCGTCGCGGCGGACAAGGTCGATGGCGAATATACGGCCGACGAGGTGCTGCAGCTTACCCATCACGCCGTATTCCCTGGTTTTATCGACGCACATATGCATACCACCGATAACATTTTCCGCGGCCTGGCACAAGACGTGAAAAACTGGATGATGTTCGGGCTGCAGCCCTTTGCCAACGTAAAGACGGCAGACGCGGAAGCTGCGGGCAGCCGGCTTGCCATCGTGGAGGCCATCAAGGCCGGAACCACCACCCTGGGCGATTACAACGCCCACATGGACGACGTCTGTTCGTTTATCGAGAAGGTGGGGGCCAGGGGAAACATCGCTCAGAACATTCGCTCTGCGAAATACAAGGTATACAAGCCGGGCGAGCTGTACGAGTTCGACGAAGAACAGGGCGAGCAGAGCCTGAAGGAAAACCTGGAGCTGTTCGACAAGTGGCACAATCAGGCCGGCGGCAGAATCCGCATCCTGTTTGGTCCTCAGGGGGCGGACTTCATCGGTCCGGAGCAGCTTCTTAAAATCCAGAAGATCGTAAAGGAGCGGAAGACGAAAATCCATATGCACGTGCAGCAGGGCGACCGCGAGACCTACCAGATCGAAAAGCGCTACGGCAAGCGGCCCACGGCCTTTTTAAAGGAGCTGGGCTATCTGGATTCGTCGCTGATCGCCGTGCATCTGACCGACTGCCGCGACAATGAGGCAGCGGAAATCGCCCATTGCGGCGCGTCGATGATCGTCAATCCGGCTTCCATCGGCATTATCGACGGCATCGTCTGCCCCAGCGTGGCCTTCCAGAAAGCCGGCGGAAACTGTGCGCTGGGGTCGGATCAGGCGCCGGGAAACAACTGCCACAACATCATTCACGAAATGAAAAACGTGGCGTTGTTCAATAAGATCAAGTATCAGGACCCCGAAGTCATGCCTGCCTGGAGGGCGCTGCGCATGGCTACCATCGAGGGAGCGAAAGCCGTAGGCGTAGACGATATCGTCGGCTCGCTTGCACCGGGCAAGCAGGCGGATTTCATCGCTGTGGACCTCAACCACATCTCCATGCAGCCGGTATACACCTATCCCATGCGCAACATCGTGCCGAACTTAGTGTACAGTGCCAGAGGATGCGAGGTGGCGCTGTCGGCGGTCAACGGCAACGTCATCATGCGCGATCAGAAGGTGCTGGCAGTGGACGAGGCGGAGCTGATCGCCGAAGCCGCAAAGTATCCGCAGGTGCTGGGAGAGGCGGCGGCAAAAGAATTCTTCGACATTCACGGGACCAACGCGCAGTTTATGGAAGAAGATAAGCTGTAAGGAGATCCCTGCGGCGCCAGGATAGGATAGAGCAAAAAAGCAGATAAAAAGCATCGAGGCAGGAAACATGCTTCGATGCTTTTTGTGCCTGAGGATGCAGGATTGAGAGAGCGAAGGCTTTTCGGAGAGAACACGGCTTTGAAAGGAAATGCGAATGGAACGGAATGCGGAAAAAGAGAAACGGTATCTGCGGGAGCGGAGCCGGCGGTATATCGTCGGCTGCGCAGTTCTGGCCTGTGTTCTCATCACAGGCGTCTTTTTGTTCTTTGAAGCAAAAGAGAAAACTGAGGAAATCGAAAAATCCTTTGTAATCAACAAATATTTGCAGAATCGGGACTATCTGATTTATGGTGCAAACGAAAACTCGCCTCCCGTGCGCTTTGTAGATACGGACGGCGTATATAAAGGGGTTGTCGTGGATTACATGTCGCTTCTGGCACTGGAGCTTGGTGTAGAGATCCGGACAGAACCGTATAAATGGGAAGATGCGCTGCAAAATTTGAGAGAAGGAAAAACCGATATCTGCGATATGTATATCAACGATGAGCGCGCAAGGGATTACGTTTTTACAGATCCGATCTACAATCTCCGTACCGGCCTGATCGCCATGGCGGATACGGCATTTACTTTCGACGATATCAACACGATGTGCATTGCGACAGAACGGGGCGATTATGCGAATTATTACATGGAGAAAAATTTTCCCGATGCGGAATTGAGATATGTAGGGAATGTGGAGGAAGGCATCGGCCTGCTGATCGAAGAAGAGGTAGATGCAGTGATCGGAGACGAGCCGTTGCTATCCTACTACATGGCGCAGCTGGAGGGGGAGGCGGAATTTCGCATCATCAACGTGGCCCTGTACGAAGAACCTGTGGTTTTAGCCATGCCAAAGGACCATGCGCAGCTGATTCCGATTATGAATCAGGCGATACAGAAAATCAAAAGCCAGGGCTCTCTGGAAAAAATACAGCAAAAATGGTTTGGCATTTCCACGCCCCTGATATTGGTCGAGCCGGAGAGAAAATATCTGCGCATCGTATTTTTTGGAACGCTGATCGCGGCAGCGGTCATCGGAATTGTCAGTATAAACAACAGTTCTCTGAAAAAGCTGGTGCGGATGCGGACAGCGGAATTAGAGGACAGCCGCAATGAACTGCAAATGATCTTTGACAACATTCCGGAATATATCCTGATCTTAGATGAAAACCAGAAGATTGTAAATGCGAACAAGGGAATTCTGCAGCATGCGGGACTCTCCATCGGGCAGTGCATCGGAAAACCGGTTTCCATACTGGAAGAAAAATTTCAGGGAAAAGAGCTGGAACAGGCGATGAACGCTTCTTTTGGCAGAAGTGGAGAACGGCAGAAGTTTAAGAACGGCAGAGACATTTACGAATTGCAGGCGTATCCTGTGGATGGAAAGGAAAGAGGAACGCTGCTGACCCTGCGAAATGTTACGCTGGATGAAATCAACCGCAAGCAGGTGCTGCAATCCTCGAAAATGATGGCGATCGGAGAGCTGGCCGCCGGTATGGCGCATCAGATCCGAAATCCCCTGTCCATCATACGAATGCATACCTACATGCTGAGGGAAAGCGAAAACCTGAACGAGGAAGATTGCCGTTCTCTGACATACATTGATGAAAATGTGCAAAAGGCAGGGCGCATCATTGATAATGTCATGAATTTCTGGCATATTTCCGGCAATCAGATAGAACATGTAAAGCTGCGGCGCTGCATCAACAGCATCTTGGGCCTGTATGAGAATCCCATGAAGAAAAAGAGCATCAGAGTCGAGGTGCGCTGCGACGAGGCGATGAGTTTTTTCTGCAATGAGGAATCTCTGAAGCACATTCTGATGAATCTGGTTGCCAATGCAGTAGACGCCATGGATTACGGCGGCAGCCTTTTCCTTTCGGGTGACAGGAAGGGGCAGGAGGTAGTTATTACCTGCCAGGACAACGGATGCGGCATTTCGGAGGAAAATATGGAGAATCTGTTCAATCCGTTTTTTACAACAAAGGACCCGGGCAAGGGAACGGGCCTGGGATTGTTTGTGGTATATTCCGAGGTGGAGAAGCTTTCCGGTAAAATCAGCGTGGAGAGCAGAGAAGGAAGGGGAACCTGTTTTACGATCCTACTGCCCAATCGGGAGGAGGCATAACGATGGAGACATTTAAAATACTGGTCGTTGACGATGAAAGCGATGCACGGGAGAGCATGCAGATGCTTCTACACAGAGCAAACTATGCCGTTGTAACAGCAGCTTCGGCAGAGGAAGCGCTGTCCATACTGGAAAAGGAATACTATCCGCTGGTGATTACGGATGTTATGATGCCGGGAATCAACGGCATCGAATTTCTGCAGAAAATGAAAAGCATTTATAGGCAGTCGGTAGAGGTTATTATGCTGACAGCTTACGGCAGCATAAAAAACGCGGTACAGACCATCAAAATGGGCGCATTCGGCTATTTTATCAAAGGGAACGATCCAGAGGAGCTGCTGCTGGAAATCAAAAAGGCGAAGCTGATCCTGGAGCTGAAGGCGAGCAGAAACCAGCAGGCGGACAAAAACAGCAGCAGCTTTCTTCTCACGAGCAAGAATGCGGGGATGCAAGCAGTGTGGGAAATGGTCGCGGAAGTTGCGAAGACCAACGCAAACGTACTGATTACAGGAGAAACCGGCGTCGGCAAGGAAATCGTGGCGCAGCAGATACATCAGCAAAGCGACCGCGCGGACAAGCTTTTCATTCCGATCAACTGCCAGAATTATCCGGATACTCTGATCGAATCTGAATTATTCGGGTACGAGAAAGGGGCGTTTACCGGTGCAACGGCAAAACGGATCGGAAAGATAGAAGCCGGAAGCGGTGGAACGATTTTTCTGGACGAAATCGGTGAAATGGGGCTTTCCACACAAATCGCGCTGTTGCGCGTGCTGGAGACAAAGCAGATTGAACGAATCGGTTCTAACCGGCTGATCGATGTAGACTTCCGTCTGGTCAGCGCAACCAACCGGGATCTGTATCAGGCGGTAAAAAAAGAACGGTTTCGAGAGGACTTTCTCTATCGCATCAATACGATAGAGATCTGCGTGCCGCCGCTGCGAAAGCGCCGCGAGGATATTCCGGACATGATTGACTTTTTCGTACAGAAATACGAGCGGGAAACCGGCAAGCGGATCACTTCGATTGCACCGGAAACGGAGCGTTTTCTGCTGGAATACGAATACAGAGGAAATGTCAGGGAAATGCGCAACATTATCGAGAGGCTTGTCATATTGTCGAGAGATGGCGTACTGCGAAACGAGGAAATGGGAAACGTCCGGGCCTGCCGACCGGGCCGGCAGAAGGGCGAGCTGCCCTCTTACCGGGAGGCCAAGCAGGCTTTTGAGCGCGAATACATTCAGGAAATGCTGGAAAACTGCGATTTCAATATTTCGCGGACAGCAGAGAAAATGGATCTCAGCCGCCGGCAGCTGTTCAATAAAATTACGGAGTACGAGATCGACACGAAAAAGTGACGGCGCAGCCACAGAAGCTCCTTGCACAAACACGCGAGGATTTACAAACGCGCGCGCAGTCCAGCAGCAGTACAGCTACATAAATGTGCATTTTTTTGCAGAGAAAAATTTTTCCATGTGGATATTTTTTTCTCTGCTTTTTGATTGCAGCAAAGCCAGAAATCCTGCCGCCGGGGGCGTTTTGCTGGACGCGTACTTTGGCATGTGAATTGCATTAAAAATCTGTTATCGTATTGTCCCACGAAAAGAGAGAAGGAGGAAAGGCATGGAGACAAGAGAAAAGAAGTTAGAGTTTTATGGAGGCACATGGGTATCGTTTTTACCGTTTATTGTGTTTCTTGTCCTGATTGTACTGACAACATTTATCTGGGGTTCCATCTCGGATGGCGCGCTGTGGGTGCCTGCCTTTGCGGCGATTCTGCTGCCGTTTTTTCTGGCAAAGGATAAGCGGCAGTATGCGGATGTAGTAATTGAAGGTATGGCCAGCAGAGAGGCGATTGTTCCGGTGGTTTGCTGGATATTTGCAGGTGTGTTTTCGAGAATATTGAGGATGTCCGGGCTGGCGGACGGCGTAGCGGGAATCGCTGCCGGCTTCGGTGTCGGAAGTACAGCGTTTGCAGTGATTACCTTCATTGCAGCGGCGGTGTTAGCGACGGCATCCGGAACGGGATTCGGTACGATTGCCGCAGGCATGGGAGTGCTCTACCCTGCGGGAGTTGCATTAGGCGGCAACCCGGCCCTGCTGGCAGGAGCCATCATTTCCGGAGCTGCCTTTGGCGATAATCTTGCGCCGGTATCGGATACGACGATCTGCTCGGCAACATCGCAGAATGTGGATGTTCCCGGCGTTGTGCGCTCCCGCCTGAAATATGCTATGGCGGCAGGGCTTCTGACCGTTATCTGCATTATTGTTTACGGCATAATGACGGACGGCAGCGGAGCGATCACAGGAACATACAGCTACAATCCGCTGACGCTTCTGATGTTTATTCCGGTCGTTATAACGATTATCGTGGCGGTGAAAACCGGGGATATCATCATCGCGACAACGATAGGCACGGTAACGGGAATCATCGTCGCCTGCGCAGCGGGGTTATTCGATTTTGTACAGATCGACGCGGTAAATCCGGAGGTTCCGGCTATCCTCTCCGTACACGGGGAAGGGCTTGACAGAGTCGTAGACGGCGTAATTTATACAGGCATTTCCAGTATGCTTCAGGTATGTATTCTGGCGCTGCTGCTGTTTGGCTCGATCAATATCATGCGGCGGGGCGAGGGCGATATTATGCTTTTGCAATCTCTGGGAAAGATTGCGAAAACGCCGTTCAGTGCAGAGCTGACGATTTCACTGATGGTGATTATCCTCTCTGCGCTGATGGGGCTGAATGCGCCGGCAATTCTGGCGGTAGGGGCTTCCTTTGCAAAGCCGCTTTCCAAACAGCATGGAATCAGCCCTTACAGGACGGCAAACCTGATGGATGCGCAGTCCAATACGCTGGCATACTGCCTGCCCTGGACGCCTGCGATGATCTACACGCTGGGCTTTGCGGCAGACAGCGCCGCGCCGCTTTCTGCTCTGCAGGTGCTGCCCTGCGTATTCTACTGTTTCGCCATGCTCATCGTGATGTTTGCAACGATGTTTCTGGGAATCGGAAGGTACGACTATATGGATCAGCTGCCCGATGACATCAAGGCAGAATATACAGCAGCTACGAAAAATTAAAGCAAGCAAAAAGCACCTGTGAAAATGGCTTAAAATCAAGGTTTTCCGCATATCTTCATTTTTCTTGTCATATCTCCGCATAAGGTGTTTTTGTAAGAACGGGCATCATTTTAGCACCACAGAATATAAAGAGGACGACATGAAAAACGAACTTTTGACTAAGGGTTATTATACTTCCGTCCGGCGAAATCGGCAAGGATAAGATAAACCTTGTCGCCGGGGCAATCACGCAGCCGTTCGCGGAAATGGTATGGGTAACGACAGACGGCGACGTTTTGGAATACTTCATCTTTTCTTTCATGGCAGACTTTGGAGAAGTCATGCAAGAATTGATAACAGAAGAAATGAAATAGCGACCCGCACAGCGGCGTTTCTCACTCCCACAAGGGAGAACAGGAACGCCGCTATTTTTATGCCCTCATGTTACGCAGACGGGACTTCCGGGCGGACAAACCGCTGGAAAAGTGCGTCATCGACATTATCGAGATCAAGGTGAAGGATGGAACGCTGTACGTCTCGGCAATATTCGACTGCTTCGACCTCATCGTCCTGGGACTGGCGATGGACACAAACATGAGGACGCCGCTGTGCGTGCGCACACTGCGCGGCGGCAGCCTATCCGGTCTTGCGGGGAGCTGTCGTCCACTCAAACCGGGGTACCAGCGGGCCTACCGGGCAGCGGTTAAGCAGTATGGCATCCGCCAGAGCATGAACAGCGAGGGCGGGCGCTGCTACGACAACGCCCACTACGAGAGGATGTGGGCCAGAATGAAGAGCGAACTTTTCTACGGCCGCCTCGACACGGAGCGCCTGACCGTTGAGGAATTGAAGACCTTGATCTGGAGGCACTTCATGAGTTAATGGAACCGCCGACGCATCTGCTCCGCCAACGGTGGTCTCCCGCCCACCGTGAAACGCCAGAGATATTTTACCGCTCTGGAGGAAGCCACTTAGCCGGCTAAATTCTTTGAGTTTTTTGTGTCAACTGATATTGACAAAATCATAATTAGTACCTTTTTTGGAAATTACGGCTGATCTTTCGGAGTGAGCCTGTCATATTGGACGGCAATCTCTCCAGTGTTCAGGTTTTTCTTTTCTTTATAGAGCATGGTGTAGCGTGGCTGTCCCGCTGCGTAATCCTTCTTCTCTTTCGGGAAGAAAGACCGGCAAAAATATTTTCCACTGTCTTTATGTTCTGCAATAAAAATATAAATATCGCTCTTTTCAAAAGGTGTCGATAGCAAATAATCTGCTTCGATTAACGAAAACTGATTTAATTTTGCGTTGTAGCGGAACACCAAACGGTTATCATCCAAGAGTTGTTCAATCAAAGCCAATGGTTCAAACCGATTCTCAATTTGGGTCAGATAGCGGCTTTTCGTTAAAGTTTCATAGGTGGTGTTTCCGTTTACGATTTCATCAAACACAGAACCACGATTTTGTTTTGCTATCCGCAAATCTTTTAGCTTTCCAAGCCCCATCAGGTGATGAAAGTCCAATTTGGAAAAGCCAATCACTAACTCTACGGTTTTTCCCTTTCGGCCAATAATAATCCGATATTGTATCTCCAACAAT
>CATJIF010000038.1 GCA_949740445.1 uncultured Peptostreptococcaceae bacterium | reverse complement strand
TGTACTTCGTTCCGCCGATTACCGCATACCCGAAAGCCCGCTGGCTGACGCTGCCCGAAATCAGGTGCAGATTGCGCAGCACGGTTTCGCCGTCTGCGGTATAAATGCCCGCCGCTCCCTTCGAAACGTTCAGCGCCCGGTTGCTGGTGTTCAGCTGGTGCACTGTGCCGTCCAGGTCGTAGCTGTAGCTGCCGCTGATATTCATGCCGCTTCCGCTCTCGCTTGCCGCAAGGATCAGCCCGTATTCTATGGCGTCTCCCGTCGCATTGTGGAGAATCAGCTCCGTGATCTTTCCGTTTTCCACCCGGCTGTACAATACGTCGGCGCTGGATAGCGACAGGCCGGACAGCCGGTTCATCCCCGTTACGGCGTAAGAGCCGCTGTACGTATCGACGATAGAAACGCTATCGGCCACCGGCCGGCCGCCTATCGTCATTGCAGAAGCGTCTACTGTTCCCGAAATGCTTCCGCCAGACACGCTGTTCACCCGGATGCTGCCATCGGATACGCTGATGCTGACCACCATCCCCTCCGACACCCAGCTGGCATTGACCGCGTATTCCACCTCGTTCGCGGATGCGCAAACGCCTTTAATATAGCCGGAAGTATACGAATTTCCGTTGCCGTCCACATAGGACTTTGTTCCGGTCTGCGTAACATAGATTACGGTTTCGCGGTCGATCTGCGATGCCGCTACCGCATCGGCAACGCCGCCGTTTTTTCCCAAAAGCAGCGTAACCGCATCGCCCACCTTCAGGCTGCCGCCGGCAGAAAGCGCAGAAAACGCCGCAGAGGTCTCGATTTCGTAAGTCTTTCCCGATACCGTAACTGAAGTCAGATTGTTCTGGCTCGGTGTAGCTTTTTCGTAAATGCCCGTTATTTTGGTATCATACGCGTAAATCACGGATTTATCCGCTGTATAATACAAAATATCGTAGGCGGAAATGTCCGAGACAGTCACCAGGCTGCCGTTTTTATACAGTGTCGCCGAAGCGCTGTCTACGCCCAGCTCAGCAGCCCAGGATGTTGCAGAAAGCACCGTGTAGGGGCCGTACATATTGCCGTCGATCAGAGAGGCGTAATCCACCTGCCCGCTGCTGTTGAGCGCATAGCCCAGGCTCTGGGCATATGTCTGCGACCCGTCCTTGACATCGGTTTTCATTAGATTATATAAAAGCTGCACAGCATCTCCTCTCGTCAGCAGCGAAGACGCATCTGAAAGCGCGATCCCATCCGACAGCCCCGTGCTCCGATACAGATTCATCTGCGCATAGGGGAACGCCCCGCGGAAATCCGACGATTCATAGCCCAGCAAAAGCAGCGCGCTGTTGGCCGCCTGCGCCAGGCTGACAGATGCATCCGGCCGGAACGTACCGTCGCTGTAGCCCGTGAGGATGCCGTTGCTTGCCGCCGTGCGGATGTACGGCGCATTCCCGTCGCCTGCCGCCACATCGCTAAACGGCGCAGAGTATGCGCTGCCCGCCACCTGCGAATCGAAGGCTGACGCTTTTACCAGCATCCTGGCAAACTCGCCCCGCGTTACGGCTTGCGTCAGCTGGTAGCTGCCGCTTTCGTCTGCGGAAATCACTCCGAAAGCCGCCATCATCGACGCCGCCGACTGCTGCGCGGAAGCGCTTTCTTGGGAAACCGCGCCGTAGGCGCTCCCGCCTGCGCTGCAGAGCACCGTTACAAGCAAGGCCCCCACAAGCGCCAGTACTGTCGTTTTCTGAACCAGGCGCTTCGCCTGCTTCCTTTCTTTTTCAAATTCCATATTGGATTCCCCTCTCTGTTTTCTAAAATATGCCGCCCTTGATTTCTCAGTCGTAGCGCAGCGCATCAATGGGATTTAATTTCGACGCCTTGCTGGCCGGAAAATACCCAAACACGATGCCGATGCTCACCGAAACGCCAAAGGCCAAAAGAATGGAGCCCGCCGTTGGCGACACGCTCATATCCATAATCGCACCCGCTCCGTAGGCAGCGGCAATGCCCAGCGCGATGCCGATGGCGCCGCCAAGAGAGCTCGTGGTCGCCGCTTCGATGACAAACTGGCTGAGAATCACCCTCCTCTTTGCACCCAGCGACTTGCGGATGCCGATTTCCCTCGTCCGCTCCGTCACCGATACCAGCATGATGTTCATAATGCCGATACCGCCTACAAAGAGGGAAATCCCCGCAATTCCCACCAGCACTGTCGTCATCATCCCCGTCATCTCATTGACGGTTTCGATCATCTCCGACATGCTGGTTACCCGGTAGGAATCGTCGCTTCCAAAGGCCAGGTACAGCTCTCGCTCCAATGCATATTTCGCCTGCTGCGCGTCGTTTCTATCCTTAGCCGCCACAACATAAGACGAAATCGTTCCTGTATAAGAGAGCTTCATCGCCGTGCTGTAAGGCAGATAAACTACATCGTCTGCGGAGCCTTCTTCGCCCTCTGCCGTCTCCTCTAACACGCCGATTACGGTAAAGTTGCTGCCATTCAGGCGGAGGGTCTTCCCCACCGGATTTTGCCCGGAAAATAGCTCGTTTACCAGATATGTCCCGATGACGCAGACCTGCTGGCGGCGGTCGCAGTCCGCGTATTTGATCAAGCGTCCGGAGGTTACGGAAATATCCTGAATCTCTGCATACATTTCGTTGACGCCGGTGGCCGTCGTGCTCAGGGAGTTTCCGTTGGCCTTGGCTGTCAGGGAAATGCCCACCACAGGGCTATAGCCGGAAAACAGCGTTTCGTTTTCGGAAACCAGCGCCTCCATCTGCTCTTCTGTAAAGGAGCGGTTGCTCCCCCTCCCGAATACATTGACGGTCAGAGTATTGGTTCCCATGCTTTCAAACTGCGAAGTGATGCTCTGCGTCATGCCGTTCATCAGGCTGACTAAAACGATGACAGAGGCTACGCCGATAATGATGCCAAGCATGGTGAGAAACGCCCGCATTTTGCTGGTCTTTATGCTCCGCAGTGCCATGTAAAAGGACTGTCTTACATTCACGGTCTGTTCCCTCCCTCCGCCGGATAATCCTCGATGATCTTTCCATCGGCAATGCGGATGATGCGCTTTGCCTGTTTTGCCACCTCCATATCGTGGGTAATCAATACCACGGTGTTTCCTTCCCGGTTCAGCTGCTGCAGAAATTGCAATACCTCTGCGCTGGTGCGCGAATCCAGCGCTCCCGTGGGCTCATCGGCCAGGATAATCGAAGGGTCGCCTGCCAGGGCGCGAGCGATGGATACCCGCTGCTGCTGGCCGCCGGACAGCTGGGATGGCATATTGTTTTTTCTGCTTAAAATCCCCACCTTTTCGAGAGCGGCTTCCGCCCGCCTGCGCCGTTCCCGTTCGCCAATTCCTTTATAGATCAGTGGCAGCTCCACGTTTTCCAGAACCGACAACTTCGGAATCAGATTGTATTGTTGAAAGATAAAGCCCAGCGTCCGGTTGCGGATCTCCGCCTGTTGGTCGTCGCTCATGCAGCTGACATCCTGCCCTTTCAGGTAATAGGTTCCCGACGTGGGAACATCGAGGCAGCCGATAATATTCATGCAGGTGGATTTTCCCGAACCGGACTGGCCGATGATGGCCACCATTTCGTTTTCGCAGATGGTGAGGTCGATGCCGTCGGCAGCCCGTACCTCCGCATCCCCCATGCGGTAGATTTTACAGATATTTTTTAACTGGATTACGGGATCAGAAACCACTGGGACCACCTCCGCTTCCGCCGCGGTTAAAGGAGGCGCCTGCAGGGCTGCCGCCGGAAGGCATCCCCGCAGGGCTTCCGGACATGCCGCCCCCTGGCATTCCCCCGCCCGGCATTCCTCCAGCCGCAAAGCCGTCAGATGCGCTGTCGCCGCCGATAACCGAAGGAACGCGGATGACATCGCCCTCATGCAAGCCGCTGACGATTTCTATGCGCTTTCCGTCGGAAAGCCCCAGCTCTACCGGCACCTCGCTGCCGTCTGCCAGAGTTACCGTATTGCCGCGGTTGACGGCATAACTGGGAATCAGCAACGCATCCTGCGCTTCGTCGGTAATGATATCCGCGGTTACGTTCATTCCCGGCAGTATGCCATCTACCGCATCGAATACAATCCTGACCGGATAGCTGGTAACGCCATTGCTGGTGCTTCCGTTAATTCCGATGTTGTCCACGACGCCTCTCACCTGCAGCTGCTCAAGCGCATCGCAGGTGATGTTTACCGCCTGCCCTTCGCTAAGCTGGCTGATGTCCAGTTCATCCACGTAAATCGTAAACTTAAACTGGCTCATATCCGCAATGATGGCCATGGTCATCTGCGAATCTGCCCCATCGATGGTATCGCCCGCCTTAATCGTCTTTTCTATGATCGAACCGGAGATGGGCGCGGCAATTGTGTAGTCTTCCAGCTGCTTTGCCGTGGACTGATACGACAGCTCCGCCTCCCGCAGCGTCAGCTGGCTGCTGCGCAGACCGTCGGCAGCATCCTCGTTTTCCAGCTGCACGAGGATGTCGCCCGCGCTCACCTGGCTGCCCTCTGGCGCAAGGATCTTTTCTACCGTTCCGGCTGCATCCGCCTTGATGGTTTTCGCGCTTTCGTATTCCACTGCGGCAGTCTGCTGGCACAGCAGCCCTTTGACGCTGACAGAGGCATACGTCCCTTCTTTCAGATACCCCGGGTTTTCGAAAGAAACCTCTACATCCCTGACCGTCAGATATCCCGATTCTGTCCGCGAACTGCTGGCAATCGAAGCGATGGTACCCGATATGGTTTCGAAGGTATTTTCTATGGTTACGATTGCTTCCTGCCCTACGGAAAGCCCCTGTGCATCGCTTTCGGAAAAGGGAACGCGCACGGTCATCTGGCTGTCGTTTACGATCTTTGCAACGGCGCTGCCCGCCTGCACGCTGTCGCCTTTTTCCACGAACAGTTCCGCCACCCGGCCGGAAGTCCCGGCGGTTACGGAAAGTCCTGTATAGGCCTTTTGGCTGTCCTCGTAGGTCAGAAGCGACCGTTCGTAGGACAGGCCGGCGCGTTCGATGCTGTCCTCCACATCGGAAGAATCAATGACGTAAAGCACATCCCCCTCGCTGACCGAATCGCCCTCATCGAAGGTATCGCTCAGCACCTCGCCCCTGACACCGGCGACTACTTCATACTGATTGACCGGCTCTACCGTACCCGAACCGCTGATAGAAGCGCTGATGCTTCCCCGTTCGACCGCGTATTCCGTATATTCCTGCGCCGCCTGGGCGCGCCCTGCCCCGCCGCCGGCAAAGTGAAACAGCGCTGCGACAGCTGTCGCCAAGACAATGACGCTGCCTGCCTTTTTCTTTGTGCTCATCTCCCGTACCTTTCGAAAACCGGTTCTCAGCGCACTGTCCTCTTTGACTTGCTGATGTTTTTCTTTCAATACAATCCCTCCATTTCACACATCAATTCCCGATTCAAATCTTTAACTCCCGTTAAGAATACCGGAAGAAAATGGAACGCAAGTGATTGCTTTGTGAACGAAAAAGATTCTTTTTCTGAACATTTGGGCACTGTTTTGTGTGCGCCTTGTGAAGAGATGCCCCGCAGAGCAGAAGTAGGTTTGTAACGCTTGGAATTATTGCTTTTTTCTGTTATAATAAACTGTGAGATTGCCAAAGTCGATAAGGCAAAGTGTTTCGATAGTTCGCGGAGGGATTTGCTGATGCCCGACAGATACGATATGTATGCCGGAGAGTTCCTGTACGAAATTATCAAGTTTGGAAAATCTGGCATTGTTCTGATTGATTGTAAGTGCCATAAATTGGGGATTCCTGTAAAGACCTGTCGGGTAGTGCTCAAAGAAGATGAGTTGATTGTCCTGTGACATGAGGTCTCAGATGGGGGTAGCTATCAAAGCGTGTCCCATCCTGGCAGACCAGTTAAAGGTTTGCCGTACATCCAGGTGTAGCTCGGTTGGCAGAGCTCCTGCTTTGGGAGCAGGAGGCCGTGGGTTCGAGCTCCACCACTTGGACCAAGATTGGAGGTGGGTAGAATGTCTCTTACTATTTATTTCGAAGGGATAGATAAGTTTCCGCAATCTTCTGTTGTGCGAGATGTAGAGTCATTCTTTATGTCTGTTAAGTTGGATGGTTGCGACTATGATAGACATATTATTGAGACTATTGAGCGTGGAGTTTATGTGAGCAACACTGTTTTTGTAGATAGGTTTGGCGTGCAACTGAGGCGGGATTGCCTAAGTACTGGGGTAAAAGTAGCATTATCTCTTTATCATTTACCTGATATGCTGTTTTGGGGGATTGAAATGGGTCGCAATGCCTTGGCAGAAGTCGTCAAGCGGTGTACAGTTGGTAATCTATTATTAGAGGCTTCCACATACTATATAGAAGATGATATCGAGGACACAAAGATAGACGTAATATGTAGGGACAGGCATTATTCTTCTCTACATAAGTTTTCTGAATATATGATAGGAGATGCTCCGTATGATAGTTGATTTGACTAAGTATACTCCATCAGTTTATGTTGAGCTTACCCCAGAGATATATGTTTTTCCTGCTTTAACTTCTGAAGGGAAGACTTATTTGTGTTCTGTATTGCACAGTTTGAGAACTATTGAGCGTGTAGATTCGCACACTTATATTGATGATTTCCGCCCAGCAGAGTTGTTTGATAGGTCAAAGAGAGACCTCGTAATGCTTGATAGATACGATTTGTATTTTGGTCAGGGTATGGAAGAAATGAGAAACTTTGCCAATGCTGGTGGTATTGTTCTCCTGGATTGCAAGTCAAGTTTGAGAAATCGTAAGTTTGCTCCTTGTGAGCTTAAGTTTAATGAAGGTGAGTTGGTGGTATATGATCCGATTTCTAACAAAGGATAAGTCTGATTCACCATTCGTCAAGTTTTTCAACATGGCTTACGGTATTGTATGGAATATTGTTGTACTTTTTGGAAAGGAGATATCGCATGCCAATCGGAGTTATCGTAAACTGCCTTGCCGTACTCTTTGGCGGCCTGTTTGGAGCAGCTGCCGGAAACTATATACCTCAGCGCACGGAAAACGCCCTGACCGTCGCCTTTGGCCTGGCCTCGTTTGCCATCGGAATTACTTCCATCGTACAGTACAGCTCTACGTCCCCTGTGGTCCTGGCCGTAATTGCCGGCACAGGGCTTGGAAGCCTACTGCTTTTGGAAAAGCGCATCGAAGGTGGCTTCCGCAGGCTTTTAGATGCACTGCCGCTCAACCGCAATGCGTTTGACATGGACCGCTACATTACGGTAGTCGTCATCTTCTGCTCCAGCGGCTTCGGCATCTTCGGCACGCTGACAGAAGGCATGACCGGCGACCCTTCCCTTTTAATCTCCAAAGCGATTCTGGATTTTTTCACCGCCTTTATCTTTGCCGGCGCCCTGGGCCTGTCGGTCAGCGTCATCGCCCTGCCGCAGCTCTTTATTTTCCTGCTGTTGTTTTTCTCCGCCAAGGGGCTTGCACCGATGATTTCCGATACGGCCATGCAGAATTTCATCGCCTGCGGCGGCGTTCTTACCATGGGCGCAGGGCTTCGGGTAGCGCGCATTCAAAATGTTCCCATCGGCGATATGATCCCCGCGCTGGCTCTGGTCGTACCGTTTACTTATCTGTGGGAAATGCTGCCGTTTTAGCAAGGTTCCCTTTTCAACAAAAAAAGCGCATGGTTACAAGTTACTGTTCCATGCACCTTTTCCCTGCCAAGCAAAGATGCGCTTTCTGCCTTCTTTGCTGTATGCGGGGCATGTTAACAAGCAGCGTCGCGATAAACTCTCAGCCCCACAGTTCAACTGCGTTCTGTTTTTTCTTAGCCTTATGCAGCATTTCGTCTGCTTTTTGCAGAAGTACCGCCGGGATATCCGGACCAAAAGCACCACCGATGCTAACCGTAACCGCTCCACCTTCTTTGATGCCATCTATGGAAAGCGTGGAAATATCGCTGCATATCTTTTTGAGTCTTGCTTTCAAAGCCTCTGCTGCAATGGTTTCAAACATCATCACAAATTCGTCCCCGTCATATCGCACCAATACGTCCGGCGTGCGGATCTCTTCACCGATTGCCTTTGCGATGTACGTAAGAACATTGTCCCCGACCGTGCGCCCGTATGTATCGTTGATGTCTTTGAAATTATCTACATTGACGATTGCCAAAGCGCAAATGGTTTTTAGCTCCTTGACCTTTTTGTTATAATAGCGCCGGTTATACGCATTGGTGAGGGGATCGAGATAGAATTTGCTGTTCAAGTCGGCAATAGAGATGTTTGATAATTGATTGCCATTTTGATCTATCATTGCATCATCTGTAATCCGCGCTATCATTTCCAGCACAAGTGGAACCCCCTCAACCTTAATACATTGGGAAACCATATAGAATACTTCACTGTCGAAAAACACGATTTTCGAAAATTTCTTTTGGAATTTCAGACAGTTGAGGGAAGTGCAGTTGGTACACCTCCGGTCCTGCTTCCAAAGTTCGTAACAATGCCGGTCGCTTTTGGAAAGCGTTCCGCTGCGATCGACTTCGACGACCCTCTGTTCAAAAGGATCGACCAGACGGACATTGTATACCATAAATTTGAGGGCATTGATCAAATTCCAGGCTCCCTTGCCGGTCATCGTATTGCCTGCCACGTAGAAGTCTTCCATTTCATCAGCGGTCGAACCCTTGTTATCTTCGCCATCCATAGGAATCAGCCTGCCCACTACTTCCGTGTACTGCCGCGTATCCGCCGAGTCCCAGATGGTCTGCATTACGCACTGATAGCGCCGGGGCGCCTCCCCTCGCAGGCTCAGCAGAAGCTCGTCTTTTACCAAAGGATGCTCGTTTGTTGCTTCTGCAAGCTTACTCCTCAGGTGCTCCACCATGCGTCGATCATACTCGCCATAAGAGTCGAACTTTTTATCGTATTCAATCATAGGCTCCCCTATCCCGAAAAGCTCCCTGCTGGCCTTGTTGAGATGGAGGATAGGCGGAAATGCGGTATAATAAAATGAAGCGCACGGCCCGTTAAAAAAGAACTTTGACTGCAGCCGTTCGCGTTTCAGGGTCTGTATGATTCTGTTGGAAAAAAATAGCCCGTTTTCGTGGGAATGCGCAAGAACATCCGCCACCAGCATCTGATTGGAAACGGTGCTGCTGCCGATGCCCTCTTTAGAAACAAAAGATGCATCTTTGAGTCTGTCTAATATCTCGGAAAGGCCCTCTAACAACAGAGGATTAAACGCACCGCACTGCCCCTCTCGTATCATCTGTATCGCCTGCTCGGGCGAATACGCCGGCTTGTAGCACCGTTCGCTGGTCAGCGCATCGTACACATCAGCGACAGACACCACCTGCGCCGCGATTGGAATTTCGTCTCCTTTCAATCCGTCGGGATAGCCGTTTCCGTCATACCGCTCATGGTGCCAGCGGCAGATTTCATATGTAATCTTAATCAGCGGATTCACATTCTCTTTATGAAGCAGCGGTTCTACCATATCAGCGCCTGCCATGGCGTGTTTTTTGATGATCTGAAACTCCTCATCCGTGAGTCTTCCTGGCTTATTCAAAATCTCCTCGGGCACAGACATCTTTCCGATATCATGCAGCGAAGACGCAGTGACAATCTGAAGCAGTTCTTCTTTTGACAGAGGATACTGATCTGTTGTGTTTACCAGCTTTTCCAGCAGCATTCCGCTAATGTAGCGGATGTTTCGAACATGTGCCCCGCTTTCGCCGTTGCGGGTTTCGACAATATGTGAAAGAACGGATACCATGGCCTCGCTGTTTTCGTATTCCTTGATGATCTCATCTACCAGGGCGTTCGACAGCTGTCGCTGTTTATTCGAAAACGCGATTGTGTTGGCGATCCGATGACAGACAATTCTTTCGTCATAGGGACGCCGTATTAAATCGCTGGCACCCAGGCGATAAGACATTTCGATATTTTCAGGCGTATATTCTGAAGAGATCATAATTACAGGAAGAAAGTCCAGCCATCCGCACTCCTTCATCACCTTGAGAAACTCGAATCCATCCATATTCGGCATAACAATGTCCAGCAAGACCAGAGAAAATTCCTCCGCGCGTTCCTGCAAAATCAGCATGGCCTGTTTTCCATCGCACGCTTCTTCAACGAGATAATCTTTTTCTAGCATGCTTGTCATTACCAAACGTCCGAATCTCGAATCATCAACAATCAGAAGCTTGTACTTCTTTTCCATTTCCAACATTATATTTTCCTCCAGAGCTTTCGATTAATTTTGTAATTTTGTGCCTGCGGATTTTCCCGGGGCAGTCGGAATCGCTTCCGTCTCTCGCAAACGCACAGAATTTATCTTACGTTGCCAGGATTCCGTCGATTGATAAAGCGAACACCATAAAAACGATGTAAAAAACGTCTTCCAGAGACTGGAAGACGCATATAGATATACAAAATAAGACCACAAAAAAATCAGTTTTGCGGCCTATAATTTTTGCGCATATTTAGTTATATGATCCTTGCAATTTTTAGATTACCGATGCTATAATAGGAGGGATTTCATTTAAAAATATGCTCCCGGAAACATTAGATAAATTCCGTTGCGCTAACTCACCAGCCTCAGCCGGTCCAGGCAGCGTACGTGTTCTGCTCCGGTGGTCATAAGGTAGATGCGGGTAGTGTTGATGGAACTGTGCCCCAGTACGTCCGCCAGCTTTACAATGTCTCTGGTCGAGCGGTAAAAGGCAGCAGCGAACAGATGGCGCAGATTGTGAGGGAACACTTTAGACGGTTCCACTCCAGCTGCTTCGCAGAGAGACTTCATGGCCCGCCAGATTTGAAAGCGGGTGAAGGGAACTCCGTCTTCGGCACAAAAGATTGCGCCGGAGGCGATTTTTTGTTTTTGAGCATATTTGCGCAGCTTCCGAATCAGCTTTCTCGGCAGAAGTATGGTGCGGATCTTCCCCTTAAGCGCCACATCTGCCCAACCCGCGGTAACGGCCTCCACTGTAATATAGCACAGTTCTGACACGCGGATGCCGGTAGCGCAGATGGCCTCCATCGCCAGAGCCAGCCATTCCCGGCCCAGAGACTGCGCTGTTTCTACCAGGCGTTGGTACTCCATCCGGGTCAGATCCTTTGACGATTCTCGAAATACCCGCCGCTGGATTTTCAGGAACTTTACCCGGCAGTCCTCCCAGCCCAAAAATCGAAATAGACCATTGATGGCAGAGAGCTTGGCATTGACGGTAGCGGGGGTCTGGCCCTGGTCCGAAAGGAAGGTTTTATATTGGGCCGCAACCTCCTTTGTAACCGGCTTGCCGGCCAACCAGCCGGCAAAGGCCCGGATATCCCGCAGGTATTTCTCTACCGTGGTTCCGGCCCGTTCCCCAGCTTTTAGATAAATGGCATAATTGTCGATATGTGCGTGAGTCAGTATATAGTTTTCCATGATGCAGCCCTCCGATATGTCCAATTTTCCTGCAATTCAAATACATCTGATGGATGGAATAAAAAATCTGAGAGCCACTTTTATAAAGTGGCCCCCAGTTGCAACAAGTCTTTATTAAAACGATACAGGTATTTTCTCTAATAGCCCTGCGCTTTTCCTGGCTATGCGTGCGCAGCCTCTTTTCCCAGCAGCTTCTCCAGTGCAGCCAGGCGCAGGCAGACGCAGAATACGCCCACAGCTTGCTCAAGCTCCGCCACAGGCGGCAGGCTGGGTGCGATGCGGATATTGCGATCCCGCGGGTCGTTTCCGTTGGGGAAGGTCGCGCCGGCGCTTGTCATTACCACTCCGGCCTCTTTGCAGAGGGCGAGCGTTCTCTTGGCTAAGCCGTCCATCGTGTCCAGGCTGATAAAGTATCCGCCGGTGGGCCGTTTCCAGGAAGCGATGCCCAGAGGAGCGATCTCCTGGTCGAGGGCATCCAGAACTGCTTTGAATTTGGGGCCCAGTATGGCCGCATGCTTTTTCATCAGCTCCAGCGTGTGCGCCTTATCCTTGAGATAGCGGACGTGGCGAAGCTGGTTGACCTTATCGTAGCTGATGCTCTGGTAAGTAATCAGGCTGGTCATATACTTGAGGTTATCTACGCTGGATGCCATAACAGATACGCCTGCACCTGGGAAGGTAACCTTGGATGTGGATGCATATTCAAAGACCATGTCCGGGTTTCCTGCCTGGCGGCAGATGGAGAGCATATCCGGGAACGGCACATAGTCCCCTTCGAATTCGTGGATGCAGTAGGCATTGTCCCACATGACGATAAAGTCCGGTGCGGCAGGCTTGAGGCGAGCGATGCGTTCAATGGTCTCAGCGCTGTAAATGATGCCATCGGGATTGGAATACTTGGGCACGCACCAGATGCCTTTCACCGCCGGGTCTTTTACTGCTTCTTCCACCGCGTCCATATCCGGTCCGTTTTCGGTCATGGGGATGGGAATCAGCTCCATGCCGAAGGATTTGCTGACGCCAAAGTGCCTGTCGTAGCCGGGAGCAGGGCACAGGAATTTTACGGTATCCAGCTTGCTCCAGGGCTTTTCGCTGTGGAGCAGGCCGTGAGTATACGCTTTCGCAATGGTATCGTACATCAGGCTCAGGCTGGCGTTGCCGCCGATAAAACATTCTTCCGGCTGGCAGCCTAAAATTTCCGCAAAGAGCTTTTTCGCGCAGAGCAGACCGGTCAGCTCGCCGTAGTTGCGCACATCCAGCCCATCCTCTACACAGTCCTCGGGCTTGGAGAGCACGGTCAGCATATCGCTGACCAAATCCAGCTGCTCCTTTCCGGGCTTGCCGCGGGACATATCCAGCTTCAGCTTCTTTTCCTTCCAGCCGTCAAAAGCTTCTGCTACTTTATCATATTCCGCCTGCAGCTGAGCAGCGGTCATATCTGCGTATTTCATGTTCTTCTTTCCTTTCTGCCGCAGCCTGCCTTCCGCCCCGGTTTCCGTTCCTCTGGTCGTTTGCCGGACTGCGCTTTCAAAACCCGATAAAAATAATTTGCATTTATTATATCATACGCGCAGAAAAATTCCAGCCCAAAGAGAATTTCTGTTCTGAAAATAGTATCGCAGATGGATTTCTTTTCTTTATATCGTTTCCACCATCAATATGCACCGAATCAAATGTATGCCCTGCCCGCGGTCCTGCATTGCCGCATCCGCTCCGTGATTTTTCCGCACAAAAAGGCCGTCCCAGCGCGGACAGCCTCTTTGCATTTTTGTAATTATGGGAATTTTGAGAGTACGCATCGTTTGTTATATTTCATGGGTGAGGCATCGCTGTCTGCGCGTTTCATTTTCGCGCTTTGTCTGTGTGCTCTGCTCTATACAAACAGCTCCTCCGGCACCTCTGCACTTTCCGAAAGTCCCTGTTGCACCAGCACCTGGGCGATGGCTTCCGCCTGGGCCTTCGACGGCATGGTCAGCGGCAGCCGGACGCCGCCCGCCCGATAGCCCATCAGGTTGAGCGCAACCTTGACCGGCACGGGATTGGAAGCGATAAACAGCACATCCAGCAGCGGGAACAGATCTTTGTGCATCTGCGCCGCCTTGCTCAGATCCTTCTCCCGGAAGGCCTGCATCATCTGGCAGATGGGCGCCGGGGCCACCTGCGCCGCCACGCTGATCAGCCCGTAGACGCCGATGCTCAGCGCCGGAATGGCCAGGTTGTCGTCGCCGGTATACACCCTAAAGTGCTCCGGAACTGTCCGCAGGAGCTGGGTCAGCTGATCCATGTTCCCGGAGGCGTCTTTCATACCGTAAATGTTTTGTACCTGCGCCAGCCGCGCAATGGTCGCCGGCGTCAGGTTTACGCCGGTCCGCCCGGGCACGTTGTAGAGAAATACCGGCAGGCTGGTGGATTCGGCGATGGCCTTAAAGTGGCGGTAAAGCCCTTCCTGCGACGGCTTGTTGTAATAGGGCGATACCAGCAGGATGCCGTCGGCCCCTGCCTCCTCGATAGCCTTGGTGGTCTCGATGCTGGCCGCGGTGTTGTTGGTACCGGTGCCTACGATTACCGGAACGCGGCTGCCCACTGTCTCTTTCATAAATTTCGTCAGCTGCACGCGCTCTGCAAGCGTCAGCGTGGCCGACTCGCCGCCGGTAGCCCCTACGATCAGCCCCTCTACGCCGCCGTCGATCATGCGGTTTGCTATGCGCAGCATTTCTTCATAGTTGATGGTTAAATCCTCGTGAAACGGCGTTACGATAACACTGAGATATCTTCCAAATTCCATGGTTTTTCTATTCCTCCTGCCTGATTTTTTATTTTTTGATGTATGTGTGCTTATTTGCAGATTCTTTTGTGCGGTTTGCATCGGTGCCAGGGCGGCATTGCTCTGCTGCCTTTGCTGCGCCGTTATACCCTTACTGCTGTTTCTCAAAGCGGGTGTAGGCGTATTCCGGCATCGAATCCATAGTCCTCTCTCCGGTAACCAGTTCTGCCACCGCAGGCGACAGAGCCGCGTTGATGGCAAAGGCGCTGTGCGCCAGGTGGAACCAGAAATTCGATATGGTTTCCGTGGGCCCCACGATGGGGAATTTATCTTCCGGCTTGCAGCGGATTCCCGTATACGACCGGATGATATTCACATCCGAAAGCGCCGGGAAATCCCGGACAGCGTCGTTGGCTGCCCAGCGCAGGCCACGCATGTACATGCGCCGGTCGATGCAGTCGATGTCCACCTTGTCGGCAATAAAGCCGAAGACGATATTGCCCGATGTTGTCTGCCGCGCACCGCAGACCGTGTGGTTTAAGACCGGCGGCAGCTTTTCCGACACCAGGCAGAAGCCCCTTTCCGGATAGACATGGGCCTCAAGCCCCAGCATCTTCCCGATGGCCCGGCTGTAAATGCCAGCCGCGCAGATGACAAGCTCCGGCTCTACGCTGCCCCGGTTGGTAATGATTTTTGCGATGCGGTTTCCCTCCAGGACAAAATCCTGCACCTCTGTATAAGTGCAGACCTCCGCACCCAGACGCTTTGCGGCCTGCACGTAGCCGTCGATTAAAAGGAAGGGGTTGATGTGGCCGTCGCTTTCCACAAGCAGGCCGCCCAGCGCATCGCGGCGTATCGCAGGCTCCTCCTGCGCCAGCTCCTGCGGCGATAAGAGCCTGGCGCGATAGCCCATGCGCAGGTCGTATTCGTACAGGTCCTGTAACCCTTCCCATTCCTCCGGAGTCCTTGCGATATCCAGGCTTCCGTTGATGGTCAGCTCAAAGTCCGCGCCCAGTTCCTCCTCCAAGCTCATGTAGCGCTCATAGGAGGCCTTTGCCAGCCTTCCGTAGTGTTCCGGCCGCTTGTCGGAGGGCCACAGCCAGGCGGCGGTAGCGCTGGAGGTTCCGCTGCCGATTTCGTTTTTCTCCAGCAGCAGCACGTCCTTTCCCTTTTTCGCCAGAAAATAGGCTAAGCTTGCACCCATAATTCCCGCGCCGATGATAACGACTTCCGCTTTTGCCTTCACTGCTCTTCCTCCTCTCCCGCCAGGGCGCTCAATTTCATAATGCGGACCGGCGGCCGCGTGTTGGGATATTCCATCTCAGAAAGCGCCTTGCCGCTTTCTGCGGCCACAATGCCCTCCACCAGGCAGCGGCAGGTTCTTCCCTGGCAGAGGCCCTTGCCCGCCCGGGTCGTGCGCTTTACGCCATCTACAGAGGAAGCGCCGCAGCGGCAGGCTTCCCGGATTTCACCGGCCGTTACCTCTTCGCAGCGGCAGATGATTACATCGTCTCTCATGCTACACTCCCCTTTCCGTGCGGATTCCCCGCACCTGATCCGCGTATTCCTTCGGAATTTTAATTGTTACTACAGCCGTTCCGTCGAAGCTCTCCGGCCGCACGACCCGGTGCACCGTACCCGCGCAGACCGGCTTTCCCTGCCGGTCGGATGCCACGATTTCCTCGCCCGCCTGGGGCATGGGCAGAAATTCGTGGGGGAAAGAAACCAGGCACTCCGTCTCCGAATACTCCCTGTCCACGACAAAGATCGCCATCCCAGGGCAGCGCGCTACGCAGATACCGCAGCCCGTGCACTTGTCTTCGTCCAGCTTTGGCAGGGAATTGATGGAGCCCTCGAATGTAATCGCCTTCTGCGCACAGCAGGTGGTGCAGGGATTGCAGGGAATGTCCTCCGTGCATTCGATGACAGCCAGCGGCCCCCGCTTCTTTTCTTTTATTTCTGTTTTGCAAGCCACGCTTCATACCCCCTTACGATTTCTTCCTTCGCCATCCGCCTGGCATCGCCGTGCGAACCGATTCTAAGCTCGCCGATGCGTTCTTCGATCTCTCCTGCAAGCTCCCGGGCCCGCTGAGCGCTTACAAGGCCCAGGGCCTCCGCCATGGATACGCCGGCCAGCTTTCCTTCTTCCATCGCCGTGCTCGCTTCTTCGATGCCAGCCACATCGCCGGCCACGTAAATATCCGGGTTGGAGGACCGCATGTGGCTGTCGTGCAGCGGAATGTAGCCGCCCATCTTCGGCAGGTGAACCATTGCAAGCTCTGCCATCCTCGGAAGCTCCACAGAAGGCGTTAAGCCCACGGCCAGGCATATGGTGTCTACCGACAGCGTTTGTTCTGTCCCCTCGATGGGAACAAAGCCCGGCCCCACTTCGGCGATGACCGCCTCTTCCACCTGTCCGTCGCCTCTGGCTTCTATCACCGTGTGGCTGAGGTACACGGGAACTCCCTGCCGCATCAGCTTATTGGCGTGAACGGCATAGCCGTTGATCTTCGGCAGACCTTCGACAATCCCTGCGACGCTGGCTCCTGCCTGCAAAAGCTGGTACGACACTACCAGCCCTACATTGCCCGAGCCGATGGTTAAAATCCGGTTGCCCGGCCGCACGCGGTTGATATTTACCATGGTCTGGGCAGCCCCTGCCCCCATGACGCCGGGCAGATCCCAGCCGGGGAAGGCCAGCGGCTTTTCGCCTGCACCGGCGGCGATCAGTATTTTATCCGCCTTTACCGTGTGGCTGCGGCCATCTTTTACAATTCCCAGCTCATTTCCCGGGAAAATCCCAAAGACCACTGTACTTAAACAGATTTCCACACCCGACTGGATGCACTGCTCAAGCAGCTGCTGCCCCAGCCGTATGCCCCGCACGCCCGCGCCGTGGTGGCCGGAGCCGAAGAACTTGTGAATCTGCTTGAACAGCTGCCCGCCAGCCCTGTCGTTTTCGTCGAACACCATTACCTTTCCGCCCTGCTTTGCCACCTCGAGGGCAGCCGATAAGCCTGCCGGGCCGGCGCCGATGATCGCTACCTGCGTCTGGTATGTCATTTGCCTTCACCCCACTTTCCAAGGCCATCCTGCGTTTCGATCTCCATGCCTTCTCTCACTCTGGTAACGCAGGTTCTTACGTTGGGAACGCCATCCACGGTCATGGCGCAATCGGTGCAGCGCCCGATGGCGCAGAACAGTCCTCGCGGTTTGTGATGGATCGGCGTTTTGCGGAAGGCGCGGATGCCCGCGGCGGAAAGCGCCGCTGCGATCACTTCTCCTTCCCTGGCCTGTATCCTGCGTCCGTCTACCGTAATGGTAACAAGCTTTGCTTCCGGCAGGTCTCCCAGTACCGGATGTTTTTCCACTCTCACAGTGCTCCTCCTTTCTTACACTCCGGCCGGCGGGTGCGCATGCGCCCATCGCCCGGCCGCATCCATGCCCGGCTTAAAACGGTCCCCAGCCCGTTAAAACCGCAGCTGCCAAAATAATGCAGATCCATATCGACCACTTGATGACCAGCGGCAGCGCAAAGCGGAACCACCGGTTAAAGGACAGGCCCGCAAGGCCCAGAGATGCCATGACCACCGAATGGGTCGGCGTAATCATATTCCAGTAGCCGTCTCCTGCGGCAAATGCCATAACCGCCGTCTGCCGCGTAACGCCGATGAGGTCGCTGAGCGCTGACATGATGGGCATTACCACAACGGCCTGCCCCGAAGACGAGGGAATCAGGAAATTGATAAACCCCTGCGCAAGGTACATGCCCCAGGCGGCAAATACGCTGTTGAGCTTCGATAAGGGAATCGCCATGGCATATACCACAGTATCCATAATCTGCCCTTCCTCGGCCACGACTAAGATCGCCCGGGATAGCCCCATCAGCAGTGCCGCCATCGCCATGCCGGCAGCCCCCTGCATAAACTCGTCGGCAATTTTTTCGAAGTTTCCTCTGTGCTGCACGATGCCCACCAGAAGGCCCATGGCGAAAAACAGGGCGGAAATCTCCGAAAAGTACCATCCGTATTTCATAACGCCGAAGATCAGAATGCAGATCGTTGCCGCCAGAATCGCCAGAATGATTTTTCTCTGAGGCGTCAGCTCGATGCGAAAGGCCTCTTCCTGCTCTTTTAAGCGCTGCTTTGTATCGTCGTCGAGGGCTTCCTGTTCCTGTTTTTTCAGTTTCTGGCAGTAGCGGATGGTGTGGTGAACCGCGATGACAAGCGACCCGCCCATCAGCGCAAGCCGCAGCCCCAGGCCCGAAAACAGCGGCAGCTCGCAGATTTTTTGCGCCACACCTGTGTTGAATGGATTGAGCGGCCCGGCGGAATACCCACAGTACACGCCGATCAGCACCATGGCTACGCCCACCACCTTATCGAAGCCCATAGCAAGCGATGTCATCACTAAAATGGCTACGAAGGGCAACGTTTCTTCCGCCATGCCGAAGGTGGCCCCACCGATGCTGAAGGCGGCCATTACGATGGCAATCAGCACGTATTCGCGGCCGCTGAAGCGCTTGATTAAACGGCCCAGCCCGGCATTGATGGCCCCGCTGTTCTGGATGATGGCAAAGGCGCCGCCTACTACAAAGACGAAGGCGATCAGGTCCGATGCATTCATCAGCCCTTCAAAGACAGAGGAGAACAGCTTTCCTACCGAAACCGGATTCTGTTCCACATACTGATACGTCCCTGCCACCACCAGCGTCCGGTTCTGCGCTTCATTGAATTCCCTCTGGAATTCCCCGGCAGGGACAATATACGTCAGAATTGCCACCAACAGCGTAATTCCTAAAAGTAACACCGGCGTATTGGGAATGTGGAATTTCCTCTTTTGATTGAGCGTACCTGCCTGCGGCTCCTTCGAACTCCTACCCATTTCGCAACCTCCTTATCTTTTTTATTTTCACTATTAGTAAAAATGTTTTACTAATAGTTATTTTACATCGTTTCTCGAGGGGTTGTCAATATTTTTCAGAATATTCGTTCGTTATTTCGACTAATTTCTGGTTTGTATAAAACTTCTCGCGTTTTTTCGCCTCTGCACTGCATATCCTTTCGTTTTTCTCAAAAATGACAAAAGCATTTCAGACTTTTTTCCGCGTAATTTGCTTGTTCTATTTGAAATCTTTCGTTTAACACGCTACAATAAAAAAAGCCGTTATTTCACATCCCCTTGCAGGAAACGCGCGCTCAGGAGGCGCTGCGCCCCGGTTTTTCTGGGACTTGCGCTGCCAGAAGCCCGCCGCCCCGCGCCTTTTCCAGGCGCAGGCAGCACTCCGGCAAAGGGAAGCCTTACAGGCAGGAGTCTTCCATGAACACAAATCCCAACGGAAAAGAAACGAAAACCATCGGTTCCGTATTGAAAGCCATCGACATTTTACAGCTGGTCGCCCGCTCCAGGGACGGGCTTGGCGTTACGGAAATCAGCCAGCGGCTGGGCAGCGGCGTCAGTGCCACCTATCACCTGCTCTCTACGCTGAAGCTTCGGCACATGATCGAACAGGATAAAAGCACAAAAAAATACCGCATCGGCTTCGGCTTCTTTCAGATCAGCAGCCTGGCCAGCGGTCAGAATATATTGGGAAATCTTTCTTCGGTCTATCTGGACAGACTGTCCTCTACCGTAGATGAAACCAGCAATTTAGTCATTTTGGACCACGATGAAATCGAATACCTGGCGCAGTCGGAAAGCAGCCAGCTTCTGAAGATGTTTACGCGCCCCGGCGCCCGCGTGCCCTTTTACTGCACCGGCGGCGGAAAAATCCTCTTCGCCCACCGTTCCAGGGAGCAGCAGGAGGAAATTTTACAGCGCACGGAGTTTTGCGCCTATACCCCTTATACGCTCACATCGCCCGAAGCGCTGATGCAGGAGGTTTCGCGCGTCTTGGCCCAGGGGTATGCTCTGGATAACGAAGAGCGGGAAGTCGGCGTTACCTGCATCGCCGCCCCCGTGTTCGATGCTTATAAAGATGCGGTAGCGGCTCTCAGCATTTCCGGCCCCACCTACCGTCTGCGCGAAAAAGGCATGGACCGGCTGGCTGAGCTCCTGCTGAAGACCGCCGCAGAATTTTCCGCCAATCTGGGCTACGAAAGATAGTTGAACGCCTGCGGCCAGGCCCCCCATTCTCCTACGGCTTTGCCTTTTCCCTGCCAGAGGTCCATCTGCTGAAGTCGATTTCCATCACCAGAAGGCTGGCGACCAGGAGGATGCCTCCGAGATACGCCTGTACCGTCAGCACCTCGTGGGCGACGAAAAAGGCCACGACGGAATTGAACACCGGTTCTAAGCAGAAGATGACGCCCACGTGGGCTGCCGTCGTATACTGCTGCGCCAGCGCCTGCACGATAAAGGCCATCCCTGTGCAGAAAATGGACAGGACCGCCACCGAGGCCCACACGGCGCCGGTCTTTGGAATGTCCGGCCCCTCGAACAGAAGGCTGAGCACCAGCATGCCTGCACCGGTAAAGCCCAGCTGGAATACCCCCAGCTGAAAGGCGTTGACCTCCTCGCAGGCCACTGCCCGCTCCGTAATCAAAAGGTCTGCCGCATAGGCTACAGCGCACATGATGCAGAGGATATCCCCCAGCGCCGGACGCAACCGTTCTGAAAGCGTCAGCAGGGCGATTCCCACAAAGGCCATAACCAGCACGAGAAACAGCTTCTTCGACGGGCGCTTCCGAAAGATCAGGAAATCCAGCACCGGCGTAAACACCACGGTCAGCGCGCAGAGAAACCCGGCGTTGGACAGGCTGGTATACTTGACGCCAAAGGTAGCGCCTATGTAGACGAACACCAGCGCCGCACCCACCATAGCGCTATATTTCAGCGTCGCTTTGTTTACGGTGCGTATCTTTGGGAAAAAACAGAGCGCTGCCAGAAGAAATGCGCCTAAAAAGCGGAATGCATTCAGGCTGAAGGCACCGATTTCCGCCAGCGAAAGATCCATCAGCAGATAGGATATCCCCCAGAAAAAAGTAACCAATACCAGCATTCCATCCGCTTTGACTTGCTTGCTCATAAC
>CATJIF010000037.1 GCA_949740445.1 uncultured Peptostreptococcaceae bacterium | reverse complement strand
GACGATGTTGCCCAACCCGCTGTTTTGCAGGTACACCACCGGCACCCGTCCTGTGGACAGATAATATCCCGCGGCCAGCGCTGCGGCGTTGCCTTCGTTAGCGGCCACGATGTGATGCTGCGCATCCGTGCCGTAGCGCTCCCTCAGACAATCGCACAGCGGCTTCAGCTGGCTGTCCGGCACCCCGGTGAAGAACTCCGCGCCCGCTATGTTCAGCAGCTCTTCCACTCTCATACTTCCCATGCCCTCCTTCTGCTGCACGCCTGAGTTACTGCTTTACAATCGCAATGCCGCAGTGGTCGCCAATCGGCAGCTTAATCAGCGGATAGCCCAGCTCTGCCTCGAAATCACTGACGGCGTTGAGCACGCCCAGATAGCCGGGCAGAAAATAATCGTCGATCAGGATGACGCCCTGCGTTACCATGCGCGGATAGAACAGCCGCAGGCCCTCCAGCGTCGGATTGTACAGGTCAAAATCCAGGTTGACAAATACAAAGCGCTCCTCTGCGATGCCCTGGGCCGTTTCGGGGAAATATCCTTTATGGAACACCGCCTGTTCCGGATGCGGAAGCTTGGTCCGCACCAGCTCTTCGCTGGTAATATTAAAATGGCGCGCCTTCTCCTTAGAAAAGTGGCGAAGCGTCTCCACTTCAATGTCGCGCTGGTCAAATCCTTCGAAGGTATCAAACAAGTGCAGCGGATACTGGGGAAAGCACGCGTTGATCTCCTTGGCAAATTCCCCCTGAAAGACTCCGCCTTCGGCTACGCAGCAGGACGGATGCGTTTGTGTCTGCAGGGAAGCGAAATCCCTCAGAAAATTGATGCGCGCATTGACCTGCGTTTCCACGTAGCTTCCGTTGATGCAAAGGGGATGCACCCCTGCATCGAGCAGCTGGGTTCGCATGACGGAAAGCGCTGTGGGCGAAGCGAGAATCACCTCGTCGTAGTCCCGCCCGCGCAGTGCGTCGGCGTTTCCAATGATGGGAAGCCCCTCCTTGTCTTTGCCCCAATAGCTGGCATCGTTGTCCAAAAAGCCTTCGACAGAGACGTCTTCTCGTATCTGCCGGTAAATATTTTCTCCGGTCCTTCCCGCACCGAATATCCATACCTTCTTCATTTTCCTCAGTTCTCCCTTCCTCCATCCCCTTCCGCCGCCCGCCTGTTTTAGCAAGCCGCAGTCAGAGCTGGCAATCGGCGGCATTCCCGCTGCCTCCTTTTGTGGCATTGGTTTGCCGCAGGTGCAGTATATCGCGATATAGCTTTGCAAGCTCGGCACTTGACAGCAATATCGGATAATTGTTCAACCGCTCCGGCGCTACGGAAGCAACCAGATCGTCGATCGCGGCTTCGCCAACTGACGGCACGCCGAGTTGCAGCGATTCCAGTATGCACCGAAAGCGCTCTGCCGCCTGCCGGGCCGATGGGCACCCCATGGCCTGTGCGATGTCCTGCAACCCGCAGTCGAGATGTGCACGGCTTCTGCTGTCCGTGCAGCGCTGTGTGTGCTCCAGCAGATGCGGCCACAGCCAAGCAACGCACAAGGCCACCGCATGGCCGTGGGCCACGCCATAGCGGCGGGTCAGCTGATAGCTCATGGCATGCCCTGCCGTGGTCTGTGCAATATCAATGGCTTTTCCTGCCAGATGCGCCGCCTGCAGCATGGCTGCATTGCAGTCCGTTTGCGTTACGCCGTCCGCCTGGTTCTGTATATATCCTTCATAGGATTCCATGATTTTCTGAATTGCCTGCCGGGCATACGCCCGGCTCTCCTGTGTCGCACGAAGCGACCAACAGGATTCGATTCCGTGGCACAGCGCATCCAGCATCGCTGCCTTCCTATGATAGGCGGGCAGTGTATTCAACGCTTCCGGAACAAAGCATACGGCCGATGGGCGGCAGCCCTCATGGGCGATGGACAGCTTTTTCCCCTGGTGGTAAATCGCAGCAAACCGCGTCGCCTCGCTGCCGCTTCCCGCGGTGGTCGGCACTGCTAAAAACGGGATGGCATCGAAAGCATCCGTCTGCTCCAGCAGGTTCTTGCGCCTATCGGCGCGGCACCACAGCCGAATGCACTTTGCCACATCTATGGCGCTACCACCGCCTGCCGCTGCAATGGCATCGCATCCTCTGTTCTGAAACACGCGGACGCCTTCCACCACAGAGGCGTACTCCGGATTGGGCTGAAAGCCAGAAAACCGGGTGACGGCGATTCCCAGCCGCTTGGGAAGGGCGGCAAAGCAGGCGTCCAGCGGCGTATGCTGCAGCGAGGCGCCGCAGACCAGAAGCAAGTGCTTCGTGCCGCTCTCCTTCCAATATTGATCCATCGCCTCGTACCCGGCGTCCACATTCAGAATCCTTTGCTCCATGCCACACCCTTCTTTTTGTTCTCGCCTCAATGTTCTTCCGGTATCAGAGAGATAATCTCCTGAATGGGCATACAAAACGCATCGCATTCGCTGGCTCTGCGATGGGTAAGAATGGACACCGCCGCATTGCGCATGGCAGGAAAGCCCGAACGCGTCAGCTGGTTGGCGTAAATCACGAGATTGACGCCCCGGCGCCGGAATTCTTCTTCCCTGACGCTCGCAAACGATGTCGGTACCACCACCAGAGGCGTTACCGGATCCTGGGCCCGAAACCGGTCTACAAACTGGAAGATTTCATCCGGCTGCGTTTTCCGGCTGTGAATCATGATCGCATCCGCCCCAGCCGTTACAAACGCGCTGGCCCTTTGCAGGGCATCTTCGACGCCCTTTTCCAGAATCAGGCTTTCAATTCTGGCGCAGATCATAAAATCCGTCGTTTTCTGCGCCCGCTTTCCCGCCGCGATCTTGGCGGAAAAATGCTCAATGCTATCCTGCGTCTGGGCTACTTCTGTGCCAAAGAGGCTGTTTTTCTTCAGGCCGATCTTATCTTCTATAATAACCATGGATACGCCCATGCGCTCCAGCGTCCGCACGGTATAGCTGAAATGCTCCGCCAGCCCCCCGGTATCTCCATCAAAGATGACAGGCTTTGTCGTCACCTCCATAATATCGTCGATGGTGCGCAAGCGGGATGTCATATCCACCAGCTCGATGTCCGGCTTTCCCTTGGCTGTGGAATCGCACAGAGAGCTGACCCACATGGCATCGAACTGATGGGTGCCCTCTTCGCTGCTGACTACCGTGTTCTCCACGATCAGTCCGGTCAGGCCGCTGTGCGCCTCCATGGCTGTAACAAAGCCTTTTAGCTGCAGCAGTTTTTTCAGCCTCGCCCGGCGCAGGTCCGGAAGCGCCAGCTCTGCTCTGGCCCGCCGTTCGATTTCCTCGTAGATCTCGCCCATGGCGTAGGGAAATTCCACCAGCTCGCCGCCATAGCTTTTTAGAACGGACAGCGCCTCTTCGCGGATGAAGCGCAGGCTTCCCGTCGCCCAGTCATCGCCGTGCACCACGATATCCGGCCGGTATGTTTGCAGGTTCTCCCGGTAGCTCAGCGTCCGCTGTTCCACCACCCGCTCCACCCCGGCGATGCTTTCCAGCATCGCCCGCCGTTCTGTAAACGGCACCAGGGGAAAGCGCTTATAGCTGCTGACCGCCTCGTCGGTCAGCACGCCGATGGTCAATTTCCCCAGGCGCTGGGCTTTGCGTATAATTGCGATATGCCCGCTGTGCAGCAGATCGGAGGAAAAGCTCATGTACACCGTGCGATCGGCCAGTGCGGTCAGGCGGGCGCAAACCACCGCCAAATCGTCGGGGCTGTCGATTTCCGCGCACAGCAGATTCCGTATATCCAGCGGATACACAGCGCAACGGTCCGATTCCTGGTTGAACGCCTCCTCGGCATAGCAGCTCACCGTTCCTGCCTTGCAGAATGCGTCGATGCGCGCTTTCCAGATCTTCCAATCCTCTGGCAGCAGATGGTACAGCGGCTGGGCGGCGACCGCGCTGTCAAAGAGGTCGATTCCCACCGCTGCAATCCGCCCCTCGCAAAGCCGCGCCTTAAAATCCTTGTCCGGCAGCGGTGCGGTGGAGCTGATTACCATGCAGCTGCGCCGGCTCTCCACTGCCTGGAACACAACCGCATCCTCCATGACCAAATCTCCATGCAGCAACAGCAGCTCTTCATTCAGGTGTTCCTGCGCAAGAAAGATGGAATAGATATAGTTTGTGCTCTGGTAGTCTTTGTTGTAAACAAAGGTATACCGCAGAGGCAGTGCCAGCGCCTGGCAATACTCCTCCAGCATCTCCGCAAAGGGCCCGGTGGTCATGACCACCTCCTGGATTCCCGCCTGCGAAAGTTGCCGCAGCTGGCGGCTCAGGATGGTTTCGCAGGGAGAGAGTTTGGTCATGCACTTCGGTTGTTGCACGGTCAGCTGTCCCATCCGGGTTCCGCAGCCGGAATTTAAAATCAATGCTTTCATGGTTTGTCTCGTTCTCTCCCCTTCCTCAGGTTGCGCCTTGGTTGCTCTATCTGGCTCTACCTGTGCCAAATGCCGTCCTCCTGGTGCATCAGCTCCCATGTGCTGTCGCAGACCCGCACACCGCATTGGCCGTCTGCCAGCGGAATGTCCCTCTGGCGGATCTCTTCGCGCTTTTCGCGGTTTTTGTCAATGCCTGCACAGATCTCTTCCATAAATTTTACGATGTCTGCCGCCGTCTCTGCCCGGTCCATAAAGCGGCTGTCAATAATGAATTCCTGTTCGACCTTGCCTCTGCCGCTGGTCTTAATGTACAGCACCGGTTTATCCAATAGCAGATATTGAAACATCATTGAGCTCAGATCCGAAATCTGCGCGTGGGAGCAGCAAAATGCCGCCTCGTAGGAAGCTTCCCGGTCGAAGATCATATTGGGCGCTGCTTCGGTCCGCGCGATGTAGCTCTGAAAGCGCTCATAATATTCCTTGGGATAATATAGCTTTGTTACGGTATTGGTCATGGGATGGGTGCGCCAGATCAGCGCGCAGTCCGGATGCGCCTGAAACCATTGGTACACTGCATCAAACTGCGGAATAGACGATCCGTTGAAGTCGTAGAATGTGTTCCACAGAAACACCGTACGTCCCTGGAGCTTCTTCTTCCACGAAGCTGGCATCTTTCTGGGCTTTGTCCGCAGGCGGATGATGGGGTCCCATTTGGGAAGCCCCGTTACCAGCATGTTTCCGCCGCCGTTGGCTGCGTGCCTGCAGTAGTATTGATAGTGCCGTTCCGATGCCCCGATGGATTTCCAGGCATACCGATGGACCGGCAGGTGGCACATGGCGTCCTTTGCCGCTTCGTAGATGGAAAAGGGGGTAAAATAGGGCAGATACACCAGCCTGGTGTGCTTTGCAATATTCTCCGGCCAGAACGCCTCCGGTATGGTGCCCTCATACGGCTGGTTGGTAAAGGCG
>CATJIF010000036.1 GCA_949740445.1 uncultured Peptostreptococcaceae bacterium | reverse complement strand
ATATTTCCCGCTAAGATTCTGCCGCTGCGGTTACATTGTGATTCATTTCACGATATTATAATAGTTACAGCAGGTACAATGTTTTAATGCAATCTTTACACCGCCGTTATCACTGTCGTCTCAGGAGGTGACTTCGTGAACAAAAACCTGATTCTCAAGCTCAGGGAAGCCCTTTCCTCCGTCCTGCCCATTACGGCCATTGTCTACGTCCTCTTTCTGACGATTGCGCCCGTATCCGCCGACATGGCCGCCCGCTTTACCATCGGGGCCATCCTTCTCATCGTCGGCATGGTTCTCTTTACCTTAGGTGTGGACATCTCCATGACGCCCATGGGAGAGCGGGTAGGCGCACAGATGACGAAATCGAAAAACTTGTTTTTCATCGTCGCTGTCAGCTTTATCATCGGATTTATGATCACCGTAGCAGAGCCCGACCTGACCGTCCTTGCCAACCAGGTGCTGGCGATTCCCAATCCCGTCATCATCGGTACCGTGGCTTTGGGTGTGGGCATTTTCTTAGTGATCGCGCTGCTGCGCATTCTCTTTCAGATTCAGCTTTCCTACATGCTGATCGCCTTTTACGCTGTCGTCTTTATCATCGCAGCCATGACGCCGAAGGACTTTTTAGCGGTGGCCTACGATTCCGGCGGCGTCACCACAGGCCCCATCACCGTACCCTTTATCATGGCCCTCGGCGTGGGGGTTGCCTCCATCCGCGGCGACAAGAGCGCCCAGGACGACAGCTTCGGTCTGGTATCTCTGTGCTCCATCGGCCCGATTCTGTCGGTGCTGATCTTAAGCCGCCTGTATACGGCCTCCGCCGTCTACGTATCGGTAGAATCGCAGAGCGCTGCCTCTGCCGCGCAGATCGTTTTCATGTTTCTGCGCAGCATTCCCCACTATCTGAAGGAGGTCGGCATAGCGCTGCTTCCCATCATCCTCTTTTTCTTCCTCTTTCAGACCTTTGCCGTAAAATTGCCCCGCCGCCAGATGATCCGCATCTGGATCGGTGTCGTCTATACATATGTCGGGCTTGTCCTCTTCCTCACCGGCGCCAACATCGGATTTATGCCCATCGGAAATCTCATCGGACAGAAAATCGCCTCGCTTTCCTGCAATTGGATTCTGATTCCCCTGGGGATGCTCATCGGGTTTTTTATCGTTATCGCCGAGCCTGCCGTCCACGTGCTCAACCAGCAGGTGGAAACCATTTCCAGCGGCACGATTTCCAAAAGCGCCATGCAGGCCAGCCTCTCCGTGGGCGTGGCCCTGTCCGTCGGCATTTCCATGCTGCGGGTGGTTAGCGGCATCAGCATCTGGTTTTTCCTGATCCCCGGCTATGCCGTTGCCCTGCTTCTGACTTTCTTCGTTCCGCGGCTGTTTACGGCCATCGCCTTTGACTCCGGCGGCGTAGCCTCCGGCCCCATGACGGCCACGTTTCTTCTGCCGCTTTCCATGGGCGCCTGCGAGGCTGTCGGTGGCAACGTAATGACCGACGCCTTCGGCGTGGTAGCCATGGTCGCCATGACGCCGCTGATTACCATACAGATTTTGGGCTTTTTCTACGTGCTGCGGACAAAAAAAGCAGAGAAGGCCGCCCCTTCTCCCGCCGGTCCATCTCCGGCCGAAGCTACTGTCATTATCTTTCCCGCCGAAGGGGATGCTTTGCAGGAAGCAGATTCTTCTGCGGAAGTGGATGACAATCCCGGCTCTGCGGTGTAAAATGTATTTACTTTGAAAGGAAGAAGGTAATGGACATGACAGATACTATTTTTAAACCGATCTGCATCCTCATGGTCATCATCGACCGCCGCAGGAGCCAGCAGCTGCAGCAGGTCCTTGCCCGCCTGTCCCTCAGCCACACGCTGTGCAGCCTGGCCGAAGGCACGGCTAACCACGAAATTTTAGACTATCTGGGGCTGGATATCACGCACAAACTGATCATCGCCACCCCTGTTATATGGGAGGACGCACCCGCCGTCATCCAGGCCATCTCCGACGAGATGGAGCTGAGCAAGCCCGGAAGAGGCATCGCCTTTACCATTCCCGTCAGCGGCGTCGCAGGCTCTCTTGCCATGGACATTCTGATGAAATAATAAAGCGAGGAGGAACATTATGCCTACGTATTCCCTGATTATCGCCGTAAGCACCTACGGCTATGCAAACGAAGTTATGGATGCTGCGCGCAAGGCAGGCGCCACCGGTGGAACCATCATCAATTCCCGCGCCATCGGCGGCATGGAAGAATCCCGGTTTATGGGGATTTCCCTGCGCGAGGAAAAAGAAATTTTAATCACGCTGATTTCCAACCAGATCCGCGACGATATCTTAAAGGCGATTTCCGGCTATTCCGCCCAGCATCCGGACTGCGAAATCCTCACCCTGTCCGTGCCTGCAAGCAACGTGGTCGGCATCGCCGCGCCCATGGCTTCGACGGCTCCCTGAGAATGCGCCCGGCCTTCGCACCGCCGGTCCGCTCACCTCATATACTGAAGCAATCAATATTTGCAACGGTATGTGAGGTTTTTTTATGATGCTACCCATCCTTTTTCTTTCGCTTTCCATGAGCCTGGATGCCTTTGGCATCGGACTTTCCTACGGCATGCGCGGCATCGCCGTCCCCCTGCCTGCCCGGGCCGTTATTTCCCTGCAGTCCGTCCTGATTACAGCCTCGGCCCTGCTGTGCGGTCGGCAGCTGACAGTGCTGTTTTCTCCGCAGCTGGCCAGCAATTTAGGCGTCGGGCTTCTGTGCTTTATGGGGCTTTTCCTCATCGTTCAGAGCATAAAAGAATCTTCCGACGACCGAAAAACCGTTGCTGTCGACAGCGCTTATGACGAAGGCAGCAGCGAAAAAAGCAGGGGCAAAGAAACACACATCGACAAGAACGAAAACAGGGGCAGAGGTAAAGAAAGACGCGCAGAACATATTGCCAGGCACAGCCAACGCACTTCAAGCGATGCCGGCCCGCAGCTGGTCGCCCGCATCCTCCGCCATCCCGACGCCTGCGACCTCAATCACTCGCAGGCAATCGACCCGAAGGAAGCGCTCTATCTGGGCTTTGCCCTTTCCGCAGACGCCTTCGGCGCAGGGCTTGGAAGCGGCGCTGCGGGGCTCTGCTCTGTCTACCTGCCGCTTTCCGTAGCCGCCGCACAGTTTCTCCTCCTGAGCCTCGGACGCTACACAGGAGCGCACCTGCAGCAGAAACTGCCTCTCAGCCAGAAGCGGTGCGGCCTGTTTTCCGGTTCGCTTCTGATCGGCGTCGGCCTTTGGCGCATCCTGTAGCGCCCCGCCGGTCGCCTGCCGCACAGGGCCGCGCAAACGGCGGCACTGTCGCCGCTATATCTCCGCCACGAACATTTCCAGCGCCAGCCTCTGCTCTAACAACCCGCTCTTAATATTATGATCCACTTGATATGCCCGCAAAAGGATCTGCCGCAGCTGTCCTATGTTGTAACTTTCAGCAAATTGCAGCGCCTTTTTCAGGCGGAATTCGTGAACTTCCAGCGTCTTTTGAATCGCCGGCAGGGAATTTCCTTCCTCCCGCATTTCTTTTGCAGACAGCATGATTTCAAACTGCGAACAGATCAGCGCCAGCAGCTTGTATACGTTTTCGCCGGAGTCCAGAATGCTGCGCAGCCGCAAAAAAGCCTCCGGCTTATCGTCTCTGCTGAGGGCATCCATCATGGCGAATACATCGGTATCTATATTTCCGCAGACCACGCTGAGAAAATCTTCCTGCGTTACCTCGTTTCCCGAGGCGTGTGCGATTGCCTTTTTCAAATCGTTTTCCAAATGAAACAGCGTGTACTCCGTCTCTCTGTCAAAATAGCCGGTCTGGTCGATAAACGCGGCAATCGCCGTGCGCCTGGCCTGCTTGTTCGCCTGCGCCAGGCGCTTTTCCACGATGCCGGTGAGCAGCGGCCTGGTCAGAGGCCCGAAATCGTAAGCACCGCCGCTTTCCGCCACAGCCTTATACAGCCTGCGGCGCTTATCGGCTGTCTCTGCTGTAAATAAAAGCAGAGTCGTCTCCGGGATATCCTTTACGTATTCGATCAGCAGCTTTTCGTCGCCCTCCGGAAGGTTCTTGGATTTTCCTCCGGACAGAGGCAGGAAGTCGCTGACCAAAACCACGCGCTTTTCCGAAAACAGCGGCAGCGTCTCGCAGGCGTTGCGAATATCCTGCCAGGTGGCATCGGCACCTGCCAGCTTGGAATACTCCAGCGCAGCTGTGGCCGGATTGACATATTGTTTAACGATGGCATTGACGGCCCATTCGATGAGATACCTCTCCCTTCCGTAAAAAAACAGAGGGCCGTGTAGCTGGTTTTCCTTCAGCTGCTTCTGGATTCGCTGATAGGCGTGCTCCTCGTTTTTGGCGGATTTGTACGTTTTAGGTTTATATGCCATAAAAGTTCTCCGTTTCCGTTTTTCACTCTTGCCCTTTGGCCACTGATGCGGTCTACGATAACCGCACCGTGCTCGTCGGTCCTGCCTACCATTATACCGTTTTTTTCGAGCAATGCAATGACCTGCGGCGAAGGGTGTCCGAAATAATTCGTGCCGGTGCAGATCACCGCCCCCTGGGGCGATACCGCCCTTAAAAATTCCTCTCCGGTGGAATAGCGGCTGCCATGGTGGCCCACTTTTAAGAGATGGGCCTGCAGCGGATGCCTTTGTGCCAGAAAGCCTTTTTCCTCTGTTCTCCCATCGGTATCCGACGGGGGTTCTATCCGCACCCCTGCAGCATCAAGCAGCCGGTCTTCGCCCTCAAAGCCCATATCGCCTGTCACTAAGATATCCATGCCCCTGTAGTGCACCTTAAAAATCAGGCAAGAATCGTTTTCGTCAGAGTCGTCTTCTGCCAGGCGGCGATATTGCTCCTCGCTTTGTTTTGGTGGAGCCAGCACGTCGATATAGATTTGCGGCTCGATCTGAATGCGGTTTCCGGCCTTCAGGTACAACAGCTGCGGCAGACTTTGCCCTGCGCTAGCCTTATCCGCTTCTTTCTCTTCTTCTGCCTCTTCTGGCAGCAGCCCCAAAAGCTGGCTTCTGACTTCGCTCTCCCTTATCCGGTTGGCCTCGTACAGCCCTAACTGTGCGATGGGTATTTCCCGGGAAAGCTCTGCGATGCCCTGAAAGTGGTCGGCGTGCAGGTGCGTAACTAACGCCAGATCCAGCGAATCGGCTCCGCAGTGCAAAAGATAGGGAAGCAGCACGTCGCGGCCCGTATTTTTCTGCCGGGAATCGCCCTGCCAGGCACTTCCGCCGCCGTCGATCAGGATATGCTTTCCGCCCGGCGTCCGCAGGTGCAGGCAATCCCCCTGCCCCACATCCACAAAGACCACAGGGTAGCTCTCATAAGAGGTAAGCAAAGGTGCAGCGGAGCTCCCCATAAAAAAGGGCAGCAAGTGGCAGGCGATCAATGCTGCCGCTATCCATCCCGCAGCAAGCCCGCGCTTTCTCTTTCGCAGCAGAAGAAAAAAGCTCTCCGACGACCAGGTAAATACAGCGCAGTAGTACAGCGCTAAAAGCCCTGGAGGAAGGCCTGCCGTAAGAAAGGTCCCTGCGCAGCGCGCTGCGATGCGGCCCAGATTCATCAGCCCTGCACTCAGGCGCCCGCACAGCAGCGCCACCGCGCGAAATACTGGATCGACCAGCCAGCCATGCAAGGATGCAACTGCAGGCAAGGTCAATGCGCACGCTCCCGCTTCCGTCGCCCCTGCAAGCACGGTCAGCACCATCAGAAGCATGGAAAGCGGCAGAAGAATCCCTGCCGCTGCAATGCACAGCGGGTTCAGCAGCAGGCCCGGAAGCGACAGCCAGTGAAAGCGGCTGGCGCAGATGGGGGCCGTTATCAGCTGAATGCCCAGAAGCGGCGCTCCCTTCTGCGCAAAAATCCGGAGCTTCTGGCTGCGGAGCTGGTCTGCTGCCTGTTCCAAACTGTAGGCGATGCGCGGAAGGACGCAGGTGATGCCGAAGGCGGCTAAAAGAGAGAGCTGCAGCCCGGCGGAAAACAGCTGGCAGGGCTGCCTGGCCAGCAGCAAAAGCCCTGCGAAAGAAACGGCGCTGGCCATGTCGTAGGGCCTGTGTAAGACGGTGGCTGCACTGCGCACAGCAAGCATCAGCGCCGCCCGGCTGGCCGAGGGGCTAAACCCCGAAAGCGCCGCGTAGCCGATGGCGGCTGCCGCGCACACCCCCTGTACCCAGGGCGCCGCACCCCACCTGCGCAGCGCTCGCTTGACTGCGCCGTAGCACAGGCCCACGTGCAGACCCGATACCGCTAACAGGTGGCTCAGCCCCAACCGCTGAAACGCCTGTTGCGCATCCTCTTCCATGGCGCTGCTGTCGCCAAAGAGCAGCCCCATCAAGCCGCCGCAGCTTTCTGCACCCATAACCGGCTCCCAGCGCCTTTGCAGAAACCATCGGAAGGCAGCAAACGGGCTTGTCTTACGCCTTAATACCTGTATGCCGTCTTCCCTTCCTTCGATTTTTATTTTCGCGCCCAGGGTACGCAGATACGTTCGCTGATCAAAACCCCCGGGATTGCGCGCAAACGCGGGCTCCATCGCGGTTCCCTCCGCGCGGATCTGCCATCCGGGCTGCAAAACCTCCCCCGGTTCAGATGCCTGTTTAACAGAAATCCAGACCGTCCGCCGCGGCAGCAGCCTTCCTTCCCCCAAAGGCCGCAGCAGCAGGCTGCATCCGTAATCGGACTGCCAGACCTTCAGGATTTTCCCTTCGATTTTTATATCCTCTCCCAGCCGCTCCTGCAACGGTTCGGTTCTAAGGCAATCCTGGTACATGGCAAGGCTGCCGCAGAAAAAGGCACATACCAGCAGCAAAAGACCAGCCCTCGAATGCCGTGCTGCCTTATGCGCATGCGGTTGAAATCGGCGGGATGTAGCAGCAGGCGATTTCAGCCATCGAAGGGCGGCACATATAGAAGCAGGCAGCCGAACCCACCGAAAGGCCGTACCGATACAGACAGCAGCAAGCGCAATAACAGCTGCCAGAAAAACGGCAGCAATCCCACCACCTGTGGTAGAAACCGCCGCAGCTGCCGGCAGGCGCAGCGCATCGAATGCCTCGACCGGAAACGCCTGCAAACCAGAATCGAGCCAGCGTCGCCCATACCAAACAAAAGAAATACCGGCAGCATATCCGAAAAATAAGAGAACCATAGGACGGCGCATACCCTTCCTCCTTCCCGATTGCAATGCATTTTAGTCGCCCTCCTCTGCAAGCTTTTAAAAAATCTTCTTCTCGTTTTGAAAGATGCGTAAAAAGGGACTTGTAAAACCAAAAAAAATGTAATATACTAACAGAAAAGACTACCGCTTTTGCAGGGCGGCCCGTCCAATAAACAATAGCTTATTGAAAAAACCGTCTAATTGCTTAGGCGGTTTTCTCGTTTTACCTTCGTCCGTGCAAGCACAGAGAAATGATTGCAATTATCAATAATCCGAACTGAAACAGTCCTTCATAAGTAACCATACAATCCCCCCTTTTCAGAGAGTAACGAGTCCGCCAAACGGTAGTCTGTATTTACTTTATCATATAATATTATGCAATACAATATTATTTTTCTTAAAATACCATATTTTTCAATTTCAACCGTTTTCGACTTATAAAAAACAGCAGCTCCTCCAACGCGCAGCTGTATCCTCAACATGCACAGGCGCAGCCGAACCGGCGGGTATTCCGACATGCAAAAATCAAGCGGGCCTCCTTCTTTTTCTGTTCGGAAGCCCGCTGTCCGCCGTTTTCACCGGCTTTCTGGCAATGGTTTATTTAATTTTTGTCTGTGGCTTCAGAAATCTGCCGTGCCTGCAGTGCATTGGCCTTTTTTACCGCCCGATCCACTGATGTCATAATTGCCGAAGCAAATCCCTGGTCAATCAAAGCCTTATACCCTTCGACCGTAACGCCTCCGGGAGAGCACATTTCGCTGATGCGTTCCTTTGGCTCTACACCGGTTTCGTCCAGGAGCATAGCTGTGCCCAGCATATTTTTCACCACCATTTTTCGGGCTGTCTGCCTGTCGAACCCGGCGTAAACGCCAGCATCAATCAGTGCGTCGGCTGTCTGATACAGCCACAGGGGCCCCGTGCAGCTGAATGCGGTAAATTCGTTGAACATGGATTCGGAAAGCAGCAGCGTCTGTCCCAGCGCGCCTGCTAATTGCAATGCAAAAGCTTTTTCTTCTTCTGTTACATTGCCGTTTGTGCACACAGCACTGTATCCATTTCCCGAGGTGCCCAGCGTATTGGGCATAACGCGGACAATTTTTTTGCCGGCACCCAGGCGCTGCTCCAGCATTTCGATTTTTATACCGGCTGCAATGGAGAGGATAATTGCTTCTTCTTTTACAAGGGGTTTCAAAGCGGCAGCTGCTTCAGAAATGAGTTTCGGCAGCACAGCCAGCACCACCGCATCGGCCTGCTGTATTCGTTCTTCTGCATGCACGGATGCCTCTATCCCGTACATTTGATTCAGATACCCGCAGCGGGCTTTGCGAAGCTCGCTTACAGCAATGTCCTCACGCTGCACGACATTCGTTTCTAACATGCTTTTTATCATGCTCTCGGCCATATGCCCGCCGCCGTAAAATACAATTTTCCTGTTCACGTTCTCCCCTCCACTGCTATCTCTGCACCATACCTCCAGCGCATCCCGCATAAAAAGCGTTTCTTTTACACATGTTCGCACTCTGTTTTCTGTTTTATTATTTCTTCGCACTCTTTACAGCGATGGAAATATAGTAGATAAACAATCCCCAGTTAATCCCCAGGCTTATCGCCATAACAGCAATCCACATAACAGAACCTCCTTTTACTGTTCATCGAGAATCTCTTCTGGAATATCGCCGAATTCTTCACCGTTGAAATACTTCTTTTTAATGCCTGCATTGATTTTTTGATTCAGCGCAAAGGCAATCATAAATACGATTGCCCACTGAAAGAGAATGGTTCCCAGGCTGCTTAAATTGAAGGGATTATACCAATCCTCCGTCCATCCGAAGGCATCGACGCACCAGGCGATCAAAACAACCCCTACGACGATGGGCGCAACCTTTCCGCTAAAAAGATCAAAGCCCTTTCCGATTTTGATATCGCTGACCGGGTTAATCAGCTGTTCGCGCATTTTTTCTTCGCCGAATTTATGAGCGAGAATGCCCAGGAACATAGTGCCAAATACCAGGCCATAGCCCCAGACGGTATCCTGATTTCCCAGAAAATCCCCGCTGATTACAGAGGGGATGCCGACTGCGGTCAATCCTGCAATGGCAATGGCAACTGCCCTGGTTCTGGTAAATCCCATATCAATCAATGCGTTGCTGAAGCAGGTAGCCATCAGCGCTCCCGAAGAAAACGCTGCAAAGGACAGACATAAGAAGAATAAGGTACCGACGATCCGCCCGGCAGGCATCACCTCAAACAGGTTGGTAAGCCCGATAAAGGTCAGGCCGTTGCTTCCGGAGTTGCAGATGTCCACAGCAGCATCCGTAGAAGCTGCAAAGGCGAAAATGCAGGGAATGACAGCCAGTGTGGCAAGCAGTGCCACCGACATATCGCCAAAGGCCATAATTCGGGTATTCAATACAATATCATCGTCTTTGGCCTCGTATTTCGCTCCGGCTACGATCATCATTGTTCCAGGCCCTACCGACCACGCACACTGTGCCAGTGCCTCCAGCCATGTCGTAGGATTTAAAATCGAATCCTTTACTTCGAAGGTAAAGGCGTATTTCAGGCCCTCGGATGCGCCCGGGCGGGTGATGGCATACGCTGCTAATACCGCTAAAATAACGAAGAGTGCCGGCATGAGGAACTGGGCGGACGTTTCCAGCGCTTCGCGTTTTCTGATGCATAAAAACAGCAAAGCGATACCGATAAGCCAGCAGGCGGCTGTTCCCATATCCGCGTTGGTAACATCGGCAAACAGGGCCGCTTTATCGACACCGAAATAGCTTCCGGTAGCGGACATTGCCGTGTAGCGGATGCACCATCCCAAAACGACAAGATAGTAAGACAGCATGAGAAAATATACTAACGTTGCCACGGTTCCCATCCAGGTATATTTCGGCCCGATCATATCCCGAAAAGCGCCGGGTGCGGAGTGCCTGGTCGCGCGGCCGATCACATGCTCTACATACACCAGCGGCAAAGCGATGATAAACAAACAGATTACCATAACGATAACGAATCCGCCGCCTCCGCAGTTAGCCACCAGCCGGGGAAAACGCCACATGTTTCCTGTGCCGACGGCTCCGCCGATCAGCACGCACAGCATGCCAAAACGAGAATGATAACCGCCCTTCTTTTCCGTCGATTTTTCCATAATTTTCTCCTTTTACAATAACCATATGAATCTTCCCGTCTTATTTTATCTCTGTGCGGTTATCGCCTCCGTTTCTCTCTTATTTGCAATTTGCAAAATCGACACGCTTCTATTCTTAATAGAAGCCTTCTGCTACAGCGACTGCTGCAAAGTCCTGGCAATAATATTATCTTGGATGTCCTTTTCCAAATCGACAAAGTAGGCAGAATATCCGGCAACCCTCACTAAAATATTCTTATATTTTTCGTTTTGCGGGTCTTTCTGCGCCGCCAGCAGCGTTTCGTCGTCCACCACGTTCAACTGGATGTGCTGCCCGTGCTTATCGAAATACGTGCGCACCACGGTTTCCACGATGTCCAGCCCCTTGTCGCCCTTTACAATGGCCGGGTCGAACCGCTGATTGACTAAAACCCCGCTCTTGGGAATCAGGCAGTCAATGGCAGCAATAGAGCTGATCGCTGCCGTGGGCCCGTGGGTATCCATGCCGATCATGGGAGAGGCGTTATCCGCCAAGGCCGTGTAGGCCTTTCTTCCGTCGGGAAGTGCCCCGATCAGCTGTCCCAGCACCACGTTATAGGACTGCGTAGCAATGGTGATCGTGAATTTACCGTCGCGCCCGTCTTTATGGCTCGTTACCTGGTCGTTGCAGAGCTTTGCCAGCCAATGGGCGTATTTATCAACGCGTTCTATGTCGTTGCCGTACTTTGGCGCTTTGTTCATCAGCAGCTGGCGCATATTTTCCCTGCCTGCAAAGTTGGTTTCTAAAAGCTCCATCAGCTGGCTCATGCTCAGATATTTCTTGTTGAATACGCATTCTTCGATAGCGGCCAGCGAATCGGCAATATTGGCAACCCCCGTAACAGCTACGGTGGAATACCGGTAGTCTGCCCCCTTTCGCTGAAGGATTCTCCCCTTTTCGATGCACCCATGGGTAAAGCAGGAGCCGGTAATCGTCGGCACCGTCCACGCGTGGCAAGAAACAATGCGGTCGAACAGAATAACGAATTGATCGAGAAAATACCCCTGCTGGATTTCGTAGGCCTTCATTATCTGCTCTATGGAGCTGAAAGTTCTCACATCGCCGGTGTGCGGCCCCACCTGTTTGCCCGTCAGCGGGTCTTTTCCGTTGTTCAATGTAATCTCAAATACTTTGCTGGGGTTAAAGTATCCCGCGTTGGACTGAAAGTCCGTAATGCCGGGAACGCTGGGCTCGATACATCCACAGATTCCCCAGTTTCGCGCTTCTTCCAGCGTGTGCCCCAGCGAAAGCGCATCGGAAATGCAGGTGGCGTCGTTGAAAAAGGCCGGATGACTTCCTCCCTGCATTTTCGCTACTGACAGTGCCAGGCGAAAGGTGGCCTCATCCGTACCGTCGTGATAGCGGAAGGATACGCAGGGCTCTTTTGTCTGCAAATCCTCCATGCAGTGCAGAATCAGCCGCGTCAGGTCGTTGCATCCGTCGGTGCCGTCGGGAAGCACGCCGCCGATCATCATGTGAATCCACAGCGGGCAGCCCGGATAGGCGATGGATTCCCGGGTAGTGCGCACCTCCCACATCTCGGCGATTTTCAGCTTGAATTCGTGAATCAGATCAGCGATCATCCCTTCTTCTACGCCGTCAGCCAGATCTTTTTGATAGAACGGGTACATGTACTGGTCGAACCTGCCGAGGCAGTTGTCGTTGCTGTTGACCTCCATCATCAGCGCCAGATGGGTAAAAATCACAAGCTGTGCTGCCTGATGGAAATTTTGGGGCGGGTTTTCCGGTACGACTCTGCAATTTTCCGCCATGGTCAAAAGCTGCGCCTTCCGTTCCGCATCCTTACACTCCCCTGCCATCTCCTCTGCCAGCGCTGCATACCGATGGGCAAAGTCGATGATTGCTTCCATAACGATAATCATGGATTGCCAGGTATAATAGGATTCGATGGATTCTACTGTCATATCTTTCATAGCTGCCATTTTTGCCTTGCATTCATCAATGTAATACCGGTATCCCTTTTCCATCAGCTCATCGTAAAATGGGGCGTGATTCATCGTCGATTTGTTAGAAACGCCTTTCGTAAAAACGCCAATCTCCACTAACGTGTCCAATTCCTCGTTGGACAGTGCTGCCGTCAGATCGCCGAAGGTTCTCCCTTCCCAAATCTTGCAGATCTCCCGCAGCTCTTCTTTTTCTCCGGGAAGAAATTGCAGATTGTCGGATGTTCTGGTATCCAGCTCTTCTAAATTATCGCGCAGCCACGCCGTCATTTCCGGATACAGCGGAACGCCGTGCAGCCTTGAAGCCATGTGCCCGGCTATAATCGAATCCCCGTCGATAAAGATTTTCTTGTTCGCCAGGACATAAGCGAAGGATTTTGCCCGTCGCACCATGAAGGGGTCCATGGATGGCGTGCTGTAAAACGCTGTAATCAACCTGGCCCGGTCCAGGCACAGCGTTACCGGCGTATTTCTTACCTTGGATGCCAACCTCTCAATTCGTTCTGAAATCATACGATTACCTCCCTGTTATTATTGTTTGTCCAGAAGCATTCCTTTCCGGCCTTTTTCAAAATTTGATTGGCAAGCTTTACGCAGCTTTGCATGTTCTCATTTGAAGGTGGTTGAATGCCCTGCAACGCATACTCTCTTCCCAGCTGCCCGTACTTGCTTTCTCCAAAGCTGTGGTATGCCAAAAGCTCATACTCCTTTACCGAAGGCAGCCCGCTGATAAAACCGGCGATCTGTTCTATATTTTCCGCCGCATCCGTATAGCCGGGCACAATGGGCGTGCGGATAATGACAGGAATTCCACACTCAGAAATTTTCTGAATATTATTTAAAATCGTTTCATTTGGAACACCGGTCGCCTGTTCATGTGCGACAGAATCAAAAATTTTAATATCCAGAAACATGCCATCTATGTAGGGCAATGCCTTCTGAAATTCTTCATAGTTTCCGCAGCCGCAGCTTTCCAGCATCACGTGAATTCCTTTTTCATGGCACAGCTTCGCAATTTCATATAAAAAATCAGGCTGTGCCAGGGGTTCTCCACCGGAAAATGTTACGCCGCCGCCGGACTTGACATAAAATTGCCGGTCCCTTGCAATTTCCTCGTACAGCTCTGTCGCTGTATATTCCTTTCCTGCAATGCGCCTGGATTCTGCATAACAGCGCTCAACGCATTGAAAACAGCGGTTGCATACAGTTCGGTCGATCCGCCCATCCTCACGGATCGCGTTCATCGGGCAGACGGTCCGGCACGCGCCGCATCCGATGCAGCGAACCGGGGATTCCATAATCTCCTGTTCGAACGCCTGCGACTCCGGATTGGAGCACCACGGGCACCTCAAAGGGCAACCCTTGAAAAAAACCAGAGTCCGCAGACCGTCGCCATCGTGAATCGAACACTTTTGAATGTTGAATATCAACAGGCTTTGCCTCCTTTCGTTCTTTGCCATGTATAATCGCAAAATATATGCCAACCGCATAGGTGCTCCATTTATCTTATTCTCTGTTACCAGCTGTCCTTTTCGCCTATTTTTATCTTATAAATTTCTATTTTTATAATTTATATAAACTTCAACCATTTATATACATTTTTGCAGATTCTTTTGTGTGTCTTTTTCGATACATAAAAGTCAGAAGATTTCGCATATACTTATATTAGAAAGCAAGAAAACGCAGTCACCAGCTTCGCCTCGCTGTTTCTTGGATATTTTTTGATACACAGAAAATGGAACTGTGGATATTTTTCGATACACATTCCACTTCTTTTGCTGTTTTTCCTCTCTGTCTGCCCTGTTTTTTGCTGCATTTGCCTTTCTTTTCTATTGGCATATTTTTTGCGTTTTATCTTTTTTAGTGAAAAGCTTTCTTTTTTCTCTGTTTTTCCAGCAAAACTGCAAAGAAAAAAGAAGGAAGCGAACGCAAAACAAAGAAAGTAGTAAAGGTAGAAGAAAGGATGTAAAATCTATGAAAGCAAGAAAGATGTTCCGAACCATAGAAACCCATACTCTGGGCCAGCCCACCCGCAATGTGGTCAGCGGCTTTCGCCATATTCCTGGAAGCACGATGGCCGAAAAGTTTACTTACATGAAAGACCATGAGGATTGGTTTCGAAAGCTGCTGTCTTACGAACCCCGCGGCAGTGAAATCATGTCCGGTACGATTATTACAGAGCCGTGTACTCCCGGAACGGATGTGGGCATACTTTATTTTGAAGCCAGCGGCTGGTTGCCCATGTGCGGCCACGATACCATAGGGGTATCGGTGGCTCTTATCGAATCCGGCCTTGTGGATGTCAGAGAGCCGCTGACTGTACTCCGGCTGGATACTGCTGCTGGTGTAGTAACCGTAGAAGCGAAAGTAGAGGATAGCGTGGTTCGCGAAGTGTCCTTCCTCAATGCACCCGCTTTAGTGCTAAACCGCGGTGCGGAAATCGCGACAAAAGAATACGGTATGCTGAGGGTGGATATTTCCTGGGGAGGCAACGTATATGCCATTCTGCCCGCGGAAAGCATCGGCCTTACCATAGAACCCTGCAACTGTGGAAAGCTCATTTCCGCCGCTCAATCCATTGCAAGGGACATCAACCAGCAGATAACCATCTGCCATCCGGAGCTCCCGTTTGTCAACCAGGTAACTCACGTAGAATTTTCCGGCCCGCCCAAGAGTTCGCAGGCGGATATCCAAAACTGTGTCGTCGCCCTTCCCAGGGTCATCGACCGCTCGCCCTGCGGTACTGGTACTTCTGCCAAAGCAGCCCTCTTATATGAAGAAGGGAAGCTGAAGGTCGGCGAAAGCTTTGTGCACGAAAGCATCATCGGTTCTCTATTCCGGTGCGAAATCGCAGAGGAAACCACTGTGGGCGGCAGACGTGCCATCCGCCCAAGAGTAACAGGAAACGCCTGCATCATCGGGTTGTGTACCTGGATTTTAGATCCCAAAGATCCCTTCCCCGAAGGCTTTGTCCTGGATGAAGAATAAAATGTGAGGTTATGCGTATGTTCGACATGGAGATTCTGTCCGCCAGGATCAAAAACGCTTCTTTGAAAGATGTTTCTCTGAAAATCATCGGGAAAAATGCCGCTGCCAGCGAAATCTTTACATTTCTCTGCCACAAATCCGAAATGCCCTGGGAGCTGCTGCTTCTATGCACAAAAAACGGTTTTGTACTGAACACCTGGGGACAGTACGGACATCCGTTAAGAAAGGAGCTGATCGGATCTGCCCTTTCCCTGAACGAGCTGTCTTCTGCAGACCAATCCCTTGTATTTCTCAATGTTGCAGAGGATTTTCTGCTGATCGCAGAAAATGCGTCCATCCATGCCTCTTCGCTTCTGCTCTTGCAGCAGGATATGGAGTCGCTGCTGCACATCTTGTATTCCCAGCAGGAGCATTACCGGCAGTTGCTTTATCATCTGGATGCTACGCAGAGCGCCATTTCCATGTTCGATCAGAATGCTACGCTGTTGTTTGCCAATCGAAGTTTCTGTAAAAATTCCCACATCCACGACAGGCAGGCGGCCATCGGCATGAATATTTCGGATGTCTTAAAACAGGCAAATGTACAGGTCCGCAGCATAGAAACAAACTCCATTCAACTCAAGATGATGGATGTTTTAAACAGTGGAAAAAAGGTTCTGGACTGGGAGGTTAAGCTGGAATCCACCTCCCCTTCTTCCTCAAAAGATACCCTGCGCATATCCAACGATATGTACCCTGTTTTCGACGAGGCCGGCAACGTTACCGGCATGGTAGAAGTGGCCCGCTCCTGGCAGCAGGATATGAAAAAGACAAAGAAATTCATCGGCCTGACCGCCTCCTATACCTTCGATTCCATCGTCGGCGAAAGTCCGGTCATACGGGAAAAGATCAGGATATCCAAGGAATTTTCCAACAGCCCTTTTCCCTTTCTCATCACCGGGGAAAGCGGCGTGGGAAAGGAATTGTTCGCCCAGTCCATCCACAACTACAGCGCGAGGAAAAAAGGCCCCTTCGTAGCGCTGAACTGCGCCAACTTTTCGGAAGGCCTGATCGAAAGCGAGCTGTTTGGCTACGTGGGAGGCGCTTTTACCGGCGCTTCCAAAAACGGGCAGATCGGAAAATTTGAGCTGGCTAACGGCGGCACGCTGTTTTTAGACGAGATCGGGGAGCTTCCCTATTACTTCCAATCCAAGCTTCTGCGCGTTTTAGAAACCTGGTGCGTTACGAGAATCGGAAGCACCCAGCAGATTCCGGTGGATGTGCGCCTCATCGCCGCAACGAATAAAAATTTAGAGGATATGGTGGCAAAGGGGTTGTTCCGGCAGGACTTATACTACCGCCTTCAGGTTCTGAATGTGGAAATCCCGCCCTTGCGCGAACGCAAGGCAGACCTGCCGCTGCTTGCAGATGTATTTTTACAGCAGCTGACGGATTCCAACCCCACCGTGGCAAAGCGGCTGAGCAGCGAATCCCAGCAGGCCCTGATGAAATACGACTGGCCCGGCAATGTGAGGGAGCTGCGCAACGTCATTAACCGCGCCGCCATCCTCTCCAAGGCCGAAGTCATCGAGCGAAGCGTTTTGGAAGCCTCTCTATTCCAGAAGAAACCCTCCGGAACACAGCAGTGAAGACCGCAGCGAAACGCCGCAAACCCGCCTAAACCGGCGGCAGCAGGATGTGCGGGCTTCTTACGCCAATCTGCTGAATGAAGCGCTTTCCATTACCGATGGCAATAAAAAACAGGCGGCAGAGCTTTTAGGCGTTTCTCGAAAAACCTTCTACCGCATGTTAGAAAAATACATGTAGCCTCTATAGAAAAACCCTCCGCGCAGCAAACGCGTGGTTTTCTAATACGAAAAAACAGGAAAGCAATCTCTGCCTTCCTGCTTTTTTATGGGTATGTTATCACCACGGATGCGCTACCGCAGCAGCTGTGCCGCCTCCGCCATGTTCTTGATGATCGGCACATCGAAGGGGCAGCGGCTTTCACAGCTGCCGCAGGCAATGCAGTCCCCGCCGCTTTTATCGAGCCCTGCGTAATGGGAACGGATGGAAGGCGAAATGTGTTTCGCATCCAGGCGCGCGATGTCCAGATATTTATTCACCGTCGCGATGTCGATTCCCACAGGACAGGGCTGGCAGTGTCCGCAGTAGACGCAGTTTCCCTTAAAGTCGTTGCGCAGCGTGTTCATTACGGGGGTGTAATCCCGTTCGCTTTCGCTCATATCCAGATACCGCAGCGTATCCTTCACTTCCTCTGGCGTCTGGCATCCCACCATCACGCTGGCTACCGCCGGACGGGTGAGCGCGTATTCCATGCACTGCGCCGCTGTCAGCGGCCGGTCGAAGGGGGTATGCTCTGGCGACACCAGCTTGCCGCCGCCCAGGGTTTTCATTACAGTGATGCCGATGCCCATGGTTTCGCACAGCGTATACAGTGCGGCCCGGTCCGGGTCGAAGCCGTGGAATGCGCTTTTATCCAGCCCCTGGTGCAGCTCATCCAGCGCGTTTACTTCCGCCGGATAGAGGTCGAAGGCCAGGTTGATGCTAAACAGCATCATCTCCGGCAACCCGGTCTTAAGAACGCGGGTTGCCATGGCAGGATTGTGAGAGCTGAAGCCGATGTGCCGGATATCGCCCTGCTGTTTCAGCTTCTGCACGTAGTCGGCAAACCCGGTTTCGAACACGCCTTTATAGTCCTCGTCTGTATCAATAAAGAACATCATGCCGAAATCAATGTAGCCAAAAATGTGCAGCAGGGTTTCAAAATACTTCTTTACCGTAGGCAGATCCCGGCTGATATCGTACTGCTGGCGGACATCGGTAGAGCCGATGTGCCCCTGAACCATGACGTCGCTGCGCCGCTTGCCTATGGCCTTTGCGATGTTTTCGCGCACCTCGGTTCCCGGCATAAATACATCCAGCAGGTTGACGCCGCCCGCAAGCGCCGCGTCGATGGTCGCCTTCACCTGGGAAAAGGGCTTGCCATCCAGGTGTTCGCAGCCCAGGCCGATAATGCTGGCTTTCTCGCCGGTGTTTCCGATTTGTCTGTACCTCATACTTACCTCCATCCTGCTTTTAAGGCGTTTCCGTTCAAACGCTTTTGTTTTCTACAGTTTACCATAACGGCATTGATACTTCCACGTTTTTCAGTATGATTGGAATGCTTTGATTTTCCGCTTGTACATCGTCAGCGATCCAGCGCCTCTATCAGCTCGTCGATTTCATTCATCAGTCCATGCCTGCGCTGATGAAACAGCATACTTTGATTGTGCTTGAAGTATTCCGTACAGCCAAATTTTGCGATAAATTTGGCACAGTAATACCGGACCGTCAGCTCTGCAACCAGGATGACCAGCTCCTGGCCATCCGCGAATACTTCTTCTACGAATACAAACAGGTGCTCCAGCTTTTCCTGAATTGCCTGCTTATTCTTTTTATGGGCAGCAACAACAGCATCATAAGCGGATTTAATCAAGGCAAAGGCATCCGCGTTAGCAGTAATTCCCTTCCGGCCGCACTGCTCCAGCATATCTTCCATAAACCGAATGACATACCGATAGGCATATCGGGTTTCATAATCTATGGAATTCGCCTGTTCTCCCGAGCGAAGAGCCTGTCTTTCCGCCTCCAGATGTTCGTGCAGGACCGCAACATATTCTTTATCTTTAGAAAGCTCCGCCTTCACTATCTTGAGCAGGCGCAGGGCTTCCAAAATGGAGTTATCCGTTTCCACAGCACCGCGCATCTCTCCGTTGACTGTGTCGATCAGCATTCCCAGCAGGGAAAGCCGCTCATCAAACCGGGCATTCTGTGCCTGCTCTTTAATCCTGTCAGAGGCTGTGCCGGTCAGAATATCGTTGATCTGATAATCCGATTTGTACTTGTTGTAGAGATCGTAATAAACAGCGAACTCCCTGGCCACCTTTTCATTTTGCAGATACTGCTCTGTCAGCTTTCTATCCACGCAAATCCCGTGTCTTTCGTAAAGGCGGATCATCTCGGACAGATCCTCCCAGCCGCGGGCAGTTACAAAGCTCTTGCGGTCTACCGAAGTCTCTACCACATAAAAACAGTTCTTCTTCAGCTCCAAGAAGGTCATGATCGCACCGTGGAGCCCCTTTTTATAAGCGTATTCCTTCCAGACCTCATAATCCGGCTCCACATCGATGCGTTTGAGCCGGTCCCAGGTGACGATGTCATATTCCCGGACGGATTTGTTATACTCCGGCGGGTTTCCGGCCGTTACCACGATCCATCCCGAAGGCAGCCTGTGGGTTCCAAATGTCTTATACTGCAAAAACTGAAGCATCGATGGCGCCAGAGTCTCGGAAACGCAGTTGACCTCGTCCAGAAACAGAATTCCCTCCTGATATCCGGTCTCCTTTTTGAGTTTGTAGACCGAAGCGATGATCTCGCTCATCGTATATTCAGAAACGCTGTATTCCCGGCCATCGAATTCCTCTTTGGTGATAAAGGGCAAACCCAGGGCGCTCTGCCGGGTGTGATGGGTCATGGAGTAGCTCACCAGGCCTACGTTCAGCTCCTGGGCGATCTGCTCCATAATGGCGGTCTTGCCGATGCCCGGGGCGCCGATGAGAAATACCGGGCGCTGGCGCTGGATAGGAATGACGTATTCCCCAAATTCGTCTTTAGTGAAGTACGCCTGGACGGCGTTTTGTATCTGTTCTTTTGCTTCTTTTATGTTCATAAAAAATCTCCGGTTTATATTTTAAATTTCTTCTTTCTGTAAAACCAGCTTGATGGCCCAGGAAGGCACATCGAGATTGATGCATTCGTCTTCTACAAATACAAAGGCCGTTTCGTAGCTTGGTTTCTTGTCGGGAAAGCTGCCGTAACCGTCGGTAAAATAGATCAGGCCTCTCAGGTTGGTAAACTCCCCCTGATGGATCAGCTGATCCACATATTGGAACACGGGCCGGAAATCCGTACCGCCCAGGCCCTTGACAGTCATGGTTTTCAGGTATTCGTCAAAGGCTTCCTGGCTGGTGATTTTCACATCCTCCTGGATTGCCGCATCGCACTGGATGATATGCAGGTTGATTTTAGAGAAAAAGCTTTCGGTGGACTTCAGGATATTGTAGGTTTTCTGCACAAAGGCCTGTACCAGCTCCCCCTCGACCGAACCGGAGGTATCGATGGCAGCTACGAATTCCCGGATGCGTTTTATCTCCTTATACTCCAGCGGCTCGACCAGCGGAACATTTTTATAAAGCGACAGGCCGTAGGTGTAAAAGATGTAGTCAAACTCGTCATCGTTGATCTGCATGGCCTCCCCCAGGACCGCAAACTTGCGCAGAAAGTCGGAGTAGTCATAGCGCTCCCGGTTCACCTCCCGGATGTTCTGCATTAGGTCAGATGATTTATCTCCCCATTCTTTGGAAGCGGTCTCCAGATCTATCCTGATCCGGTTGCTGATCTCCTCCCAATCCGGATAGATCTCTTCCTCCTGACTGTCGCCCTTTCCCTGGGTTAGACCGGTATT
>CATJIF010000035.1 GCA_949740445.1 uncultured Peptostreptococcaceae bacterium | reverse complement strand
CTTTGGTAACTTCTGCGCCGCAGATCGCTGCGCTGATGATTAACTTGTCCATGTTTCTCGTCTCCTTTATGTAATCTCTTATGAAACTGTGAAATGTCCAGCTGGACTCGGGCCAGCTTTCAGACGATCCTGCTTCGACGTGCAGGGTCTGCACTCCTGCCGTCAAAGCATTTCCATTTTATTATAGCAAAACTTATCGCCCGTAGAAAGGGGGATTTTTCAGATTTTCAGGCATTTTTGATGATATATCCCCTGTGGCATTTACGCCAGATCGCGGTGAATCAGAATCGTCCGCCTGCCTTCATCCTTAAACAGCTCCGCAAATTTATTGGCCATCGTTACCGAGCGATGTTGACCGCCGGTGCATCCGAAGGCCAGCACCAGGTGATATTTCCCCTCCCGGATGTAATGTGGAATCAGCTGGCCGATCAACTGGTGCACCTGCCGCACAAAGGCCTGCGCCTCGGGGAATTTCAGCACGTATTCCTGTACCTTTTTGCTGTTTCCCGTCAGGTTTTTCATGCTGGCCAGGTAGTAGGGGTTGGGAATAAAGCGCACGTCGAATACCCAGTCTGCTTCCTGCGGCATTCCGTGCTTATAGCCGAAGGATTCCACGGTAATGGTAAAGTTTTCTTTGCTCTCCTCGCCCAGAAGCAGCGCTTTCAGCTCTTCGTTCAGCTTGGCTGCTTTCATGTTGGAGGTATCGACCACGTAGGTCGCTTCCTTGCGGATGGCCGACAGCCTGCGCCGCTCCGCTTCGATTCCCTCGCGGATGGAACCGGTTTTCGACAGCGGATGGCTGCGCCGCGTCTCTTTATAGCGCCGGATTAACACCTCGTCGGACGCTTCCAGAAACAGCATCTGATACGGCGTTTCGTGGCGCCGCATTTCCTCCAGCGTCTTTGCCAGATCGTCGAAAAATTCACCGCCCCGGATGTCTACAACAAAGGCCGCCTTTTCGATGGTCATCTTATCCTGCGCCGCCAGGTTGACAAAGTCCAGAATCAGCGCCGGCGGCATGTTGTCGATGCAGTAATACCCCATGTCTTCGATAAAATGTATGGCATGGGATTTTCCCGAGCCTGATAAGCCTGTTACGATCAGTATTTCCACAGAATCCTCACCTCGTTTTCTCTGCTATATTTACCACTCGCGCCGGATCGACGCCTGCCTCCAGAAGCCGTGCAAGCCCCTCTGCAAAACAACCTGCGCGCTTTGGCCCGTGGGCGTCGCTTCCGATGACGAACGTTACGTCGTATTCCGCTGCCCGCCGCAGGTTTTCCACGCTCAGATCGCGGTGGGAATCGTTGATTTCCATCCACGTCCCCGCGGTTTCGCAGGCCTTTGCCACGGCCCGGATGTCGCAGGGCATTTTATCGCCCGGATGCGTAACGGCTGTGGGCCGGTTTTTTAATATCGCCGCCGTCATGCATTGGGTGTTTCGCTCGATCAGACGGCCGCGCAGAACTGGATGTTCCCGCGCTGCTTCTTCTGCCTGAAGCGCACGCTCCAGCCGCCTGCGCCCGCCAGAAGCCTCCCACATCCAGTTGGCGCCGTGCAGCAGCGCTGCTGAACACGGCGCTTTGCCAAAGATGCCGTAATGATAGCCGGCCAGCACGTAATCGAATTGCTTATACTGTGCGGAAGAGACGTCCAAATCGCCGGACAGGTCGATGATATTGGCTTCCACCCCGATAAGGATGCGGATGTCGCTGTATTTTTCTTGCAGCTGGTCGCGCTGCCGCTTCAGCTCCTCCACTGCCGCTATCGGCATGCCGTAGGTGATGTGCCCCGGCCCGTGGTTGGAAATGCCGATGGCGGAAAGCCCTTTGTTCCTGGCTTCTTCTACGGTTTGTTCCAGCGTTCCCTTCGCGTGGGTGATTTCCCTGCCGCCCCGAGAAAAGCGCGTGTGCGTGTGCAGGTCGAAGATCATGCGGTAGCGGCAAAGTTCCGACTGGTATCTGCGGCTATCCAATGATTTGCACCTCCGGCTGTAAGCGCACGCCGCTTTTGTCAAACACGGTCTCTTGCACAATGGCCATCAGATCCAGGATGTCCTGGGCCGAAGCCCCGCCTTCGTTTACGATAAAGCCTGCGTGCATGGGCGATACCCGGGCGCCGCCCACAGAAAGCCCCTTCAGCCCCGCTTCTTCGATTAGCTGCCCGGCAAAGTGCCCGGCCGGCCGCTTGAAAAAGCTGCCTGCGCTGGGTTGCTGCACCGGCTGCTTCTGATTGCGCTGGGCCATCAGTTCTTTCATCCTTTCTTTGATCGCTTTCGGATCGCCCGGCTGCAGCAAAAGCTTAACGCCGACGATGATTTCACCGCTCTCCATAAACGGGCTGTGCCGGTAGGAAAACGGCAGCTGCGCGCGGCCGCGGTCTTTCATCCTCCCGTTTTTCTGCAGGGCGGAGGTTCCTATCACGATATCTTTTAATTCCCCGCCGTAAGCCCCGGCGTTCATATACACGCCGCCGCCCAGGCTTCCGGGAATGCCGCAGGCAAATTCCAACCCCGAAAGGCTGTGTTCTGCCGCTGTTTTGGACAGCTGTGCCAGCGAAACGCCGGGCTCTGCGAAGATCACATTTCCCTCCACGCGCACGCCGGACAGCCCCTCGCCTGCGCGGATTACCACGCCTTCGTAGCCGCTGTCGCAAAACAGAAGGTTTGTTCCATTGCCCATAACCAGATGCGGCACGTTTGCCGAGCGCAGCTGTCCGACTGCGAAAAACAGCTCTGCCAGGCTGCCCGGCTGTATCAGAAGCGCTGCGTTTCCGCCTGCGCGAAAGGAGGTGTACTCCTTCATCGGACAATTTTCGATGATATGTGCCGGCGCAATCTCCGCCGTCAGCCGGTCGATCAGCCTCTGATCAATGCTCGTTTGCTCTGCCAAATCCGTAACTTCCTTTCTTTTGCCTTTGGTCCGCATTCTGCTGCCTGCCCTGCGCCTGCTGCACGCCACCCGGAACGCGCCCGGCCAGCCGCCTGCTCAGCCTTCTTCCTCTTCTTCTCTTCCGCTTTCCAGCAGTTGTAATATGACTTCTATTTTATTATATACCGACCGCAGCATGCTCATGTAAAACGGCTGCAAATCGCCTGTTTTTAAATAACGTGCAATGCAGGTATCGTATTCCTGTTTGCTCATGGAAACCGCCGCTGCCGGAAACCCGACGCATAGCATTTCGTACAGCATGGCATAGCGCGAAATTTCCTCCGAGGCTTCACCGAAGGGATAAATTTCTAACATTCGCATGTGGATCAAACACGCCTGCCAAAGCGGATTCCACGGCGGTTCGCCCCAGGCGCAGGCCCTTCTCCCATCGCCCGCTCCCTGCAGAGCGCCCGATGCCTGCCCGCGGCAGAAATCTCTGTTTGCTGCCTGCCGGTATAGCGCTTCCATCTGCGCTTTGATCTCGCGGCAGTGCGGAGGGAGATAATCCCACTTTTGAAGCACGGGATTGGACTGCCGGTAGTGTGGTTCTTCATCAAACACCGCCTGATACAATCTGCGGATGCCGCTGCCGCACATCAGATCGCAGTGCATCTCTTTCATGTCCTGCAACGCCTTGAAGGTCTCGGCGCAGCGATAGACTTTCTGATACTCTGCAAGCGATACCTCGGTAACGACTTCCTCCCGTAGAATCTTCCTTATGCTTTCGCGGCTGATGTCGCTACCCGCAAGCCGCAGGCAGGAAAACATCCAATCCGCCAGGTCCATCTCTTTCAGGCGGGCACTCATGCGTGTACTGCAGGGCTTTTTCTGCCCCAAAAGCGCCAGTTTCTGTTGAATTTCATCGTACATGAAACTCCCCCTCTCCGCCTCTGCCTTCGTTTCTTTTTTCAGCCGGTTGCCAGCGCAGCTCTCTGCTGCCCTTTTACATAGTATATCATATTTTCGGCCGCAGTCAGTACCATTTTTGCCTAAAAGAACTGCCAGAGCTGCTCTTTTTACAGCGAAAGGCGCCTTTTCCTCGCATATATCGGCAGCCGCCCGACAGAAATACAACGGTAAGGAAAATTTTCACGTTTTTTTACGGCGATACTTCTCAACCTCCTTATTTTTTGCTATACTGTATCTAAGCAGCGGAAAGGTATTTCCGCCGGCTTGCGCATATGTATCCAATGATAATTACGGGAAATTATGAGGAGGACACCGACATGAAATTTTCCAGCAAAGCAAAGAAATGCAACCTTTCCCCGATTCGTAAATTCTATCCGTACACGGTAGAATGCAAAAAGCAGGGAAAGAAAATCTACCAGCTGAATATCGGCCAGCCGGATATCAAGACCCCGGAGGCCTATTTCGAAGCCGTCAGAAACTTTAACGCTCCGGTTTTGGAGTACGCTCCTTCCCCCGGTATTCCTGAAATGATCGCCGCTGTTCAGAAGTATTACAAAGATCTGGGCATCGACTATGCGACCAATGACATCACCATCACTGCCGGCGGTTCGGAAGCTCTGCTGTTCGTGCTGATGTCCATTTTAGACGACGGCGATGAAATCATCATCCCTGAACCGTTCTATCCCAACTACAATACCTTCGTCAAGGCCACCGGCGCCACCATCCGCCCGCTGACTACTACGCCGGAGGAAGGCTATCACTATGCTGATAAGGCGAAGATCGAAGCTCTGATCAACGAAAACACCAGAGCGATTATGTTTACCAATCCCGGCAACCCCACCGGCGCCGTCTTAACGCCGGAGGAAATGAAGATGATCGTGGACATCGCTATCGAACACGACCTGTTTGTCATTGGCGACGAAGTATACAGAGAATTCGTATACGGCGGCGAACCGCTGATGACTTTAGGCCAGTTCCCGGAAGCGGCTGACAACGTAATCATCATCGACTCCGTTTCTAAGAGATTCAGCGCCTGCGGTGCCAGAATCGGTACGGTCATCACGAAAAACGAGGAGCTGCAGGGCGAGATCATGAAGTTCTGCCAGGCCAGACTGTCCGTTCCGACGCTGGACCAGGTCGCTTCCGCTGCTCTGTATTCCGTTCCTGCCAACTACTTCGACGAAGTGAGAGAAGAATACAAAAGAAGAAGAGATACCATCTACAAGAAGCTGATGGCAATCCCGGGCGTTGTCTGCAAGGAGCCCAAGGGTGCGTTCTACGTGATGGCAAAGCTGCCGGTGGACGATACCGAAAAGTTCCTCGTATGGCTGCTGACCGAATTTGAAGACAACGGCGAAACCGTTATGTACGCTCCTGGCGGCGGCTTTTACGCGACCGAAGGCAAAGGAAAGGACGAAGTTCGCCTGGCCTACGTGCTGAAGCAGGAAGACCTGGAAAGAGCCATGGATCTGCTGGCAATGGGTATTAAGAAGTACAACGAAACGCACTAAGCGGCAATGCTTCTGTGGAGGCAGTCCGCCGGCGAGGCGCAGATGCAGCAGCATTCTGCCAAAATGTGACGGCACCCTGAATTGCCCGAACTAAAAAACAGCGAGGCTGTCATTCCCGAAAGAGATCGTGGATGACAGCTTCTTTTTAATTCAGCAAAAAACAACAGAGACCTCTCTTTTCCGAGATGATCTCTGCTTGTAGATTGTGCGTATGTTATGTGCCCATTGCACCCTGTATCTGCCCCCGGTTATACGAACATGGGAATGACGTATAATCCAATAGATACGATCACTGTCCAGAAGGCCCACAGGAAGGCCATAAAGCCCCAGACATCCTTCAGCTTCATGCCCACGACCGACAGCGCCGGGATTACGTACAGCGGCTGCAGCAGGTTGGTGGCTTCATCGCCGTATACAAAGGCGTTGATTACGTGAATCGGATTGGCGTTCAGCTGCTGGCAGGCGTCGATTAAAAGCGGACCCTGAACGATCCACTGCCCACCCTGCGAGGGGATAAACAGGTTAACCAGGGAAGCAGAGAGAAAGCTCCATACCGGAAGCGACTGAGCAGAAGCGATAGATACGATGCCGGCTACGATGATCTGCGCCAGGCCGGAGGATTCCATCAGGCCCATAATGCCTCCATAGAAGGGGAACTGTACGATAACCTCGCAGGCCAGCTTCATGTTGTCCTTATACGCCTCGACAAAGGCCCGCGGCGTCTTGTACAGAAAGCAGTTCAGCACGATAAACAGGAAGATGATCAGGTTCATGGAAAGCGCGCCCATAAAGCCCTTGGTAATAAATTCCCGGACAATGACGATTACTCCGGCCAGGCCGATCAGATACATGCAGATGACCGAGCCGTTCATTTTATCCGCGATTGTGATCTTTTCTTCCACGTCGTAGTTGACTTCCTCATCGTCGATGATGGAGTTGAATTCCACGGTTTCGTGTGCAGGCGGTCTGGTCCAGATGGCAATTATCATCATGGCAACGGCCAGGATGGGCCAAAGTACCACGTTCATAGAGCTGTAAACGGTCTGATCCTGCGTTAAAACGCCCAGCTGCTCCTGCATAAAATGCCCTTCGGTCGCAAGCAGCGCATACAGCGAAGCCGTGGGTCCGAAGCACTGTCCCAGAATCATGCAGGAATATCCGGCAGCGACCATCATGGGGAAGTGCAGCCCCTTGATGTTCTTCGCCAGCTGCATGGCCAGAATCGGAGTAACTACGGTGCAGAACGCCCAGTTTAAGAAGCTGGAAACGTAGCCGAAGGCCATGAGCAGCACCATGGCTGCCGTCGGCGTCTTTACGGTCTTTGCTAGGCTTCCCATTAGGCGCTTTACCTGGGGCGCTTTCGCGCAGGTAGCGCAGGTAACGACCATAATGCCCATCTGGAAGGCGAAGCTGTTTTGCGTCCAGAGGCCGTTAAACCACCAGGTACACAGATCCAGCGGGCTGGAGCCCGTGCCGATCAGCGCGGCGATGAATACGACAAAGGTTAAAATGAGGCAGAACACGAAGGAATCCGGAATCAGTTTGTCCGCGGCAAACTGGAATTTCTTGCTCAGTCTCCACAGCGGAGAGCCTTTTGGCAAAGCAGCAGCATTGTTGTTTTGTGGCATGGTAGCACTCCTTTCTTTATATACATGCAGGTGTTGTTCTCTGTCAGATATAATTCTTCGAGGTTTTCAGCTGGATAATCAATTTCTTGTTAAATTCGTTTTTCATCTCGGCAATCCGGTCTGTCGGATATTCGAAAAACCCTTCGCCGGATTTCATGCCGAGCTTTCCCTCCTGCACCTTCTGCCGCAGGATGGGATTGGCTTCTTTGCGGTTATCCATCACCGACAGCAGATTGTCGCCCACGGTGCACCAGATATCCAGCCCGCCCATGTCGGCTACCTCTAATTGTCCCGTAGTCGCATAGCGGAAGGCCGGGCCGAACTTCAACGCTTTATCAATATCTTCCGGAGCGGCAATTCCTTGCTCCATAATGGAAAATACCTCTCTTGCTACGCCCTGCTGAATGCGGTTTGCCACCAGTCCGGGCACATCCTTCAATACCTTAACGGTCTGCTTGCCCGCGCTTTCGTATAGCGCAGCTACCTTCTGATAAGTTTCTTCGTCCATGTTTCCGAAAAAGGACAGTTCGGCGATGGGCATCAGATGCGCCGGATTATACCAGTGGCAGACCATCGTTCTCGCCTTCCGGCTCTCCGGCAGTTTTTCGATCATACCAGACAGCGGCAGGCTGGAGGTATTGCTGGCAAAAATACACTCCGGCTTACAGATTCCGTCCAGCTCGGCAAACAGATTCTGCTTTACCTCCATCTTTTCCACAATGGCTTCGATTACGTAGTCCGCATCCGCTGCCGCTTCTTTCAAATTATCATAAATCGCAATATTGTCCAGCGCCTTTGCTACATCCTCTGCAGCAATCAGTCCGTTCTGCGCAAGGAATTCCATCTCCTGCTTCATTACGCCCATTACGCTGTTTCGCGCCGGCTCGTACACTTCGTAAATATGTACTTTATATCCGTGCATGGCAAAGGTTTCGGCAATGCCGTGGCCCATGGTTCCCGCACCGACAACTGTAATATGTTTAATCATGCACCTTCTCCTCCGCCGTTTTCTATTTCTTCAGTCCCAGAATTTCTCTCGCCTCATCCGGCGTCGCTACCTCGTTTCCGGCCAGGCGGACCAGCTGTGCCGCCCGCTCTACCAGCTGCCGGTTGGATTCTGCCAGCTGCCCGGGTCCGAACATGACGTTATCTTCCATGCCCACGCGCACGTGACCGCCCAGAGCGATGGCTGTCAGCAGGATGGGAACGTGGCCCTTGCCGATGCCCAGCGCCGACCAGGTGGAGCCCTCCGGAATCAGGCTCTTGAGGTAAACCAGGTTTTCCACGGTAGCTGCCGAGCCGCCGGCAGCGCCCAGTACGAACTGATAGTGGCAGGGGGCCTGCAGCACGCCTTTTTTTACATAATATAAGGAATTATATACCATGCCCGCGTCGAAAATCTCGATTTCCGGCTTTACGCCCACTTCCTGAAATAGCTTGCCGCTCATCTCCAAAAACTGGGGCGAGTTGATAAACAGCGCATTATGCTGCCAGTTCATGGAGCCGCAATCAAAGGATGCCAGCTCCGGTTTCAGCTCCTTTACATGCTCCACGCGAGTTTCATCCGTAGCGTAGATGTCGCCGGAGGTGGTCATATTGATGACAATATCGCAGTCGGGATGCTGCTCCCGCAGGAGCTTCATGGTTTCGCGGAACTTTCTCACGTCCATCGTGCCGTTGCCCTCGTCGTCTCTCATGTGCAGATGCGCCACGGCAGCACCGGCCTTCCAGCAGTCGTACACGTCGTTGACAATTTCCTGCGGCGTCATGGGAATGTTCGGATTATTTTGCTTTTTCGGCCAGGCGCCTGTGGGCGCTACTGTAATCATGGTTTTCATTGCTTTGCGTTCCTTCCTTTCCTGTATTCGAATGCTGTGATTTTATTTTGGTACTTAGTATTTATAGCAAACCCCGTGCCAGATTTCCGTCGCTTTGAAAAAACGCGGAGAAAATTGAATACAGCCCCGGGAGGCAACTGGATTTTCCGTTGATTTTTCAACAATTGCAGGCATTTCTTCCCCATCGCCCGCTTTCCCGGCGGCGGCAAAAATTTTATTCCTGCAGCCCATGCGTTTCCGATGAGGAAGAAGGAAAAAAGAAGCGCCGGTGATTTTTTTCACCAGCGCAATCAGAGATATTTTGTATCACTCAATTATTTTCGTTAAATATACGTCATTTTCGACAATTTGCACCGAAATCTTTTTCGAAATAGGTCAAGATTTGCGGTGATATTCTTCACCGGGATGGTGAATTTTTTCACCATTCTACATCTCCCCGCTTTGGTGTAAACCGCTTCACCCACTGCATTTCCGCCTCGTCCTCTGCCGAAATCCCGTAATTCTGACACTTTTTCACCAGTGTGGAATGATCTATGCGCAGCGCCTTTGCCGCCCTGCGCTTGCTTCCGTACTTCTTCAGCGCTTCCATGATCAGCTCTCTCTCATATCGGCGCAGACAGTCCTTCAGCCCTGCCGCTTCTCCCTGCTGATCGCTTTCCATGCGCTGCAGCGGCGTAAGGTTTAACGTGGACAGCACCATGCCGCGGTCGATAGAGCCTGCGGTATCGGTAACCACCAGCCGCTCGATCAGGTTTTCCAGCTCGCGGATGTTTCCCGGCCAGTCGTATTCCGTCAGCGCCCGCATGGCGTCCCGCTCGATGGATACCCTCTTGTTGTGGCGCTTTTCGAACGTGTGCAGAAATTCCAGCGTCAGATAGGGAATTTCCTCCTTGCGTTCCCGCAGGGGGTTCAGGTGGATGGGAACCACGTTTAACCGGTAATATAAGTCCTCCCGAAAGCGCTTTTCCCGGATCTCCCGCCGCAGATCCCGGTTGGTGGAGGCGATGACACGGATGTTCAGCTTTATGTTTTTCGTGCCGCCGATGCGCATGATCTCGCGCTCCTGCAGCACGCGCAGAAGCTTGGTCTGCAGCGAAAACGGCATGTCGCCGATCTCATCGAGCAAAATCACTCCGCCGTTTGCCAGCTCGAACATGCCGGCCTTTCCCCTGCGCCTGGCATCGGTAAACGCGCCGCCCTCGTAGCCGAACAGCTCCGACTCCAGCAGCTCCGAGGGAATCGCCGCACAGTTGACCTTGATAAACGGCTTGTCGCAGCGGTTGCTGCTGCGGTAGATCTCGTCGGCGACCACTTCCTTTCCCGTGCCGGATTCTCCGGTAATCAGCACGGTAACGTCGGTCGCTGCCACGGTTTTCACCAGCTCCCGCACTTTTTTCATACATTCGCTGTGGCACATGATTTCCCGGCCCTTGATCTGCTGCCGCCGCAGAAAGGCCAGCTCCTCTTTGTCTTTTCCGGATTCCCTGCGCAGCGCATCCAGCTGTTCCTTCAGCTCGTTGAGGCCGCCGAAATCCCGGGTATTGGTCACCACGTAGCACAGTGTGCCGTCTTCGTCGAATACGGGCGTTCCCGTAACCAGTACTTCCTTTTCCAGCCCATAAATCCACGCTACGGAGTTGACGCGCTTTCGGGTCTGGATTACCTCTTCTGTTACCGATCCCTTGTACAGCCTGCCCTCCGCCTCGATATCTCTGACAAAGCGGCCGACCACCTGCTCCGGCAAAATACCGGTGGTCCGCGTATACGCCGCATTGATATAGATTACCTTTCCCTGGCCATCGGTCAGATGGATGCCGTCGTACAGATGTTCTGCTAACAGGCAGAAATCCAGCGCACATTCCTGCCCTCTGTTTCCCTCTGCTCTCGCTCCTTCCCTGCATCCGGTTTCCCCGCCGATTTCTTCGTCGGTTTTTTCTCCGATCTGTCCTCCGATTTGCTCTCCGATTCCACTCATAGTCACCTCCCGGCCACCATCCGCATTCCCATGTTTCTTTTTCAGTATATCGAAAACGCCGGGGCTATCGCAAGAAATTTCATAAAAAAACCGGCGGGAGTTATAAATACTCCGCCGGATCTACGGGATTGCCGTCCTTCCACAATTCGAAATGCAGATGCTCGGGGTCTAAGGTTTCGAACAGCGCGCTGTTTCCCACGCCGCTGATGGCCTGCCCGCGCTCCACTACATCGTTTTCTTCGACCATCTGCGCCGTACTCAGATTGGAGTAGCGCGAAACGTAGCCATCGCCGTGGGTGATTTCAATCGTAACTCCCAGGCTGTCGTCTTCATAAACCGCTGTCACCGTTCCGCCATCCACTGCTCGAACCTGCGCGTCTGCCGGTGCTTCGAAGTCCACGCCCAGATGGGTTACGTACTGTTCCAGCGTTTTGGAATATACCGGCGTTTCTGCGGAAAATTCCTTGATCACCGTTCCCTCTACCGGCATGGAAAAGCCGTAATTCGCCGTGCCGCCCTCATCCTGCACCTTCTGCCCGCTGCCCTGCTGCTGGCTTCGGCTGTCCACCGAAGGCACGGTCTTGGAAACATCTACCTCCGGCAGGTCCTCGGTTTCGCCCAGATTCGGCAGCGGATTGACATCCACGGGGTTCATATCCACCGGATTCTGCGGCTCTGTCCGAAAGCCTGGAAGGCTTCTCACCGCGTAGGCGATGATGCCCACCGCCAGCAAAACGCCGATGACAGCAAGCATCGTATATTGAAAGCTCCGATTTTGGCTTTCGTAGGTATCTGTATTTTTTGAACGCATAATTTCCACCTCCGATACATAGTGTTGCCCTGCGGCAGCGGTTTCATACGCGGAAGCATTTTTATGCGGCAAAAAAATTAAAAAAACAGCGCCGCGGCAGCTGGTGCCGCAAAAGCTGTAAATGTGCCCGCCAGCGCCATGGCCAGACTGCTCATGGACCCTGCGATTTCGCCTTCGCCAAAGGCCCTCGTCGTGCCGATGGCATGGCTGATCGTCCCCATAGCCATGCCGCGGGCGATGGGATGGCGGATTCCTAAAAGCGACAGCAGCGCCGGACCCGCCACCGCTCCGGCAATGCCGGTAAGCACCACCAGCGCCACGGTAAAGTTCGGAATGCCGCCCAGCGCCTCGGATACGCCGTAGGCAATCGGCGTGGTGCAGCTTTTGGGCACCATGGAAAGCAGCAGCTGCGGGTCGGTTCCCATGAGCTTTCCTGCGGCGATTACCGTCAGTATGGTTGCAGCCGAGCCTGCGCCAACGCCCAGCAGGATAGGAACTGCATAGGTTTTTAAAATGTCCAGATTCCGGTATACTGGTACAGCCAGCACCACCGCTGACAGCGACAGCACATAGTTGAGAAATTGGTTCTGCGCCGCATATTCCTCGTAGCTTCTTCCCGTTACTACAAGCAGGGCTGCGATCATCAGCGCTGCCGTCAAAATGGGCTGCAGCGCCGCAATACCGGTTTTTCTCTGCATGGCAACACCGATGCGATAGGCACAAAGCGTCGTCAGCATGCCCCACACGGGGCTTTCAAAGATCAAATCGTTCCACTGGCTCATACTTCGCGCACTCCCTTCTGCTTTGTTTTTTCCGACCCTCCGGGCTCGTTGTCGCCCTTTCTGCGCTCCATCGCCTGTATAGCCGCCTGCGTCACCCAGCCGGTTACCATATAGCCCACGATGCAGGCCAGCACCCAAGGAATGGCAATCTCCCAAAAAGAGCTTCGCAAAAGCCCGGCGTATTGCATGATTCCCACAGCGGATGGAACGAAAATCAGTGCCAGATTCTTTATGATAAAATCTGACGTATCCTCCACATCGGATAGCGCAATCCATCGTAAAATCAGAAGCGCCAGCAGGATTAGAAGGCCCAGCACATTGGCAGGAACCGGCAGCCCCAGGCCGCGGGACAGCATGTCCCCGGCAAAATACGCTGCGATAATCAATAACAACTGCTTATAATACATGTATGATTCCTCGATTTTCTTATTTTTTTGCAACAGCGGTCTTATTTTATCACATTTTTTTAAATTTTGCAGGGGTTTTCTTGCGAAAACATCGGCAAAGCTGTATCAGCCGCTATATTATAATGCGATCCTCTCGCTTGACAAAGATACACATGCTATTTTTACACAAAATTAGCATCAATAAATTCCATTAACGGCTTTCTATTCACCTCTTCTGAATGCTTTCGATACCAGTCAAAGGATTCCCTGATTCCTTCTTCCAGCGCTGTCGTCTCTGGCATCAGCATTTCCTGGTTGCTAACGTCGAGGCGATATTCGTAATTATAAAAGTTAAAATAATTCCTTTGCTCTATGCTGCTGTCAACATTGATAAATTCGACATCCTTTCCAGCAATTCTGTAGCACAAGGAAACCCAGTCGCAGATAGATATTGCTTTCCTGTTTCCAACATTAAATATCTGCATGGCAGGCTTTCTTTCCAGAAGAATATCCATAAAGCGGCACAAATCATGAATGTGAAAAAATTGAAGCTTCATCCGGCCATCCTGCGGAAGGTAAAACTTTCTGTCATTTAGCGCACATTCGAAAACAAAGGCCTCTCTGTATACATTGTTCATCGGTCCATATAAATATGGCGGGCGCAGGATATAAGCGGCAGGAGCGCGCTTCATTAACACCTGCTCTGCCTCAATTTTATCCAACCCATATTTGCCCCAGAATTTATTTACGCCCAATGGCATCTGCTCCGTAAAAGGCTGCGGCAAGTGTTCGGGATATACCGCGCTTGAACTGATAAAAATATAATCCTCGTAACTCTCAAGAGCATTGAGCAATAAATTGATGTCCTCTGCCGTCTTTGCTGTAATATCAAAAACAACGTCGAAATGATGTCCACGCAACCGATTGCCAAGCTCATGCCGATCCGATTTTAACAAAGTAACTCCTTCTGCCTGCTTTTTGTTATTCCGGTTTAAGACAGAGACGCAATATCCCTTTTTTACATAGTATTCTGCTGCATAGCGGCTAACAAAGCCCGTACCGCCTGTAATCAATGCGTTTTTCATACTTCATTTTCCTCTAAATTCTCTAACTTTGCCACTCCATCCTGCCGCGGCTCGCTTTACTGTGCCTCACTTTGCTGAGACTCTTTGGCTGCCTTCGCCGCCCGATGCTCTTGCAGGGCACGCCGCCGGCGCGGAATCATCAGAAGATCCGGTAAAAGCAGCGCGAAAATCGCCAGAAGGAAAATCGTCAGCGCCCCGTGAAGCGTGCGGAAATATCGCTGGATGCCGTAGCACCACTGCCCGTGGCGCACCACCTTTCCCCAGATATCGTCCCTCTGAACCGTCTGTGGCGTTTCGCCTGTTTCATTGTCGCCCAGAACTCTGTACTGCCCGCCTTCTGCAGAAACCACCCGGCGAAGCCCGTTTTCTTCTTCGCTGCTGCGGTAAAGCACGATGTCGTCCACCTGGTACTCTGGCTGCTGCTTCGTTACAATTACGCTGCGTGCGGGAATTGCGGGTTCCATGGAAGTGCTTTCCACCTTGCTGTCCGCATAGCCGAACACCGGAACAATCGTTGTATCCGCGTAGCCGCCTCCTCTCAACAGCACATGGACATCGGCCCACAAAACCATCGACAGTACCACAGCAATGATGCGGCATGCGGGTTCGATGGTCCGGACAAACGGTGTGCGGTCATCTTTATAGCGTGTGCGCTGCCCTTGTGCTTGCCGTCCGCGCTCGCGTTGCTGTATCTTACGGTTATACTGCGCCGGTTCCTTCCTGCTGTTCTTCTTTACGCCTGCCGTTTTTCTGCTCTTTTTTCCTTCGCTCATACTGTTTCCCTTCTCGTATCTTACTATTAAAAAGAAACTCCATACTCGATTTCGAATATGGAGTTTCGGCGCATGCCAAGCCAATATTACAAAGTAGAACAACTTACCGCAAAAGAACGCGGCTAGCCGTCGCTATATACCCTTCCTATGTCTGAACTTATTTTTTCGCTTGTTTTGCCGCTACATCGGCTAAATAGAATTTACCTGGTGTATTGTAATATTCATCCTGCAGCTCTTTTACCTGACCGGCCATCATAATAACGCCGATCATATTCGGTATGATGATAATTGCCAGGAAGAAATCGGTCAACTGATACATAAAGGTCAGATCAAAGCCCAAGGTTGCAATCACCATAAAGATGATGTACACAAATCTCCAGGCCTTTCCGAATTTTACACCGAACAGGAATTCCGCCTGTCTCTGACCGTAGAATACGCAAACGATAATGGTAGACATAACAAACATAAATACACAAATGGCTACAAAATAGTCACCGGCACTTCCAAATACGGAATTAAATGCCGCCTGACCCAGTGCACCGGATTCATATGTGCCATTTATCCATACGCCAGAGGTCAGTACACACAGCGCTGTAACGGTGCAGACGATCAGCGTATCGACGACAACCTCAAATACGCCCCAGGCTGCCTGGCGGATGGGATGGTCTACAGAAGCCGTACAGTGTGCCGCTGGAGCCGTACCAAAACCGGCTTCATTGGAGTATACACCGCGGGCTGCGCCCCATCTCAGGGCCAATGCGATGGTCGAACCGGCAAAGCCGCCGATGGCCGCATGCGGAGTAAATGCGTATATGAAAATGCTGGCCAGCGATGGAATCAGGTTGCCGATGTTTGCGCCGATGATAACCAGAGCGCCCAGTAGATAGACGACGGCCATAATCGGAACCATCAGGTCCATAACCTTGGCGATTCTCGTTATGCCACCAATGCAGACGATTGTTACAATCGCAGCAATGATAATACCGACTACAGTCTGGCTAACACCGAATACCGCAAACTGCGATGTTGCTGAAAGCCCCTGGGTTGCCAGAGAAGGAATCAGCTCAATCATCAGCCCGAAGGCGTAGAAAGCGCCCAGAAACTTGCCTACGGGGCCGCCCAGCGCACGCAGGTAGTAGAAGGGCCCGCCAGCCCACTCGCCGTCCTCATTCTTTTCTCTGTACTTAATGCCCAGCGCAATTTCTGCATACTTAGTGGCACATCCCAGAATAGCCAGCACCCACATCCAGAAAATAGAACCAGGGCCGCCCATAGCGATGGCTACGGGAACGCCTACGATATTGGAAGCGCCAATGGAAGAAGCCAGCGCAGCGCAGGCTGCGGAGAAGGGAGACACCTCTCCCTCGCCCGTCTTGGCAAACATCTTGCCAAACGTCTGAGAACAAAGATACGGAAATTTTCTGATCTGGATAAATCCCAGGCGAAGCGAGATGTAGGCGCCACCGCCGCCAATCAAAATCAGAATAGGAATTCCCCAAAACCAGTTCGCAAACCCTACCAGAATGTCTAAAAATCCTTGCATAGTATTAGTCCTTTCTTTGGCTTGACACGCCGTTGCCAGTACCGTTTCTAAAAAAGCAACGGTCTACCCGTTACAGCGAAATCCATGCTGAAGAAGAGTAGAAAAAATCTGACAATTGTATTATACAACTTCCTTTTTAAAATGTCACTACTAATTTCTATGTCTTTCTTGTCCTTTTATTGTAAAGCAGCTGAGGCCGCTCGTTTGCTGGGGCTTTCGACATGGGTTCGCTTCCCTTGCACGCCCGTCCTGTTTCCGCCTCTTCTATGCTATTAACCTGTGCTAAAAAGTCCTTGCGCCAAAGATTATTTAGATATAAAATAGTAGAAAAATAAAAACAAAGGAGGAACTCATCGTGGCAAAACCAACCTTCAGCCCTCGCGCAGGGGAAGAAATTTTTGCAGAAAAAGTAGGCGCCGACTGCTGGAAAATGCCTCAGGTTATCGGCAAGCGTCAGATTTCCGGCAAAGTATACATGACCGATCAACGCATTGCTTTTTTAGCGTCTGGCCTGATCGGCACGGCTTCTGTCAGCTGGGAAATCGAAATGACTGATATCGCTTCGGTCAAAACCTGTACCACTCCGCCGTGTTTTCCCTTCGGCATCGAGCTTACGATGCGGGATGGAAGCGTATATATGCTCGGCATTATGAAGCGCGACAAATATGTTACCTGGATTACCGATCATATTTCTTAACAACTGCCGCTATGCTTAAAACGACAGTATAAAACCCCCTGCATCAGACGAGGCGAACGCTCGATGAAGGGGGTTGCTTTTTTACAGAGGTACATATCCCGTTTTTTCCACAATGCTTTGCCCTTGCGGCGAAAGAATCCATTGCAAGAAGGCCTGCATGTCCGCATTGCTTTCCTGTGGCGCCGGTTCCCCGATGGGGGATGCCGTAACTGCATAAAACGCAGAGGCGATGGGGTAGCTTCCGTCGCGGATGGTTTCTTTTGTCGGTGCAACGCCATTCAGCGAAAGCAGACGAATCTCATCGCTGGTTACCATTTCCGTCGCATAATAGCGGAAGGAAAAGCCGATGGCATTTTTATAATTTCTGTAATTTGCTACCTGATGAATGATGCCATCCATGGCAGAAACCCGTTCTTCCTTTTCCGGCGTAAGCAACGGCAGCCCCGCCATCAGCTTTTGCAGGGCTGTCTGGCTACCGCTGTTTTCCGCCCTCTGAAAGGGGCGAATCTTCCAATTTTTTCCTCCTACCTGCTTCCAATTTGTAATCTCCCCTGTATAAATCCCCTGAATCTGCTCGATGCTCAACCCGCTGACCGGATTTTTGCTATTGACGAAAAAGACGAATGCTTCGCGCCCGATGGGCGTCAGATGCAGCTGGTATCCCATCTGCGCCGCCAGTGCAAGCTGCGCCTCCGACGGTTCCGCCACAAAAATCATGTCGGTTTTCCCTTCTATCAGCCGCTCGTAGGCGTTTACCGTATTGCTGCAGGTTACCTGCGCATACCACTCTTCGCTGTCATCGTATATGGGGTATTCCCCTTCGGGATACACCGCCTGCACAAAACCGGCATACACCGGATACAGCGCTGTAGCCCCATCCAACCGCAGCCTTTGCTCTGGCGTAAAGCGCAGTGACGACGACTCGTCCAAAGTCACCGCCTTCGACTGATTTGCGAATGGTTGATACTCATGGAGCAGAAGGTTGCGCTCGCTTACGCCCGGAATCTGCGCCTGATACCAGCCAAAACCGGCATATCCCGCTGCCGCCAGCCAAACGACCGCCACAGCTGCCGCAATGCGCCGTCTCGCCGTTTTCGACGGCCCGACAGCAACCCGTGCAACCCCTGCTGCCAGCACGGCGACAATGCACACACCCACGGCGTATTGCAGATACAGCGAAACGCCGAACAGCATGGCAAACAGAGACAGGATAAACAGCCCCCCTCCGCCAAATACGACAGCGACCGCCGCACATCCTATGGTTTTGATTCCTCTTTTGCTCTTTTCCTGCATCATCTCTCCTCCCTGCTACAATATATTTATAGTTAATCCCTCTTACAGCCAGTAAGGAAATATCCATCGTTTACTGCTGCAACTGCCGGATGCGTCGGTGTATCTGTTCGATCTGAAAGGAAGAACAGATGCGCTGGTCCTTCTGGTTCAGCGCCCGGTAATGCTGAGAAATGATGTTTTGCTGAATGCGAAAACCGCCGATTTCTTCCACGGTGCGCCACCAGACCTTTCCGCCCATGGTCTGCGGATACTGCACCCGGCACTGTGAAGGCCTGCCTGGCGAACGCGCCACCGACACCGCTGCCTCCTCCTGACCTGCTGATAGCGTCTGTCCACTTTCTATTTCCTGTGGCTCCCATTCCTGAAACGCCAGCGCTAAAATCATGTCGCTGGCTTCACCTCCCAAAGCGCCTGCCAGCACCTGGCTTTCGGAAAAAATCGTGCAGAAGGCCACCGCGCCGGTCCAACCCAGCGTAACTCTGCCCTTTTCGATTTCGACCAGCGTTTTTTTGGAAATGCCCAACATTCGCGCCATGTTCTCTTGCGTAAAGCCGTATTCCGCCCTGACGATTTTGAGCTGGCGGTTCATCTCTGCAACAAATTCCTCCCGCGTCATCATGTACCTGTGCTCCCTCTCCGTTTTATTTTAGTATAAATTTACACTAAAATTTACTTTTTGTCAATCTACTTTTCGCTAATCACCCCATCTGAAACATTTTTGCAAAGCGCATTATTCAACTATTGGAAAGGAATTGCTTATGTACAAAATCAAAGATTCGAAAGAAAGGTAATATCGCATAATGCTTTATGGTAATCTTACATTAAAATTTGACAGATAAAAAATACTTGCAAATTTCCTGCAAGTGCGCGTATAATATGTATAGAAAGGTGCTCACCGGTAAACGGTTAGCCCAGAATAACCTTAAATTAGAATAATCGCCAGCTTTTCCAGGGTCAGGCGATTATTTCTTTTTTGTGATGTTGTATGTAATGAAAACAACATTGACCAGAAGCGCCAAAAGCGTCAGAATCTCCATTGTCGACATACATATCACCCCCTCTTGCGAGGGCTAACCGCCTACCGCGTTGGCAAACACCTTGCGTTCAGTGTAGCATACTTTAGCTGGATTCGCCAGAATAATTTCCCTGTTACTTCCAAAAAATGAAAAAGCGCCAGGGATCGCTCCCCGGCGCTCATCTATTTATCTTTTCTCGGTTTCTCATATCCCATTGCCCGCTGACTATCGGACAGCCCGCTGGTAGTTGGATCGTTGATGTAGCCCAGCACGGCCACGATGACGCAACCCACAGCAAAGGGATTGTTGAGCAGCGCTCTGATCTGTGCATACAAGATTGGCCAGCTGGTTAAACTCTCCGGCGATACACCGATGGCCGCTAAAATGACGGCAACCAGTCCGAGCCAGAAATACGGGTTCTTTATGCGTACTTTCCAGTTTAGTTTCATGGATGTTTCCTCCTTTTTCGTTTTCATGCTGTGTTGTCGTTTACCAGTTTTGCAAAGATACACTGGCTACTCTTCGTCGATTTTCCCTTCTATTCTGTCCAGACGGTGGGTGTTGGATTTTGTCCGCTCCTCCACCTTGTACATGCGTTCGACCAGTCCATTGTGCTTGTCCACTTTCTTTTCCAGCGAAGAAAGCCGCGCCAGAATCGTTCCCGCCATCGCAGCAAGCCCCAACAGATAAAT
>CATJIF010000034.1 GCA_949740445.1 uncultured Peptostreptococcaceae bacterium | reverse complement strand
TAAATGAGGAAGAATTGAAGATTTTAAATAATGTTGTGTCTGGATATTTTGATTTTGCAGAAATTCAGGCAATGCGCCATCATCCCATGTATATGTCTGATTATGTAGAACATCTTGATAATATATTGAAAACGACAGGAGAAAAATTATTGCAGGGAGCAGGGAGAATCAGTCATGCACAGGCAATGGAAAAAGCAGCAGAAGAATACAGAAAATATCAGGTTCAGAATTTATCGCCAGTTGAAGAAGAATATTTAGAAAGCATTAAAAGAATACATGGTACGGCAAAGAAAAAAGCGAAGAAGTAGTAGCATAGAATTGTATTCCTATACGAGCGCCGAGGCTGAAAAATTGTGTTTACATAGTAGCTCCAATACATACAGAATGTGTGATAGGAATGCAAAAGAAACATATTTAGAAATCCTTTGAAGCTTCTGAGGTGCTTGATATGAGGAGGGGGATACAAAAGAGCCTGTTTAATGAAATAATTGAGATAAAGCCAATCTATGATGGGATTATCCAGTCAGGAATTGGGCAATTGGAAATGGCATATTGTATATTTTTGGAGGTTGCGGGATTGGAAGATAAGGTTTTATATCATGAAAGTGATCTGGAATCAGCAGTAATAGAAAAGAATGCAAAAATTTATGAAGAAGAACATAAATTGTATTTACTAGATAAAAAGTAGAAGGAGAGCCTACAGCAAGCTGCAGGCAATTTATTGTGATTGTATGGAAGCCAATAGCTTGAAAAATATATTCTTATATGGGTGAAAAGACAGAAAAACTATATTTACATAGTAGATTTGATACATGGTAAACTGGAATTTATAAAGAGGTGAGGTTATGATTATTCAGACAGAAAGGCTGATTTTACGTCCGTTTCTCGAAAGCGATGCCGCAGATGCGTTTGAATATTTAGTAGAGCCTATGGCAAATTGCTTTTCCTGTATGAAGCTAAACACTCTTGAGGATGCAAAGGTGGTGATGAGGAAGCGAATTGGAGAAATGGAATATTATTTTGCCATTGTACTAAAAGACACGGGAAAAGTTATCGGTGAAATAGAAGCATATCCAGAACATGCTGAACCACATGACCGGGATAGAAATTTACTGCTTGATACATTTAGCCCTTGCTGGATGCTGAATAAAGCATATCATGGCAAAGGATATGCGTACGAAGCGGCCCATGCTTTTTTTGAATATCTGTTTAAAGAAAAAGGGGCAAGACGTATATACGCATATACTGAGGATTATAACATTTCAAGTCAGCGTCTTTGCGAAAAGCTTGGGATGCGTAAAGAAGGTTTGTTTTTGGAATTTGTATCCTTTATCAATAATCCAGATGGCACGCCGCACTATGAAAACACATATCAGTATGCTATTTTGAAAAAAGAGTGGATCTGAAAATTTTGAATTGCCGAACTAACTTATAGCATACAGTGATTATCGTATCAACCTTGTTGCGTAGAAACTGTTGAAGTTATATTTCAGTAACATTTTTTTTCAAAAGGGATTTGAAATCTTGCAAAGTAGAGGAAGAAAATTGTTAATATTTATTTTTGTAGAAAAAGCACTGCACGGACAAGCGTTAGTGCTGTAAAAATATTACTTCAATTTCCATGATTTTGTGGAAATCTGTTCTAATTTGGTACGCATGTGGAGACGGTTGCCCTCCTTTCCCATCAATAATCCAACGCCAGGCGCCTTGAGCGCACAATAAACAGGAGAAAATTTATGATGAATTTTATTTCAAAAGAACCGATAGACAAAGGCTGGTCCGGCGATAAGAAGTATCGTGTTACCGACGAGAACGGTACAAAGTATCTCCTGCGCATCTCCGATATCGCGCAGCATGATATAAAGCAATCGGAATTCGATATGATGAAACAAGTAGCGCGGCTTGGAGTTTCCATGTGTCAGCCAGTCGAATTCGGCACCTGCGACGATGGCGTTTATTCTATCCAGAGCTGGATCGACGGCGAGGATGCCGAAGAGACCATCGCAGCTCAATCCGATGCAAAACAGTATGCCTACGGCCTTGAGGCAGGCAGCATTCTGCGCAAAATTCACTCCATACCAGCGCCCGCAATTCAAGAGGATTGGCAGAGCCGATTCGGCCGGAAAATGGACTATAAGATCAGGAAATATGGCGAATGTCCCATCAAATACGAAAATGGACAGGCCTTCATCGACTACATAAGCGAGAACCGTCATTTGCTGAAAAACAGACCACAGACATACCAGCACGGCGACTATCATATTGGAAATATGATGCTCGGAAATGACAGCAAGCTCTATATCATTGATTTTGACCGCTATGATTTCGGCGATCCGTGGGAGGAATTTAACCGCATCGTATGGTGTGCCCAAAAATCGCCGCTTTTTGCATCTGGCATGGTGGACGGATACTTTGACAGCGATGTACCGCTGGAATTCTGGAAGCTGCTCGCCCTGTACATTTCCAGCAATACGCTGTCTTCGGTGTATTGGGCGATTCCTTTCGGACAGGAAGAAGTAAATACTATGCTGAACCAGGCCAAAGAAGTGCTAACCTGGTATGATAATATGCGCAACCCTATCCCTGCTTGGTATTTAAACAGCGAAAAAGTGCATAACCCAAAAGGAGGCCGCCAATAAAACGCATGAGGAATACGAAAAGGATCGAAAAACGCAAAAGAAACAGCGTTCGCCAGTAAAGAAACGCGAGATCAAGAATAGCAAGAAATCGCGGGAAATGGCAGGAAATGAGAGGGGCCGGAATAATTGAGGATACAGATGAAAATGAATGATAAAAAATATATCCTGTTTGATCTGGATGGCACGCTGACAGATCCCATGGTCGGGATTACCAAATCCGTCCAGTACGCTCTGAAAAGCTATGGGATAGAAGAAGCGGATCTAAAACAACTGACGCCGTTCATCGGGCCGCCTTTAAAAGACAGTTTTATGAAATACTATAACTTTTCGGAGAAGCAGGCAGGAGAGGCAATCCAGCGCTATCGGGAGTATTTTACCGCTGCCGGGATGTTTGAGAACCGGGTATATCATGGAGTTATTCAACTGTTAGAAGGCTTAAAAAATGCAGGGAAAATACTTGCGGTAGCTACCTCCAAACCAGAACTGCTTGCGAAACAGATTTTAGAGCATTTCCAGCTAAGCGAATATTTTGCTTTTATAGGCGGGGCCAGCATGGATGAAACGCGAGTGCGAAAAGAGGATGTCATCTCTTATGTGAGGAAAGCCATGGATATTTCTGCGGTGGAAGATGCAGTGATGATAGGGGATCGGGAACACGATATTTTTGGCGCCAGGAAAAATAAAATGGACGCGATTGGTGTTTTGTTCGGATATGGAAGCCGGCAGGAATTAGAGGCAGCAGGAGCAGAACGCATAGCAGCCTCGATAGGAGAATTGGAGAGGATGCTTTTATGAAACAAGTATTAGTCATCGGTTCGACCGTCGCAGATGTGATTATCCACCTCGACCATTTGCCAAAGACCAGCGAAGATGTACATATTATCCGGCAGACTATGTCGTTGGGTGGCTGCGCTTACAATGTTTCCCATGCGCTGCGGCTGTTTCGGGTGCCATATACGCTCTTTTCGCCTGTGGGGCAGGGCACATATGGAGCCTTTGTCCGGGAAGATCTGGCAAAACAGGGGGTACAAAGCCCCATTCCTACGCCAGAGCAGGAGAATGGCTGCTGTTACTGCTTTGTGGAAGCCTCCGGTGAGCGCACCTTTGTCTGCCATCGCGGAGCGGAATACCGCTTTCGCCCGGAATGGTTCGGCCTGCTGGATACAGATTCCATCAGCAGTGTTTACATCTGCGGCTTGGAAATGGAAGAAAGCACCGCAATCCACATCGTCCGTTTTTTGGAGGAACATTCCGATCTTCAGGTATATTTTGCGCCGGGGCCGAGGATTTGTCTTCTCCCATCGGAGATTCTTGCGCGGCTCTTCGCCCTTTCGCCCATCCTGCATTTGAATACAACCGAAGCGCTGGAATATACCGAGATGCGCACCATCGAAGAGGCTGCGCACTCTCTCTGCAAAAAGACCCGCAATGCGGTCGTTATCACGCTCGGCGAGAAGGGGGCCTACTATGAAACGCGGCAGAATGCCGCTTATATTTCCGGCGTAAAAGCAAAACAAATGGATACGATAGGGGCTGGCGATTCTCACATCGGCACAATGATTGCCAGACTGCAGCAGGGAGCGTCCGTAGAAGAAGCGATTGTCGATGCCAACCGAGTCGCTGCAGCGGTAGTAGAAACCAGCGGAGCGCTGCTTTCAGAGGCAGCCTTTCGGGCAATGGGATTTTGAATGGCAGAAGGCGCAACTCCTTACGCTGGCGATACGGTGCTGCGAAACCAGTGTGCGCCAAAGTACGCTGGCCTGTCTGTACCTTGTTTTATCGGCGCTCAGGCGTTCGTCAGCCAGTGAAAATAGACTATTCTTGCAATTAGGGCTTGCAAAATTCGTTCTATATAGTATAATCCTATATAGGAGGAAATCGCATGACAGTTCAGGGTGGAAACATCGTTTCGCAGATCAAGCGGTTGAGCGACCGGATCTTTGGACGGATGTTATCAGAGCAAAAGATTGATGCGTTCAATGGCGCACAGGGACGGCTTTTGTATGTGCTGTGGCAGGAAGAATCCATTTCGCTGAAAGAGCTTGCCGATAAGACTGGGCTTGCGCCAACGACGATGACAAACATGGTCGACCGCATGGAGGCTGCGGATTTGGTGCGGCGGGTTTCGGACCGGACGGATCGCAGAAAGACGCTGCTTTCTCTGACAGAGAAAGCCCAACTCCTAAAACCTGCGTATGAAGATGTTTCAGACCAGATGACGGAGATTTTTTACGAAGGATTTTCGGAAGCGGAAATCGAACAGTGCGAAGCGCTGCTTCGTAGGATTTACGAAAACCTGAGGCAGCATGAGTAAATTCCTGTGATAAAATATGAAGAAAGGCGAGGGTGAACGCGATGAAAGACAGTGTAAAAGTATTTGTAGAACAGAAGGTAAAAGAAATGATGAGCGCCCATTCCTGCAGTGCGGAGGCAAAGGCAGCCGGACAGAGCTTTCTCGATGCGCTGGGAACGGAAAACGAGGGAGAGCAGACCAAACGCCTGATCGCTGAACTGGAGCAGGACATTATGCCCATCGACAACCTGATCGCTTTTGCAGCCTCGGAAGCTGGAGCGCAGGTATTTGGGAAAGAAACGACGAAAAACGTAGAGGCACATGCAAGAGAATTGAAGGCATCGGGCGAATCATATTGCGATTGCCCCGCGTGTGCCGCCGCCGCTGCAATTCTGGAAAAGAAAGGTGAAATGCTGTAGCGATGCAATAATGACCGTTGTGCTGATCAGCCGGGGAGACACATCCCCGGCTCTGTTTTCTTTTTGTATCTCTCTGTGCAAAACGGCAGAGATTCCCCACCATTTCTTTGGAAAAGGACAGGAGATGGTCAATCATTATGTGCATGGGCATCTCTGAGATACATGCAGATACAAATAATTGTTAAAATCGTTTCCACAACAGGCTGTGCTGCAATTACACCATTCAGTTTCCAGAAGTAATTCAAAATAATTACTCCAGGAATAAACAGCACTGCGTTTCTCAGAACGGTAATGGTCAGAGATTTTATGGCCTTTCCCAATGCCTGAAAATAGCTGGTTACCATATTGATAATACCGAGCATAGGAGCTGACAGACAAAGGATGATTAAAAAATATCCTGTTTGTTGGATTAAAACATCATCCTGCAAAAAGATAGCAGCAAGGGGCTTTCCTAAAAGAACAAAGACAGCAGCAAATGCTGCACCTATGAAAACTCCATATAATATTGCATATTTTACGATATCAGACATTCGCTTTTTCTCATTTCCTCCATAGCAGTAGCCCACCAAAGGAGCAACCCCCTGGGACAATCCAACTGACAATAAAATGGGAATCAAATCGAGTTTATATGCAATGCCATAAGAGGCGACGGCATCAGATCCATATATGCTGAGATAGTTGTTAAGTACAATATTGGAAACACTCATGAGCACTGTGATGAGAGCCCCCGGAATGCCGATGCTTACGACCTTGCGGATCATCGCTGCGTTTGGCGAAAACCGCTTCAGCGACAAGGGTACCAATGGATTTCCCTTATATCCTTCGCGGATCATGCAGGCAACATAGTATGCCGTTGCGCATACAAACCCTAACGAAGTTGCAAGTGCAGCCCCTGCGGTTGCCCATCCAAAGACAGCAATAAAAACATAATCCAGTGCTATATTGACTGCATTCCCAAGTACCAATCCAATGGTTCCCTCTTTTATCAGGCCAACCGAACGGAACAGATGAACAAATCCATTTGCCAGCATAATAAAGGGGGCACCGATAAAAATCCATTGCAGATAATCACGGGTATAAGCCATATTATCTGCATCTGCACCAGCCATCTCTGCCAACGGTTGCAGGAAGGCCAGCCCCAAAGCAAGTGTAACCATACCTGCAATGGCCATAGCATATGTGCAAAAATTCATGGTTGCACCAGAGTCTTCTTTCTTTTCCTCTCCCAATAGCCTGGCGATTACGCTACTGCCTCCCATTCCAAAGATACAGGCAATAGACATAATAATCAGCAAAATTGGCGCACACAATGTTACAGCAGCAATGGCTGCTGGCTCTTTTGTCAAAGAAACAAAAAAGGTGTCAGCAATATTATAGATAAGAGTAGTAAGCTGTCCCAGCATAGCAGGCAATCCAACCCGTAAAATGGCTTTAGAAGTATTTTTTTCTTCAAAAACAGATGTCATAGCGGTTTCCTCCCTTGAAATTTTCTTCAGTATATTGTAAAATAAATGCAGAAAACAGGACATGTGTCTTGTTGGAGGAAAACTTTGTGGAAAGAATATACGATAAAAAGAAAATAGCAAGCTGCATTGCTAAAAGCAGGTATCACGATGTGCTGAACACATTGAATGTAAATTTTTATCTAATTAAGTATCAAAAAGGGGAATTGGTAAGTTCGCCGTTTCAGAACGAACTGTTATTTCAAATTGTAGAACAAGGTTCTATCACTATCTACTTTATTCGTGATGATGGTACGCGCTATTCACTGTCAAATGGGACTACAGACTATTTTCTCGGAGACATGGATCTCTTTTATGAAAAAAGCAACAATATTTATGCTGAAGCAGCCGAAAGCCTGACCTGCATTTCATTTCCTATCGAAAAAAACAGAGAAATATTGCTTTCCAACAATGGGTTTCTAAGGCTGATCTGCAGCAGCCTTTCGGCCAAAATCGGAGCAATGGCCACCATTGATGCCGCTCCTGCCTCTCTGATGGACCGAGTGATATCTTATATGAAGTATAAATGTGCCGAGGAGACCCTAAAAGGAATCGAACAGGCGGCGTTTCATCTCCATTGCAGCGCAAGACAGCTGCAGAGGATTTTAAACCAGAGCGAAACTTCCGGGCTGGTCAGAAAACTGGGGAAGGGGACATATCAGCTGATACAAAAAGAAGTAGAGTAACTTCTTTTCTTCCCAAAAGTCGCCACTTCAGAGCTTTGCGTTGCCGGACATCGAGGAGG
>CATJIF010000033.1 GCA_949740445.1 uncultured Peptostreptococcaceae bacterium | reverse complement strand
TGATGTAACAAAGCTTCAAAGGAGAATGTGACATATGAGAACGATTTTATGGTTTCTGTATTTCTGGCTGTATCTGCTGGCAAAGCTACCGCAGTATTTTACCGTAAAGCGGGCCATCGCCCAGGGTCGGAAGGCCGAAGTGGCCGACCGGGTAGAGCGCATCGTACAGAGCTGGGCCAGCCACCTGCTGCGGGCCGCCAGCGTTACGGTGGAGGTGCACGGAGCCGAAAACATTCCCGACGAGGCGGCGCTGTTTGTGGCCAACCACCAGGGCAATTTCGACATCCCTATTGTCATCTGCCACCTGGGGCGCTTAAAGCCCATCGTCGCCAAAAAAGAGCTTCAGAAAATTCCCGGCATCCGCGCCTGGATGTCGTTTTTCGACTGCATCTTTATGGATCGCGGCAATCCCCGCCAGTCCCTCACCTGCCTCAATGCCGCCCAAAGCTATCTCAGCGAAGGGCGCTCCGTAATCATTTTCCCGGAGGGCACCCGCAGCAAGGGCGATACCATGAACGAGTTTAAGGCTGGCGCTCTGCGCTGTGCCGTCAAGGCCCAGGCGCCCGTGGTTCCTTGTGTGATCGACGGTTCCTACCGCGCAATGGAGGCAAACGGCAACCGCATCCGTCCAGCAACTGTCCGGCTGACGATTCTGCCGCCGGTTTTCACAAAGGACATGGAAAAAGAAAAAACCAAGCGCATCAGCGAAGACGTGCAGGTGATGATCGCCTCGCATTTGAAAGGAAACGAACAATGGACCAACGCGTAACGCAGCTCTTTTCCGCCGCAGTGTCGGAGGAGCAGCTGATTTTTGCGGTGTTTTCTGCACTGCGAAAAAAATCCACTCCCTACCGCAGAGTAACGGTAAAGCCGGTGCTGCTGCAAAACCGCCTTCTCTATCAGGCGGAATACCACTTCGAAAAAAAGGTAACCCACGAAAACCTGACGGCGGAAGAATGCTTAAGGCTCTGCACGGAGCTTTTGACCTCGGTATTCAAGCAGGCGAACCTGTTTACGGCAGAGCACGACTATCAGATTCTGGCCAATAAGCCGGATTGCGCCCGCATCGCCGTACAGCCGCCCACCAAAACCCCTGGCTGCCTGTCCCACGACCGCCGCAAGGAATACATCATCGCCGATGGTACGCCCTGTGATTTTCTCATCCGTTTAGGCGTTATGACGCCGCAGGGGCGGGTTCATGCAAAGCATTACAGCAAGTTCCGGCAGATCAACCGCTTTTTAGAAATTGTAGACGACGTGCTGCCCGTCCTTTTATCGCAAGGGGCCGCTTCCGCGCCGTTAAAGATCATCGACTTTGGCTGCGGAAAGGCGTATCTGACCTTTGCGCTCTACTATTATTTAAAACAAAAAAAGGGCCTGCCCGTACAGATCGTCGGGCTGGACCTGAAAGAAGATGTCATCGCTTTCTGCAGCCAGGTGGCATCCGAGCTGCACTACGATGGCCTGCACTTTGAAATGGGCGATATCGCAGACTACGACGAAACCGCCCGGGCGGATATGGTGGTTACGCTGCACGCCTGCGATACTGCCACCGACTTTGCGCTGATTAAAGCTGTGGCCTGGCAGGCCTCTGTTATTTTGTCGGTTCCCTGCTGCCAGCACGAGCTGTTTTACCAGATACAGAATCCTCTGCACGCCCCGCTGCTTTCGCAGGGAATTTTAAAAGAGCGCATGGCAGCGCTTCTCACCGACGGGCTGCGGGCCCTCAAGCTGCAGGAGCACGGCTACGATGTTTCGATGATCGAATTTACCAGTCTGGAGCACACCGCGAAAAACATTATGCTCCGCTGCACCAAAGTTCCGGAACTCTCTTCTGATGCTGTCGATTCTTCCGGCGCTTCTGCACCTTCTGCGCGCTCCCTGTCTCGCAGAGCGCAGCAACAGGCGGCGAAGGACTATGCCCGCCTGTGCGACTTCTGGCAGGTGCACCCCACCATCGGGCAGATGGAATAAATAAAGGGGCTGTTGCGCCAACGGAATTTGCCGTTAGAGCGACCGCCCCTTTTCGATGTGCCGTTTACAAAAGTTTTGTTTACAACCGCAGCGCCCGCATGGCGTTGAGGATAGCGATTACCGCCACGCCCACATCAGCGAATACCGCCAGCCACATATTGGCGATTTTCAACGCGCCCAAAATCAGAATCAACCCCTTTACGCCCAGGGCAAAGACGATGTTCTGCCGGACGATGCCCAGCGTTTTCTTCGCGATTTTCATGGCGGTCAGCAGGCCATTGAGATTGTCGTCGATCAGCACCACGTCGGCGGCCTCGATGGCAGCATCCGAACCCATGGCGCCCATGGCTACGCCGATATCCGAAAGGGCCAGCACCGGCGCATCGTTGATGCCATCGCCAGCAAACAGCAGCTTGCCCCGCGGCGATTTTTTCGAAAGCAATTCCTGCATTTGCGCAACCTTATCTCCCGGAAGCAGCTCTGCGTGCGCCTCGTCGATGCCGATGCGCGCCGCCACCTTATCTGCCACGGTTTTATTGTCGCCTGTCAGCATGACGGTCCTGGAAAGCCCCGCCTGCTTCAGCGCCCGCAGCGTTTCCGCCACGCCTTCCTTTATCTCATCAGATATGATAATCGCGCCTAAAAACACCTTGTCTGCCGCTACGTACACAGCGGTGCCGATGGTATCCACCTCCGGGCATTCGATGCCAAAGCGCTCCATCAGCCTGCGGTTTCCGGCCAAGATCTGCCGTCCCTCCGCCTCGACGCAAACCCCGTAGCCAGCCAGCTCCTCCACCTGCCCGGCTGTGCTCTGCACCACCGGTTTTCCGTAAGCACTGCGGATGGAAGCCGCGATGGGATGGTTGGAATTCGCCTCGGCCACAGCCGCAAGCCGCAGAAGTTCTTCGCGCTCCACGCCGGGCTGCGCCCGAAGTTCCGTTACGGAAAATGTGCCCTTTGTCAGCGTGCCCGTCTTGTCGAAGACGGCGATTTCCGCCTGCGATAAGGCTTCGAGATAATTGCTGCCCTTCACTAAAATACCGTGGCGCGAAGCGGCTCCGATGCCTCCGAAAAATCCCAGCGGCACGGAAATCACCAGCGCGCAGGGGCAGGAGATCACCAGGAATGTCAGCGCCTGATATCCCCAGACACGCAGTGTTTCTCCCTCGATGAGAAGCGGCGGCAGAAAGGCCAGAAGCACTGCGGCAATCACCACTGCCGGCGTGTAGTACCTGGCGAATTTCGTGATAAAATTCTCTACCGGTGCCTTCTGCGACGCGGCATTTTCCAGCAGGTCGAGGATTTTCGACACAGTGGATTCGCCAAACTCCTTCGTTACCTGAAGCACCAGCCGCCCGCTCTGGTTGATGCATCCCGACAAAACCTCGCTTCCCGGCTCGGCTCTTCGCGGCACTGATTCGCCGGTCAGCGCCGAGGTATCTAAAAGAGAGCTGCCTTCGATCACAATGCCATCCAGAGGAATCTTTTCGCCGGCGCGCACTACGATTTGCTGTCCGACCCGCACTTCCTCCGGATCGACTTTTACCACCTGGCCGTTTTGCTCAATGTTGGCATAATCAGGGCGGATATCCATCAGCTCTGCAATGGAACGGCGGGATTTATTGACCGCATAGCTCTGAAACAGCTCGCCCACCTGATAGAAAATCATTACCGCTACGCCCTCCGGGTATTCGCCGATGATAAAAGCGCCTATCGTGGCTATGCCCATCAGGAAATTTTCATCGAAAATCTGCCCGTTGGCGATGTTTCTTGCCGCATTATAAAGCACGCTTCCACCGACGATTGCATAAGGGATTAGAAACAGCGCAAGCCGCAGAAGGCCATCGACTGGCGCTGCCACAGCGATCGCCATAAATGCTATAGCCGCAAGTATTTTTTTCAGTTCCCACTTTTGTCCCTTTGTCATACTCTCTCTTCCTTTCTCTCTACTGCGTTCGGCGTTGCGGCTGCTGTTGCGCCGCTTCCTGGCCCTTCGGCGCTGTTTCCCGCACGGGTTCTGCTGCGAAAAGCCGCAGGCACCAGCGTTCTTTAGCGCAGGATCGTGCAGTCGGGCTCTATCTTTTTACATGCGCGGGCCGCCTCTTCTAAAATCTCATCGAAGCGTTCGTCCTGCGCATCCAGCGTCAGCTTCTGCGTCATAAAGCTGATAGTCGCCTTGTTTACACCCTCGATTTTGTTGATCGCTGTCTCCATCTTTGCTGCGCAGTGCGCACAGTCCAGATCCTGCATTTTAAATACCTTCTTCATAGTTCTCTCCTTTCCGAGGCCTGCCCTCACTCCATAATATGTTCCATTCCGTTATTGATGATGGTGCGCACGTGGTCGTCGGCCAGCGAATAGATTACCTGCTTTCCCTCGCGGCGAAAGCGCACCAGCTGCGCCTGCTTTAAGACGCGGAGCTGATGCGATATCGCAGACTGCCCCATATTCAGCAGCTGGGCGATATCGCAGACGCACATATCCGATTCGAACAGCACATACAAGATTTTAATGCGCGTCGTATCGCCGAATACCTTATACAGCTCAGCCAAATCGTAGAGAATTTCGTCCTCTGGCATATCCGCTGTTACAATATTGATGACTTCCTCGTGTACGTGCTGCTCCTGGCAGCGTTCGACTGCTTGTTCCATCGTCTCAACATCCTTTCATATGAATTATTGTTCATATGTTCATTATATTCAATCTCCTGCAAATGTCAACCGGTTTCTCTGCGTTTTTACAAATTTTTTGTGTCATTTTCTCCAACGCTCTTGTCCGTTTTTATTTTAGCATCTGCTGTATTCCTGTCTTCCACGCTTCCGCTTTGCAACTTCCATCTGTCCGATGCCATTTGCCCGACGCCATTGTCGCAAATAAAAAAGAGCAACCGCCTGCTGCGCCATGCCTGCAGGCGATTCCTCTCTGCCTTTCTATTCTGTTTGTGCCGTTACTCCTGTCCGGCATTCTTACCGTTTTGCGACTCTTCCGCATTTCCCGCCCTGCGGGCTCTTTCAGCCTGCTGTTTTCTTATTCTGCTGGCGGATACTGCTGGGCATCGTAGCTGTAATAGCTGCCCCCGGCCTGCGCAGAACAGGCGGCAAGCTGCTGGTCGGTCAGCAGAAATACTGGTTCTTCGATGGCCTGGCTGATACGCCCGCAGTCCACATGCCGCCAGCCATCGCCCAGGTTTACCAGATTCCAGTAGTGCTGCGTTCCCTCCTGCTGCATCATCATATCCTGAAAGCCCAGCCGCAGCATGCAGGCGTGGAAGAACGCGCTGCTGGTAAAGCTGTCGCCGCTGCTCCAGCGGATTACGCGATAGGCTTCCTTTGTCCAGGCAGTTTTGTCCGAAGGCCTGGTGGACTGGTGGATATTCGCCCGACACCATTCGTAGACCGCGCGGCATTTTTCTTCCGCGCTCATGTCATCGGTTACGATTTGCGCAAGCTTTTCGTCGATGGCCGGGTTGAGGTTTTCGATGGAAACAGCGCTCTGCTTCCGATATCCCACCGTCAGCTGCACCGTAATCTCCGTCGCATTTCCCGTGCTGTCAACAGCTCTGTAGGTTACAGGGTACACGCCCCGCTGGCTGAAATCCACGGCAGAGCTATCTACCGTAAGCACCGGCGAGGGGTCCTGGTTGTCGATGACAGCAATGCCGTCGTCCAGAGGAATCACCGCTCCCTGATAGGTCAGCCGATCCTTTGCGCCGTAAATCACCGGTGGCTCCTGATCGTCGGTAACGGTTAGCGTCGCTGTGACTTCGGTTTCGTTTCCGCCCATATCTGTCAGCAAAACGACCACCTGCTGCGTTCCCTTGCGGTTGAAGTCCGGCGCCTGCCGATAGACAGCCGCCACCTCGGTGGCATCCTTAAGCTGCGCCACAAAATCCATGGGTTGCGGCTGCGCTTCCTGATCCATGAGGTAGGTCAGATCGCACCCCTGCGCCTTTGGTGCCTGGGTATCTACAACGTACACCTTCGCGTTGTAGCTCGTTTCGTTGTAAACCACCGTAACCGGATACTCTCCCGGCACGTTCCACCGTGGCTCTCCTGCCACATCCCAAAGCAGCTGCACGGGCTTACCTGCATCGGGCCGCTTGAGAAAGGCTGCCGCATCCACCGCTTCGCTTCCGGCTTCCACTGTTACGGAGTAATTGATGGGGCGCACGATAGGATATATTACAAAAACTGCCAACAGCGTTAGCAGGACTGCAATTAGTATAGTGATTATTACGTTTCGCCGGCGATTGTTCTTGCGCGAGGCAAATATATATTTTTTTCTTCCAAACATCGGCCGTCTCCCTTATTTCGATCCTTTTTCTGTTCGTTTCTTTAATTTTAACATAAATCCGCTGCCTTTGGCAAAGGTTTGTGACAGCCCTGCACAATTTTTCTCATTTTGTGTCGAAACAACAATAAAAAAAATATTTTTTTGTGCATATCACTTGACGAAACCTCATAATTACAATATTATATTACCATTCCCTTTATGCAGAAAAAACCACGCCTCCAAACCCGCGTGCGTTTTATCCTGCGGGTGTGCCTTCCACTGGCAAAGCGCAGTCCTGCCTATTTACTTGCAGGCAGGCAACGATAAACTCGAACAGAACAAAGGAGAACTATTATGCCACAATTAAGCAACCGGGTTATGACATTTACCGATTCTGTCATCCGCCGGATGACCAGAATCAGCGAAGAATACGATGCGATCAATCTGTCCCAAGGCTATCCCGACTGGGACCCTCCCAGAGAAATCACCGATGCGCTGGCGCAGGTAGCAGGCGAAGGCCCTCACCAATATTCCATTACGTTCGGTGCCAAAAACCTCAGAGAAGCCCTCTGTAAAATAGAAAGCGAACGCTTCGGCCGCACAGTAGATCCCGAACAGGAAATCGTAATTACCTGCGGAAGTACCGAGGCCATGATGACTTGCATGATGACTGTCTGCAATCCCGGCGACAAGGTCGTCATTTTCTCACCTTTTTATGAAAATTACGGTGCAGATACCATTTTATCGGGCGCCGACCCGATCTTCGTTCCGCTGACGCCGCCGGAGTACTCCTTCGACCGGGCACAGCTTGCGGAAGCTTGCAGTCAGCCCGGCGTTAAGGCCCTGATTCTCTGCAACCCTTCCAATCCCTGCGGAAAGGTGTTCAAGCGCGACGAGCTGGAATTCATCGCCTCGCTGGCGAAGAAATACGATTTCTACGTCGTTACCGACGAGGTGTACGAATACATCGTATTCGATGATCACGAGCACATTTGCATGGCGTCGCTTCCCGGCATGTTCGAGCGAACGCTGACCTGCAACTCGCTTTCGAAAACCTATTCCATTACCGGATGGCGCCTTGGTTATGTCATCGGAAACGCTGAGGCCATCGAAGCTGCCAGAAAGGTGCACGACTTCCTCACCGTAGGCGCTGCCGCACCCATCCAGGAAGCTGCCTGCCGCGCCATCGAAGCCTTTGGCCCCGACTACTACGCCGGCGTTAAGCAGGAATACCAGGAAAAGCGCGACCTCTTTGTAAAGGGACTGGATGCCATCGGCATTCCCCACTCCAACCCGGAAGGCACCTACTTTATCATGGTGGATATCACAAAATACCTGGAGCTGCCGCAGTTTGCAGGCATGAGCGACCTGGAATTCTGCGAGTGGATGATCCGCAACATCGGCGTTGCCGCTGTTCCCGGTTCGAGCTTTTTCAGAGAACCGATCAACCACCTGATCCGCCTGCACTTTGCAAGAAGCGAAAGCGTCTTAAACGACGCGCTGTCGCGCCTGTCCAAAATGGCCGATCTCCTTAAATAATATAAATGCCATAACAAAAAGAGCTGCATCGCACTTTCCACGCGGGGAATGCGCCACAGCTCTTTTTGTGTATATGTGCCAGTATGTATCTTTATGCTTCCGTTTTGCTCGCCGCCGATTCTGCCTGCATCTGGGAAATCACCTCGCCTAACATGCGGATTCCCTTGCGGATATCCTCATCAGCGCAGTTGGTATAGTTCATGCGGAACGTCCGCACCCCGCGTTCTTCCTCGTAAAACGGATCGCCGGCAGCTACGGCTACGCCCCGCTTTACCGCCCTTCTCGAAAGCTCCACCGCGCGCATCCCTTCCGGCAGCGTCACCCACAAAAACATCCCGCCCTCCGGCCTTGTATATTCCACGCCTGCGGGGAAATATTTTTTCATGCAGTCCATCATAAAATTCGCCTGATGGCTGTACAGCTGGGTAATTCTGGCGATGTGGTCCTCTACCCGGTAATCCGCAAAATACTGCGCCAGCACCATCTGGCAGAAGAAATTGGAATGCAGGTCCACTACCTGCTTATAATCCAGTAGTTTCTGATACAGCTGCGGGTCGGAGCAGCAGATCCATCCCAGCCGCATGCCCGGCGATACGGTCTTGGAAAAGGTTCCTAAAAGCACGCACTGATCGCCCATCAGCTTTTTGCAGGGCGTTTTCGGCGAACCGGAAAACCGCAGGTCCCCGTAGGGGTTGTCCTCCACAAACAGCGTATTGGATGCATTGATCAGCCCGGCCAGCTTGTGGCGCACCTTCTCCGAATAGGTCAGCCCTGTGGGATTTTGGAAGTTGGGGATGGCGTAGAAAAACTTGGGATGGTGCTCCTCAATCAGCTGTGCCAGCTGTTCGCAGTCCGCGCCTTCCTCTGTTAAATCCACGGACAGCACCTTCGGCCCGTAGAAGTGAAACAGCTGCAGCGCCGCCAGATAGCTGGGCTTTTCCAGGATGATAGCATCGCCTTCGTTTAGCATAACCGCCGCGATGATATCCAGCGCCTGCTGCGAGCCCGTGGTAATGAGAATCTGATCCGCCGAAGCTTCGATTCCTTGCGCACGGTAACGCCCGGCGATGAATTCCCGCAAGGGCTTGTACCCTTCCACCGCGCTGTACTGCAGCGCCTGCACGCCGTGCTCTGCAAGTACCTTATCCGTCGCCCTGCGGATGTCCTCCACCGGAAACGACAGCGGATTGGGCAGGCCGCCAGCAAAGGAAATGATATCGTCGGAAGCGACAGCCTCCATAATCAGCTTCATAAACTCTCCCTGAAAATCCTCCCGCAGCATGCGGTCTGCAAATCTGATTGCCATACTATACTCTTCCTTTCTCTCTGCATCGGCACGATGCATCGCTCTTAAACGAAAATCCCCACAGATGACGTTGATGCCGCCAGCTGCAGGGATTTTTTGTTTATCACAGTCCGGGACGGTTTACATTCCCATCTGCTTTGCCACTTCTTCAGCGAAGTTTTCTTCTTTTTTCTCTAAGCCTTCGCCTACCTCATAGCGCAGCATAGATACGATCTGTACTTCTTTGCCGATGGCCTTGGCTGTCTCGGCTACGTACTGTGCTACGGTCTGGTCGCTGTTCTTTACGAACTTCTGGTCTACCAGGCAGACTTCCTTTAAGATGGCCTTCATCTTTCCGGGGATGATCTTCTCCAGCATCTTCTCCGGCTTTCCTTCGTTGAGCAGCTGCTGGGTAGCGATCTTCTTCTCTTCTTCCAGCCATGCGGGGTCTACGCCGGTCTCGTCCACGAATTTCGGGCTCATGGAAGCGACCTGCATCGCTACGTCGCGGCCTACGGTGTTGACTTCTTCTGCCGAGGCTGTGGTCTTTAAGCCCACGATAACGCCGATTTTACCCGCGCCATGTACGTAACCTACATAGACGACGCCCGGCTCGCTCAGCTTCGTAAAGCGGCGCACGTTCATGTTTTCGCCGATCTTTGCGATTTTAGCGTTCAGGACATCCTGCACCGTACCTTCGCCTTTTAAGTCAGCTGCCATAAAGGCCTCCAGATCGGCAAAGTCGCCGTCCAGGCTCAGCTGCGCCAAATCTTCGACAAAGGTTACAAATTCTTCGTTCTTTGCCACGAAGTCGGTTTCGGAATTGACTTCCACCGCTGCCGCGCTCTTGCCATCCGCTGTAAAGGCCAGCTTTACAAGGCCTTCCGAGGCGATTCTGCCAGCCTTTTTCGCTGCCTTGGCAAGTCCCTTTTCTCTCAGGTACTCGATGGCCTTATCCATATCGCCGTCGGTTTCGGTCAGCGCTTTTTTACAATCCATCATGCCCGCGCCGGTTCTTTCGCGCAGGTCCTTTACCATACTTGCTGTTACTGCCATAGTATCTTCTCCTTTTTATCCTCTGCCCCCTTAGGCTTCGGCGCCCTCTTCAGCAGCGGCTTCCGCTTCTACTGCCTCTTCGCTCACCTCTGCCGGAGCTGTTACTTCGGAATCCTCTCCCTGCTTTCCTTCGATTACCGCGTCTGCCATCTTGCCGGAAATCAGCTTGACCGCACGGATCGCATCGTCGTTTGCGGGGATTACGTAATCTACATCGTCCGGATCGCAGTTAGTGTCGCACATACCGATGATGGGAATTCCCAGAATTCTGGCTTCCTTTACCGCGATCTTTTCTTTCTTCGGGTCTACGACGAACATAGCCGCCGGCATTCCCTTCATATCCTTAATACCGCCCAGGTATTTTTCCAGTTTATCCATTTCGGCCCGCAGCTTCGTAACTTCTTTCTTCGTCAGAGCATCGAACGTGCCGTCGGTCTCCATCGCTTTGATCGCATTCAGTCTGGCGATGCGGGTGGCGATGGTCTTGTGGTTGGTCAGCATGCCGCCCAGCCACCGTTCGTTTACATAGAACATGCCGCAGCGCTGCGCTTCGTCAGCAATCGCTGCCTGCGCCTGCTTCTTCGTTCCGACAAACAGCACCGGCTTTCCGGATGCTGCGATGTCCTTCATTACCGCATAGGCTTCATCAATCTTCCTTACGGTCTTCTGCAGGTCGATGATGTAAATGCCGTTTCTCTCCGTAAAAATGTAAGGGGCCATCTTCGGGTTCCACCGTCTCGTCTGATGCCCGAAATGAACGCCGGCCTCTAACAACTGCTTCATTGAAATGACTGCCATGATCTTACCTCCTGGTTATTTCCCTCCGCCCGGTCGACTGCCGCATAAACCTCGAATCGCGAGGCACCAGAATCGTCCGTCGGGCGTGTTTTTTCGGATATGGCCCTTTTGCACATATCTTTAGATATTATACTCCGCTTTTAAAATCAAAGCAAGAAAAAACTTGAAAAAAGTGCCGCATTTTCAACAAAAAAGCGGTACAGCTTTCGAAACTGCACCGCTTTTTTCGTTGCGCAAGGCCTTTTACTTTTTCAACAGGCTTAAAAACGCCTGGATTCTACTGTTTGAGGTATCGTTGAACACAGCCTCAGGCGTATCGAACGTCAGAACCGAGCCCTGCTCTAAAAACAGCACGCGGTCTGAAATTTCCCGGGCAAATGTCATTTCGTGGGTAACGATCACCATGGTCATCCTCTGGCTTGCCAGATCGCGGATGACTTCCAATATCTCGCCGATCAGTTCCGGATCCAGCGCTGAGGTGGGCTCGTCGAAAAACAGGATCTTCGGCGACATGGCCAGCGCCCGGGCAATGGCTACCCGCTGCTGCTGTCCTCCGGAAAGCTGGCAGGGGTAAGAAGCTTCTTTATCCGACAGCTTGGTCTTTCGCAGCAAATCCCTTGCCACTTCCTCTGCCTCTGCCCGGCTGCGCCCCAACACGCGGACCTGCGCATCGGTCAGGTTGCGCAGCACCGACCAGTGCGGAAACAGTTGAAAGTTCTGAAATACCAGGCCCACATCCAGCATAATCTGCCGCAGTGCGGCGGCATCGCTGTACACGGCCTTGCCGTTTTCCTGCGTTGTCATTACGCGCCCGCAGATGGAGATCGCACCCTCATCAGCGCGTTCCAGCTGCGTCAGGCACCGCAACAGCGTGGATTTTCCCGAACCCGATGGCCCGATGATCGATACCACCTGTCCTTCTTCTACTGTCAGGTCCACGCCCTTCAGCACGCAGTTTTCACCGAAGGACTTCCGAACGCCCTTTGCTTCCAGTAAATACATCCGATCCTCCTTACCAGTAGTAATCCAGCCGGCGTTCCGCCTGGTGGAAACAGGCTTCCACCACTGCGCTCATCACCAGATAAATGACGGCGGCCACCACCAGCGGCACGATGGAAACCATGCTGCCCGAGGTTTTCTTCGCCACATCGAACAGCTGCGGCTGCGCGATGACATTGGCCAGCGCCGTATCCTTTACCAGCACTAAAAACTCGCTTCCTGCCGGCGGCAGCACCTGCTTGATCACCTGCGGAAGAACAATGTACATAAACGTCTGCACCCTCGTATAGCCCAGCACCTTGCCCGCCTCGTACTGCCCCTGGGGGATGGCGTTGATCCCTGCGCGAAAAATTTCTCCGAAGTAAGCGGCATAGTTGATGACAAAGGCCAGGATGCAGGCAAAGAAGCGGTTCATGCTGACGCCGAACATATAATACGGCCCGTACATAACAAACATCAACTGCAGCATCAGCGGCGTTCCCCGCATCACCAGCTGGTAAAATCGCGTTACCGCGCCTACCGGCTTCAGCGCAGATTCCCGCAGCAGCGCCACGACCACGCCCAGCGGCACGGAAAACAGCGCCGTGTAGAAGAAAATTTCCGCCGTCTGCCAGCACCCCTGCGCCATCTGCCCCATCAGGCCGGAAAACACCTCCGGCTTCATGTTTATCAAATTGAAGAAAAATTCACCCATAGGTATCTCTCGCCGCCGGGGCGGCCTGCCTGTCCTTCCTTCACCGTTGTATTTCCCGGTCTATTCTACGATTGTCGTATCCGAGCCAAACCACTTTGTTGCGATTTCTGCTAATTTTCCGCTGTCCTTCAGCGTGCGCAGCGCCGTGTTCACCGCTTCGGTCAGAGCTGCGTCATCCTTGCGGAAGCCGATGGCATAGTTTTCCGCATACAGAAAATCTTCTAAAACGATCATATTCTTTCCAGAGGTCGCAATTAGATAATTGGCGACGACATCGTCGATGAGAACCGCATCGGATGCCCCGGATTCCAGATCCATCAGCGCCGCCAGGTTATCGTCGAAGCCGTTGACATTGGCTACGGCTGCCTTCAGCTCAGCGCCATCCTCTGCTTCCAGCGCTTCTTCTGCGGTGGAACCGGTCTGCACTGCCAGGTTTTTGCCCTGCATGTCAGCTACGGTGGAAATGCCGCTGTCCGGCATAACGACCAGCGCCATGTGGTTGTCCAGATAGGGGATCGACAGGCTCATCTGCTCTTCGCGCTCCGCAGATACGGACATGCCGTTCCAGATGCAGTCGATGTTGCCTGTATTCAGCTCCATTTCTTTCGACTTCCAGTCGATGGGCTGCAGCTTCAGCTCCACGCCCAAAACCTCGCAGACCGCTGTCGCTACATCAATATCGAAACCGACGATATCGCCGTTTTCATCTCTGTAACCCATGGGAGGAAAGCTGTCGTCCAGCCCTAAAATCAGCTCGCCCTTGTCCTGCACATCGGTCAGCGACGTATCGCCTGCTGCTTCTCCATCCTGATTGACATCATTGGCATCGTTTGCGGCATCGTCGTTTCCGCCGCAACCTGCGGCAAAGACGCTGAACAGCATAATCAGCGCCAGCAATAAACAAATTCTCTTTTTCATCATTTTTCTCTCCTTTTGCTATTCAGCTGCTTTGAAAAAGCAGACTGCGCAGCCAATTCGTGGCTACGCAGTCCATTATACTTTACCGCGGTAGATTTGTAAAGCTTCTGTTCTCTTTTTCGACGGATTTTGCGGAGCGCCGTCCGCTCTATCTGCCAGTGGCATAGGCTTTTGTACTTATACAATCCTCCGACAGCTCAATGGGAATCTCTGCATCGACCCTCTGCGAAATGCCTACGACAAAAACGAATGTGCGCCCGGCCATCCCGCTACGCCGTAATCCGCTGTAATGCAGTCGATTTCGGCGCGTATATAGATCAGTTCTTTCTGAAGCGCGGCGCACTGCGCCGCTGAGCATTCCTCGCTGGCCGCCCGCTCCGCAATTTCCGCCATGCGGTCCAGCAGTTCCTGGATCAGCATCAGCCTGTCGTCAGGGGTTTTAAATTCTATCATGCGAATTTGGGATTGATCTTCCAAAACAGCACACTCCTCTCGCAAATCCTGCATCCTGCAAATCTCATAAACATTATATTTCACAAAATTCTCAGCTTCTCAAAACCAGCGACAGCCCCCGGGCGCCCTGCCGAAAAACGCATTTTCTCTATCGTATGCAGCGCTTTTCTTTTGCGGAAATTTCCCTGTCTACAGCGACAGCATCCTGTACAGGACGCTTGCGGCGGCAGCCCGCGTCATCGGCGATTCGCCTGCAAAGCGCCCTTCTTTATTGCCGTCCATAATGCCCAGGCCCTTGCAGATTGAGGCATAGCCCCTGTATTCGTCCTTGATATCATCGCTGAACAGCCTGGCGAAAATCTCCGGATGCTTTGCCGCTTCTTCAAGCCCCAGATAGCGCACGACGATTTTCGAAGCCTGCGCCCGGCTTAAAGCGGCATTTGGGTTCTTTTCTTCCTCTGTCAAAAGACCGCGCCCGACGGCTCTGCGGTACAGGTTATCTTCGTCCCAGGTGGATGCGCTGCTGCCGTACAGGTAGGTTAAAAATTCCTTCTGCGTAATCACCTGGTTCGGCAAAAACCGGTCGCCCTCGAGATAATATCCGTTTTCCAACAAAGCCATAACCGCTGCTTTGCCCCAGTGGCCGTCGATATCCGAATATTCGGGCCGGCTGCTTTGCTCCACCGGTGTCCCTTTGTAGTCTAGGGCCACGCCCGAAGCCGCATCCATCAGGCTGCCTGGCCGACTGTCGGAAAGCCGGAACACCGGACGATAAGCGCCGCTTTCCTGTATCTGCATGTAGTAGATGCCCAGGCCATTGAGTTTCGCGTACGCCGTCTGCGCCGCCTCCTGCGCCATTGCGCCGGAAAGCGAGGGAAATTCCACCCGGTCGTACCAGCTGCAGCGGTAGCTGGTTACTTCTCCAGTAGCCCCGTCTACGGTAATCGACACGCCGTTATCCACATAGGGGATGCCGTTTGCCTGGCGATCCCAGCGGAAGGTATACGAAGAAGCGCCTTCGTCGTTTTCCGGCTCTACCGCCGCTGCCTGCGCTGCCTTTGCGCCGGAGAAAACGTCAGAAAACCGCTCTTTTGCAATCGCCTGCGCCGATGCTTCGCCGATGTCCCTGCGATCTTTCTCGTCGCGGTCGTTCCACAAGTAAAACGTTAGAACTTCACCGCTTTTGGCATCTAGGCGACCGTAGCCGCTTTCAAAGGTCAGCTCCCAGAGATACTGGCCTGCTGTCGGCCCGTCGGTAACAGTCCGCAGGCGTTTTGACTGGCAGGCAGTAGTTTTCAGCTCAGGAAAAGCGCTCCGCAGCACCGCTTCTGCCCGTTCGCTGCTGAGCAATCCCGCGACTGCTTCCATCTCGCGCTGCTCCTGTTCTGTCAGACCGCCGCCACTGGCACCGCCGGTCTCCATCGCCGAATCCTCTGCCGAGGCGCCGTTTCTGCTTTTAAAATACTCTTCGTTCAGATCGTTTTCATAGCCCGACACCGCCTCTCCCGTACGGCCGTCGATGGCCTGAAGCGCATCGACATCGCTCTCGTACACAGTAAATACCGAAAGCTCCTTTTTGTCGTAATTATAATAGGAGCGGTACGAAAGCTGCAGCGGATACGCGCGGAAAAATGCCTGTACGCTCTCCGCCGTGCCCAGAAGCTCGCCTGGCTCTTCCGGCGCCGCCTTTGCCAGCTCGGCAGCCTGCCAGTTGCTGTAGGAGACCACTTTGCCGCTATACCGGCTGACCCTGATTTCCACATCGCCGCACAGCATCGGAATTCCCTGATGCTGCCGCCGGAAGGTATAGCGCATCGTATCGCCGCGGGCTGCGGCATTCTGGTCGCCTGCCACCTCCGAAAGCGTTGCCGCAGTTTCCTCGCCTAAAACCTTGCGCAGGAATGCCTCTGCTGTTTCCCTGCCCTGCGCGCGAACTACGTTCCCCAGTCCAGCAGTCGTTTCGCCTCCCCGGCTTTCCATGTTCAGAATGCGGCCCGCCGCATCTACATGTGCGCTGACCGACTGCTCGCCGTCAGGAGAATTCCAGGAGAGCTCCCAGATCGTGTTCCCGCTGTGTTGATCTGTATTTTCCAACGACGACCCGCTGAATTCCGTACAGGCGGCCGGAATATCCAGCACCCGCTTTGCCGCAAGCACCGCTGCTTCCATCCCGGCATCCGCAGAAGCTCCGAACGCCGTTGCCACAGAGGATGCCATCAAAACCGCTGCCGTCAGAGCGCAGACCCATTTTTTCATATACCATCGCCTCCTTCTTTTTCAGGTACTACCCTTTGGACGCGAATTTATGAAAAAAGTTCCTGCAAATCCGGCTCTGTACCAGGCACAAATGAAAAAGCTTTGACAGAACCCGGATTCTGCAAAGCTTTCTACCCTTACTCCCGCGTATAGCCGACCAAATCTTCGGCAATCTCGTTGGCAGCGATGGTTACCGGCTTGTTCGATTCGATGTCGGTCAGCTGAGGCTTTCCGTCGATCAGATCCCTGGATCTCTTTGCGGCCATAATGACCAGCGTATAGCTGCTGTCGGCTTTGCTGCGCAGCAGATTGATAGATGGATATAACATATTACACTTCCTCCTTATATCGCGCGATCAGATCCTGCACGCCCCTGGATACTCTCGAGTGCTCGGCCCGCATAATCGACGCGGTCCGCTCCACGGCTTCTTCGAGGTCGTCGTTGACGACGCAGTAATCGTATTTTTCTATGTAGGAAATTTCCGTCAGCGTTTCGCGCAGCCTGCGGTTGACAGCATCGGCGCTCTCCGTCCGCCGCCCGGTCAGCCGCCTGCGCAACTCCTTCATCGACGGCGGCAGGATAAAGATAAAAATGCCATCGGGATAGCTCTCCTTGATCTTCATCGCTCCCTGGGGGTCGATTTCCAAAATGACATCCCTTCCCGCAACCAGCCGTTCCATAACCATTTCCTTCGGCGTTCCGTAGAAATTGTCGTACACCTGCGCATATTCCAGGAAGCCCCCCTGCTCGATGCGCTGCTCAAACTCCTGCCGGGTGACAAAATAATAGCTGACGCCGTGCGTTTCGCCTGTGCGTGGGCTTCGCGTCGTCATTGAAACCGATAAGTCGATATCCAGCTCGCGGATAATCCTCTGGCATATCGTTCCCTTTCCCGCCCCCGACGGCCCGGAGACTACAAACAACAAGCCTCTTCCCATGGTTCTTCCTCTTTTCTTTTGTATGTAGCAATATATTTTACTCTATTTTCCGGCCCTCTGCAAGCGCTGTGGAAAATTTTTCCCCCACGGATGCAGAAAATTTTTCTCAATCGCAACCGGGTGCGAAACCGTTTTTGTGCGCCTCTGCCTACTCGATGTTCTGCACCTGCTCGCGAATTTTTTCGATTTCGCTTTTAATGTTCAGCACGTGGCCGGTAATGGCAATGTCATTGGCCTTCGAACCGATGGTATTGGCTTCGCGATTCATCTCCTGCACCAGAAAATCCAGCTTCTTTCCGTCGGGCTGATTGCTCTCGGCGATGATGGTTTTCAGCTGGGATATGTGGCTGGAAAGCCGCACCAGCTCTTCCGTTACGTTGCACTTGTCGGCAAAGATGGCCGCTTCGACTAAAATCCGGTCCTCGGGGATTTCCGCCACACCCTTTATCAGCTCTGCAATCCGCTCCTTTAGCCGCGCCGCATAATTGCTTACCACTGCCGGCGAGCGCGTTTCGATTTCCTTTACCATCTCCTGAATCAGACCTCCGCGGCAGATGATGTCCTCCGCCAGCTTGGCGCCCTCGATAATGCGCATGTCGTTCAAACGCTCTGCCGCCTGGGCTACGGGAACGGAGAGGCTTTTTAAAATTTCCTCTTCGTCTTCTACGTCGGGAACTGCCTTCAGCACATCCGGCATGGAGGCCAGCATTTGCAGCGTAATATCGCCCTGCAGGCCGAACATGGTCGAAAGCTCCTTCAGATTATCGTAATACTGGCGGGCTGCCATGGTATTTAAGCGGACCGTCATATCGTCCTCGGTCAGGTTTTCCACCTGGATGGAAACGTCGATCTTTCCGCGACGCGCTACGCCCTTAACGATGGCCTTCAGCTTTTCTTCCGCAAAGGAATACCGCCGCGGCATCTTCATGGTGATATCGCTGTAGCGGTGATTGACCGCTCTCATCTCTACAATTATGTTGCGTTTTCCGTCGTTATATTCGGCTCTTCCGAAGCCGGTCATGCTTTTTACCATAATTCCCTCCGTAAATTTCGCCGTTTTACCACTCAATGGGCTATTGTTTTTCTTTCATTCGTGGTATCATAAAGTATTGTACAATAATTGCCGGGTAAAATACAAGGGAATTCCCCAAGGAGTTTTGATTTTATGAGTTTTGACGGAATCGTAACGGGCGCTGTGGCCCGCCAGCTGCACAAAACGCTGGCAGGCGCACGCATCGAAAAAATATACCAGCCGGAAAGCGACGAAATCGTGTTGCACTGCCACGCCGGCCGCGACAAGCACAAACTTTATCTCTCTTGCAGCAGCAACCACGCCAGAATCCACCTGACTTCCCTCTCGGATTCCAATCCGCAGAGTCCGACCGCTTTCTGTATGCTGCTGCGAAAACATCTGCAGGGGGGCCGCATCGCCTCTGTGCAGCAGAAGGATTCGGAACGCATTGTCGAAATCTTCGTCGATACGGTCAACGAGTTGGGTTTTGCCGTCAATAAGAAGATCATCGCCGAAATCATGGGCAAGCACAGCAATATCGTGCTCGTGGATTTAACTACCAACAAAATCATCGACAGCATCAAGCGCATCTCCATCGATGTCAACCGCTACCGGCAGCTCCTGCCGGGCCTCCCCTACGTCTATCCGCCCTCGCAGAACAAGCTGAACTGTTACGGGCTGACGCAGGCGGCCTTCTGCGAAGCGTTAGGCGGCGATGCGCCTGTAACGCCCAAGGCGCTGATGAGCGCCGTCTGCGGCATCAGCCCTACCTTCGCAGAGGAGCTCTGTCTGCGAACCGCTGCTGCCACCTCTGCCACTGCGGCCTGCACTCCTGTGCAACCAACCGCTTATCTCGACAAACCCTGTTCTTCTCTGACCGCTGCACAGGTGTGGCCCGTACTGTCTGCAACATTGCAGCAGATCGAGCAAAACAGCAACCCCTGTGCGGTCTATGTAGACGAGCAGCGAGGCCCTGTAGAGTTCCACGCCATGCCGCTTCTTGGCTACGCCGGATGCCAGGAGCTCCTCTTCGACGATATCAGCGCTGCCTGCGATTTCTTCTACAGCCACAGGGCTTCCTCCAACCGCGTGCGCCAGAAGACGGGCGATCTGACGCGAACGGTAGACGCCATGCTGCAAAAGCTGTATCTGAAGAAAAAGCGCCTGTCGGAAGACCTGCTTGCCGCGGAGCAGTCCGAAACCTACCGCCTGTACGGCGAGCTTCTGACTGCGAACATGCACCTGCTTTCGCCGGGGATGGAAACGGTCCGCGTGCTGAACTACTATGACAATTCCCAGCTTGCCATTCCGCTGGATAAAAAGCTCTCGCCCGTGCGCAACGCCCAGCGGTATTTTAAGCTCTACGCCAAATCCAAGACCGCACTGCGCGAGAAGCGGATTCAGCTGGATGAGGCGCAGCAGGATCTGGAGTATCTGGAATCCGTATCTATTTTTATCCAGCAAGCCCCCACCTTCGAAGCGGTGGAATCCATCCGCCAGGAGTTGACAGAGCTCGGTTATCTGAAAAAGCGCCGCCAGACAGGAAAGCCGGCACGCACAAAGCCCACTCCCTATACCTACACGACAAGCGATGGTTTCTGCGTTGCCGCCGGCCACAATAACAAAGAAAACGACTATCTGACGTTTAAGCTGGCCGACAAGCGGGATATCTGGCTGCACACCAAGGATATTCCCGGTTCGCACGTTATTTTGTATACAGAAGGCAGAGCACCCAGCGAAACCGCCCTGCGCGAGGCAGCGGCCATCGCCGCCTGGCACAGCAAAGCGCAGACCTCAGAAAACGTCCCCGTGGACTACGTAACTGTGCGCCATGTAAAAAAACCCGGCGGCGCTAAGCCGGGCATGGTCATCTTTACTGATAACCGGACGCTCTATGTCGACCCAGCGCTGCCAAAGCCGCAAGCGGAGGACGCGCCACAGGCAAAGCGCGATTGAGCCAAGCGCGAATGCGGCGAAAAGGTATAAAACGGAATCGAATTCGTTAATTTCAATATATTGTAATTTATTACAATATAAGTATTTTGTTATTGCCATGCTGCCCTTCGTTTGATACACTGAAACCCAAGGATTAAGTTCAGCAGGTTGTGTGATTAAATTACAATAAAGGATGTGAACTACATGAGCAGGTTTCTTACGCTAACCGATTCTTCTCTGAAGCGCTGCGCCATCTGTCAGCAGCGCGTTGCACGTACCTCTTACTTTCGAGGGCGCTACGTTTGTGACGAGTGCCTCGCATTTGTAAAGTCCCACTTTTAACCACCTCGTAACGGCGGCATTACCGCAACGATTTTTCCACGGAATCGCGTGATCTTCTGACAATAAACAAAAGGCATGAAGCCCGGGGAGGGACTTCATGCCTTTCCTTATTTTCTCAACCGCTTCGCCGGGCCTCCCTGCCCCTTCCGCCTGCGCCGTGCTGTCTTCGGCTTCATCACCGAAAAGCCGAAGCTTCCGACATCCTGGGGCTTCAGGCCGTAATAGTGCCCGTGGCAGTAAGCCAGCAATCCTGCTTTTTCCAGACAGAGCCTTCCGTTTTTATCCATCAAGCTGCGCTGCGCGTGCACTGCTACGATCTCTGCCACGAACATATCGTGGGTTCCATAGGAATGCTGCGCCACCACTCTGCACTCTAAATTGACGGGCGCCTCTGCGATCATAGGGCACGCCACCTGGCTTGCCGACAGCTTTTGCAGGTGCATCGCCTCAAATTTGTCGGTATCTCTGCCCGACTTTACACCGCACCAGTCCGTCGCATACGCCAGCGCTTCGGTCGTCAGGTTGATGACGAACTCCTTGTTTTTTTCGATGATCTTATGGGAATGCCGGCTGCGGCGCACCGACACGTAGGTCATGGGCGGCTCCGAATTGACAATGCCTGTCCATGCGATGGTGATAATATTGTGCTCTTCCTCGCTGCTTCCGCAGGATACCATCACCGCGGGCACGGGATTGAGCATCGTTCCCGGCCGAAAGCTTACCTTTTCGTTCACGCCCGTTTCCTCTCTTTCTCGCTTTTCTGTTTCGTTTCGCTTGCCTTCTTGTTGGCGCCTTTCCTTCCGGACAGCGTTTTCTCAGAGCTGCTTGTTTTCCTCGCCCTGGCCGCTCTCCCGCCGCAACTTCTGTACCAGCTTCTGAAATTCCTCGGGCGGCTGCGCTGTAAACTCCATATGGTCGCCGGTTTTTGGATGGCAGAAGCCTAACAGCTGCGCGTGCAGTGCCTGTCCCTGCAGCGCTGCCGGCTGCTTCTTGGGCCCGTACACCGCATCGCCTAACAGCGGATGCCCCCGATGCGCCATGTGCACGCGGATCTGGTGCGTCCGTCCCGTCTCCAGCCGGGCCGTAATCCGGGTAAAGCGCCCAAAGCGTTCCTCCACCTGGTAATGCGTTATCGCCGGTTTGGAATTTTTTTCTGTCACCGCCATGCGCAAGCGGTTGTTGGGATCGCGCCCGATGGGCGCGTCGATGGTTCCGCTGTCTTCTTTGATATTGTGAAAGACTACCGCCTGGTACATGCGCGCGATGCTGTGTTCTGCAAGCTGCTGCGCTAAGGCGCGGTGTGCGATATCGTTTTTTGCCACCATCAACAACCCGCTGGTATCCTTATCAATGCGGTGGACAATGCCCGGCCGGATAACGCCGTTGATCGAGGAAAGGCTCTTGCAGTGGTACAGCAGGGCATTGACCATGGTCCCTGTATAATTTCCCGGTGCCGGGTGCACTACCATGCCCTTCGGCTTATTGACTACCGCCACATCGTCGTCTTCGTAGACGATTTCCAAGGGAAGCGGTTCCGGCTCTACGCAAAGCGTTTCTGGCTCTGGCAGCTCAATGCAGAGCAGGTCCGCTTCTTTTACTCTGTACTTTTTTTCTGTCAGCGGCGCACCATTTACGCAAACCGCTCCCCTCGCAATCAGTTTTTGTAAAAAACTGCGCGAACAGTCGGATAGCAGCTGCGCCAGCAGGCTGTCCAGCCGCTGGCCGCTATCGCCCTCCTCCGCGCTCCACTCATACCGCCGGTCCACGGGGTTCCTCCGGCAGCGCATTTTGGCTTTTCTTCTGCAGGCGCGGTTCTAAAATCAGCACGTAAAAGAGCATCAGGGCGCATCCGCAGCAGACGGCGATATCCGCCACATTAAAAATCGGCCAGACGCGGACATCCAGAAAATCCACCACATAGCCCAATCGCACCCGGTCGATGAAATTTCCCAGGCCACCGCCAGCCATCAGCGCCATGGCCCACAGCCCTACCGGATGTACCGCCCGCTTTCTATGCGCCCACGCAAGGCAGGCGACGATCAAAATCAGCGCTGCGCCGGTTACTGTAAGCAGCAGCGTCTGCTTTCCTTCAAGCAGGCTGAAGGCTGCCCCGCGGTTTTGAATGTAGGTAATATGAAAAATACCATCGATGACAGGGATGGTATCGTTCAGTGCCATAGAGGATTGTATCCAGTGCTTTGTCAGCCAGTCCATGGCGATCAAAGCCAAAATCACAAGATAATACAAGCTATGCTTCCTCTCTTATTCTTAAATTCAGCATGGTCCTGGCCATGTCGGCCGCCTGGCCCGGCTGCATGCTCTTTGTATCCGTGCCGGTTTTTTTTCGCTCCGCCCCTTCTAGCGCCCCGGCGGTAGTTCCAGCGGTTGCGCCAGCCCCGGAGGTTTTGCCGCTGGATGACTGCCAGCGCTCCATCTGAATTTCTTCAAACAGCTCCTGCGTCAGCGTATCGAATTTTTCGAGCTCTGTTTCCAGCAGATTGCGGTAGCGCATGCGAAACGAGCTGACCTTGCTCTCCAGCGAAGCCGCTTCTTCTTTCAGGCGCTCTACCGATTCCTTTGCCTCTCTGGTAATCAGCTCTGCATCCAGCTCTGCATTTTTCAGCAGGATTTCCGCCCGCTTTTCCGAGCTTGTGGAAATGTCGCTCATCAGCTCCTTTGCCGCTGCAAGCGTTTCTAATACAGCGCCTTCCGAGCCCTGATACCGCAGAATATCTTCGTTTTGCTTGCTGATCTGCTGCTTCAACTGCTGGTTTTCGCTGATGAGCTTTTCCATATCCAGTGTAAGCATATCCAGGAACGCATCGACCTCTTCTTCTTTATAGCCTCTAACGCCCTTTCCAAACGCCTTGTTCTGAATCTCCAATGGTGTGATCACAGGCAACCTCCCTCTTATACGAAGACCATGCGCAAGACCAACAAGGCCGCTGAGCGCAGGATATTCAGGCCGATCAGCGCAAGCCACGGCGCAAAGTCAATGCCGGTCCGATACGTAAATCCCGACGTCAGCCGCCGAAATGGCCGAATCAGCGGTTCTACCACATCGCCCAGCCCGCAGTACAGCCGAAACACAGAACTACCCGGCCGCGCAAACCAGGACAGCAGGCAATACACGAGAATCAGTGCGGAAAATACCTGGAACAGCAGGTTGATCGCTCTCCAAAGAAACCAATACATGCAAAAGCTCCTTTCCTACCGCCACGGGCTTTTGACTTCGCCAAAGCCACTGCTTGACTTTTGATCCACAGAGGACATGACATCTACATTCTCCGGTGCGAATACGAAGATGTTATTGGCGATTTTCTGCACGTTCCCGTTCAGCGCATAGGTTGCACCGCTGAGGAAATCAAAAATCTTTCTAGCCGTATCGGATTCCAGTTTTTCCAGATTGATGATGACCGGTTTTTTCGCCTTCAGGTTATCCACTAACTTCGGGCTCTCATCGAAACTCTTCGGCTCGATAACCACCATTTTAAACTGATTGGTAATGCGATTGACTGCTGAATTCTGCATAGCGATCACCCTGTTTTCCCTTGCTTCCCTCGGCGCTGGCTGCGTAAAGCTGTTCTGCCGCGTCTCCACTCTGCGCGGTGCTGCGGCAATAGGCTCTTCTTCATAATATTCATCCTCATCGTCTTCGTCGATTTCTTCAATTCCGATGAGCTCTTTAAACTTTCCTAAAACTCCCATGGCCCAAACTCCCCTTTCTACTGCTTTTTACTGTAATCCCGTTCTCCGAAGATGGATGTTCCCACCCGGATCACCGTCGACCCCTCCTCGATGGCCACGCCGAAATCGTGCGACATGCCCATGGACAAATACCGAAACTCCAAATGCGGATGTGATATCTGCGCGCATTGGTCGTAAAGCTCCTTCACCTGCCGGAAGTAAGGCCGAACCTCCTCCGTCTCTTCTGCGAAGGGCGCGATGTGCATCAACCCGCAGATTCTGACGTTTGGACACTGTTCCAATATATCCAAAATCAGCTGTCTGGTTTCATCCACAGTAATCCCGAATTTGCTTTCTTCCTGCGCAGCGTTCACCTGGATCAGAATATCCATCGTCAGCTGATGCTGCGCTGCCCGCTTGTCGATTTCCTGCGCCAGCTTCAGGGAATCTACAGAGTGAATCATGCAGACCTTGTCGATGATGTATTTTACTTTATTCGTTTGCAGGTGCCCGATCAAATGCCAGCGGACCGGCCGCGTTACACGGTCGAATTTGTCCATGACCTCCTGCACCTTGTTTTCTCCAATATCCGTAATGCCGGCATCAATGGCTTCGTCAATTTCTTCCGGAGTCCGCGTTTTCGTTACGGCCATCAGGAGCACTTCGCTGCCTGCCCTGCCTGCAGCCTCCGCTATTTTATTTTTCTCTTCTACAATACGCTGGATATTTTCCTGAATCGCTCCCATTTCCGTTCCTCCTTGTCCATGTCCGGCCTACGCATCCGGCTGCTCTCGAGTCTCATTCGCCCTCCGGCGTATTCCCGCTTGCGCTCCGTTCTCCGGACGGCGGATGTCTTTGTATTTCATCGTAGATGTCTACGGTAGAAACCTTCTCCGTTCCCTCCTGGGTATTTTCGTTGAAGGAGCCGGATTCCACCAAGGAATATTCACCGTCGGTAGCGATGATCTTTACTCTGGTAAAGCTGTAGTTTCCGTTAATCCCCTTTACATATACGCCGGATTTTCCATCCTGCTGCGTCAGACTTTCATTGGGCACTAAAATCCCACTGTTGTCAGAAGTGATAACAGTGGCCGAAAGCCGCCGCAATCGGGGCATTTCTTCATAGTAACGGTCGAATTTTAAAATGACCATCCAGTAGCTGCCCTTGTCCACAATTTCATCGACCCGTCCAGTTACGGTATCCGTAGGTAGCATAATGGCCACCTTGGCCCCCTGCTGGTATTTTACGATGGAAGCGCTCTCCACGCGGCACACCGCATACCAAACGTCGTTTTCCACTACTTTATATAAAGGCTCTCCGGAAGAAACGCTGTCGCGCTGAATGTTCTTCGGCTGCAAAAGTGCATCGGTTTCGTCTTCTTCCCCCTCTGTGAGCGCAACGAGCTCCATCTCGTGCATGGTCTGCGGCGTATACTGGCCTTCCATCCCATCGTAATAGTAGCTGATAATCCCCGTTACCGGGCAGTTGTAACCCGCTCCTGCCACATCGGCAATTCGAACGCCTTTTCTGTATTTTCCACCTTCTTCGGCATAATACGTCGGCGTTCCTGAATGGGATGCATTGACCACCTGCTCGTTTCTGACAATATAGCAAGTGACCTGATCCATTACCTGCATCTGGCCATATTCCAAAACCACGGTAGGCGTAAGGGCGTCGGACACGCGAGGCAGGATGTAAATCCAGCCTGCCAGTACGACAATCACCGCGATATATAAAGCGATAAACACATTTCGCAAACGGCGCTGCCGTTTTTTTTCTTTCATCCCATCCCCTGTTCTGTTTCTTGCTCCGGCGACCAATCACCGGGTGTAGACATTTCATCGGCTCCGCTAAGCTCTGCAGTCGCTTCGCTCCGCAATCGCTAAGCTGCACGATGTCTGTTACACCGCGGCTCTGCCTGCGCCTGCGGCTTGGCAATCACCGGGTGTAGACATTATATCACAAAAATCCTTTTCGTTTCAACCGCAGCTGCTGATACTTTTACGGTTTTTCTTCGTCAAGAATCGATTGCAGCAGTTTTCTTTCCTGTCGTGTCAAGTGATCGCTGTTTTGCACATACGCCTGCCACAGATCGGGCCTGCGCTTTTTTGTCAAAAGAAAGGATTGCTTTAAGCGCCACAGGTGTATGTTCTGATGGTTTCCGGACAGCAGCACCTCGGGGGTTTCCATGCCGCAATAGGTCCGCGGCTTTGTGTACTGCGGGTATTCCAGCAGCCCCGAATAGATGGATTCTTCTCTGTGGGAACCGCTGTTTCCCAACACGTTGGGAATCATCCGCGCCACGGCGTCGATCAGCACCATGGCGGGCAGCTCGCCGCCTGTCAGGATGTAGTCGCCGATAGATACTTCTTCCATCTGCCAGTAATCCAGAATCCGCTGGTCAACTCCTTCGTAGTGGCCGCAGAGGATAAAGAGCTCATCCTGCTGCGCCAGCTCTTCGATCATCGCCTGATTTAACATCGCTCCCCTGGGTGACATATAGAGCAGCCGCTGACGCAGGGCACCGGATACGGCACCACAGGCAGTTGCTGTCGCGGCTGTCGCTTCCCCGGGCGGCTGTGCGCCTAGCGCCTGCAGCGCCCGGAAGACAGGATCGGCATGCATCACCATGCCAGCGCCGCCGCCAAAGGGGGTATCGTCTGTTCTTTTGTGCTTGTCCTGCGTGTAGTCGCGGATGTTGACGCAATTGACTTTCAGAAGCCCTGCCTCGTTGGCTCTCCCCAGAATGCTGTCCTCCGTTACCGGTCCAAACATCTGCGGAAACAGCGTGAGGACATTGATATTCAAAGTTCCACCAGCCCTTCGATCAGCCGGACTGCCATAAGGCGCTTTTTCAAATCCACTCTGCGCACAAATTCTCCCACCGCTGGAAGCAAAAAAGTGCTTCCGTCTTCTCTTTGGATTTCGTAAAGATCCTGCGCGCTGTTCTGAATTACATCGACCAGCGTTCCCACGGCATTGCCGCTCTCATCGACGACGGAAAGGTTCAGCAAATCCTTTACTAAATACGTATCCTCCGGCAGTTGCCACATATCCTTGCGATCGATATAGAGATATTTTCCGCGCAATGCTTCTGCCGCGTTGCGGTCCTCCACGCCGGCAAGGCGCAGAATTACCATGTTTTTCATATATCTTACGCTTTTGATCTCCGCTGGCTCCGACTCGATCCAAAGCTGTTTTACTTCCTCAAACCGCTGCGGAATATCCGTATAGGGATAGACCCTGACTTCGCCTTTAATGCCCACCGCAGCGACGATTTGTCCCAACTTGATTTTCTCCACCGATACTCCTTTTCTATTGTAAAGCGCCGCCCATCTGCGCACACCTGCTGGGTTTGCGACGCCGGTTTTCCTGTTCATATCCGCTGGTTTTGCAGCGCTCCTGCGCACAGGTTTTTGCATTTGCAGGGGGTTCTAAACCTGCCGCCCTGTGCGAGCGCAGCAAGCGATATTCGATTGTGCATATGCATTGCCCGCATATAACAGCAAGGGGCCGCTGCAAATGGCTTTGCAGCAGCCCCGCGGTTTCGCGCCTCGCGGAAAGCCTTCTTACTGAACGATCTCCACGACTACTTTTTTGTTTGCTCTTGTTGCCGCTGCTTTTACGACAGTACGAAGCGCCTTGGCGATCCTTCCCTGCTTTCCGATGACTTTTCCCATATCTTCGGGAGCAACTTTCAGTTCGATTACAATTTCTTGCTGGCCGTCGGTCTGTTTGACCGAAACCTCTTCCGGATTATCCACCAGCGCCTTTGCAATCGTCGCTACCAGTTCTACCATATGAATCACCGCTTTCTTATTCTATCGCTCCGGCTTTCTTCAACAGCGCCCGCGCCGTATCTGTCGGCTGTGCACCGTTGCTGATCCATTTCTTTGCCTTCTCTGCATCAATTTTGATTTCCGCAGGATCGACGAGGGGGTTATAGTACCCCAGCTCTTCGATGCACTTTCCGTCTCTCGAAGTGCGGGAATCCGCAACTACAACTCTGTAAAACGGCTTTTTATTTGCGCCCATTCTCTTCAATCTGATTTTTACTGCCATTGGTTCCACCTCCTTAAGCATCCAAAATTTTTCTGAATTCCTTCGTTTATACTAAATCCTGTCAAACTGCGCAAGCGTGCGCTTTTTCGGGAATTAGCGTCTGTCATTGTCATCTGCTTTATCCGCGCAAAGCCTTTGCTCTGCGCTGCTTTGTCAGCGATGCGCTGATAAAACACCTGTGCGTAAGAATCTGCCCGTCGGAATCGATTCCGACGGCCTCTGCCGCCCGGGATTTCTGCATCCAAAATCTCTTACTCTTACAGCCGGAGATTCTTACAACCCGCGAAACAGCCGGTTTTTTTTGAATTTGCCGCCGTTTAACTGCTTCATCATCTTGCGGGTTTCCTCGTAGCGCTTCACCAGCGTGTTGACGCGGTTGACCGTAACGCCTGCGCCTGCGGCGATGCGCTTTCTGCGGCTGGCGTTGAGTATCGAGGGGTCTCTGCGCTCCTGCGGCGTCATGGAGAAGATGATGGCCTCCATGTATTTCATTTCCTTTTCGCCTTCGGACATCTGGTCTTCCGATACCTTGCCGCCCATGCCCGGCAGCATATCCAAAATTTTTCCGAAACCGCCCATTTTCCGCACCTGCGAGAACTGCTCCAGAAAATCTTCGAGTGTAAATTCGTTTTTGCGCAGCTTGCGCTCCATCTCCGCAGCCTGCTTTTCGTCGAAGCTCTCCTGCGCCTTTTCGATCAGCGTAAGCATATCGCCCATGCCCAGAATGCGCGAGGCCATGCGCTCCGGATGGAAGGGCTCCAGCGCATCCAATTTCTCGCCCACGCCCATGAATTTAATCGGCTTTCCGGTTACGCTCTTTGCGGACAGCGCCGCACCGCCGCGGGTATCGCCATCCAGCTTCGTCATAACGATGCCGTCGATTCCCAGCTTCTGGTTAAAGGCATCGGCAGCATTGACGGCATCCTGTCCGGTCATGGCATCCACCACCAGCAGGATTTCGTGGGGCTTAGTGCCCTGTTTGATGCGCACCAGCTCCTCCATCAGCGCTTCGTCGATGTGAAGCCGCCCCGCCGTATCTATAATCAGCACGTCAAAGCCTTTGTATTCGGCTTCTTTGACCGCTTTTTTTGCAATTTCTTCCGGAACCTGGCTGTCCCTGTCGGTATACACCGGCACGCCGACGGATTTGCCGACGATTTCCAGCTGGTCGATGGCCGCTGGACGGTAAACGTCGCACGCGCACAGCATCGGCTTTTTCCCGTTCTTTTTGAGATAGCCCGCCAGTTTTCCGCAGGTGGTCGTCTTACCAGTACCCTGCAGGCCTACCATCATAAGGACGGTAAAACCTCTCGGCGAAAAAGTCAGCTTGCTGTTGGTGCCGCCCATCAGCGCAACCAGCTCATCGTTGACGATTTTAATTACCTGCTGCGCCGGCGTCAGGCTTTCGAGAACATCGGTCCCCAGCGACTTTTCTTTTACCGAGGCTACAAATTCCTTAACGACCTTGAAGTTGACATCCGCCTCCAGCAGCGCTAATTTTACCTCGCGCATGGCTTCGTTGATGTCGGATTCTGTCAGAACGCCTTTTCCTTTTAATTTTTTAAAGACTCCCTGTAATTTATCTGCTAACCCTTCAAATGCCATAAGCTCTCCTGTTTTTTAGCGATTGTGTGCGTTTTTCGCCGGCGTTTGCCGGTTTCTGCTGCCCGTCTGCCGGCTCTTGTCCGCCTTTGCTTCTCGACTGCTGCTGCGCTCTTCTGCCAGCCTTTTCCCGCTGTTGCTTTCTATTCGCTGCGTTCTGTCCGCCAGCCCGCATCTACCCGCTGCCGCGCCCTGCGTTTTGCCGCGCTACTCGTTCAGGCTGTCGATGGCCTGCTTCATGGACTGCAAGCGGCAGATCAGTTGCGGATCTTCGCAGTATTGCTCCGTCAGAAGGTCGATTTCCGTATCAATTTTTTTAAGCGCCTGCTCGGTTTTTAAAAACCGATGGACCAGCCCCAGCGCTTCTTCGTATTCCCGCAGGGACTTTTCTGCCTTTTTAATGGCATCGTGCACGCCCTGGCGACTGATCCCGTACTGCTGCGCAATTTCCGACAGCGAACAGTCCTCTTCGTAATACGCCTTCAGAAACAGGCTCTGCCTCTTTGGCAGCAACCCTCCGTAAAAGCCGCAGAGCATACTGATTTCGATGAATTTATCAAACATACTGCTCTTCCTTCTTTCACACAAGGAGTATCATAGCACAGGAAATTCAGAGTGTCAAGTTTTTTTACTTAACAGCTTTTCTAAAATAAAAAACGGTTCTGGTAGATCTGCGAAACCGCTGCTGCAGCCGCAGCCAAGGCTGTTTCAACGCTGTCAGCGCAAACAAAGGCGCGCTGTTTTTAATGCGGCAGCAAAAAACACTGCTTCCAGCGACAAAATCCGGCAACTGATGCGGCAAGCAGGTACAGCACTCTTGTTATCCGGACTCTCTACTGCAACGCCCCTCTGCTTTTCTTTCTTAACGACAGACACCCTTTTTCGCTCTTTTCCATATGCTGTACCATAAGCAGTGCAGCCGACCGGTTGCCTGCAAAATTTTATGAAAGAAAGGATGGATACCATTGAATATATCCGATACATTGCGGGCGATGCACGGTTTTCC
>CATJIF010000032.1 GCA_949740445.1 uncultured Peptostreptococcaceae bacterium | reverse complement strand
TATTTCACATGTTCTCGTAGGCTGGCGTTGCATACCCATAAATTTCATAATGTCCTACCGAATACTGTCTCTGTTTACATTGATCACCGGAGTTTCCTTCTATCGTGTATACTCTTCCGTTTTCTGTTTTTTCTACGATTCCTACATGATCTGGCCTGCCATCCTGTCCTGCGCCATCATCCCAATCAAAGAAAATGAGGTCACCACAGCGTGGTTCGTAATTCCTTTCTTGCCAGAGCCCGCGATCTTGAAACCAACGAGAGCCAACTACACAATTAATAAATTTAGGAATAACCTCTATGTCAATATATCCGCATTCATTTGCGCACCAGGACACAAAGCAGGCACACCACTCTACACGAGAAGGAAAACCGCACCAACTCCAATAGGGTTCGCCACCAATATTTCCTACCTGTGAAAGCGCTACGCAAACGATATCTCCGTCGCCTTTCCCTATACCATATAAAACAGAACTCCACAGTCCGTAATATTCCTCCGACAATAATTCTGCAAGTAACTGTCTCTGTTCTACATTGAATTGATAGATATCCGCCATCTCGTCTACAGTTTTATGGCGAATCGTAATCAATAGTGTTATTTTCGTTTTCGATATTGGTCTCGTCGTAACATTTCCTTCTTCGTCTTTCTCCGTTATGGTTGATGTTGTAGTGTGTTTTTTCGTATGATAACTGATTTCATTCATCGCCCAAAAAGTCTCTCTCAGCAATTCTTTTTTATGGTCGTCCATAGTAGCTACTTCTTGAGAATGACTGGGATCTGTTGTTGTTCTCACCGCATAGATTGCCAGTACATCCGGCCATGGAGCGCGGTCCCCTGAAATGCTTAATTTATCATATGAATAACTATCTTTGATTTCTTCGATTTTATTTGCGTATTCTGTGTTGATATCTCGCACAGCAGTAGACATGGTCTGTCCTGTGCCGATATCCTCACCGGAAAAGAAAATGCCAAAGCAAGAGGCAGTGGTCAGTCCTGCCATGCAAATGACAACTGCAATCAGAGTAACGATTCCACCACACCCAGAGACGACTTTCAGCAAAGTTTTTAGCGATGCAATGACAAATCTAAGTGTAAACGCAGCTGTTCTCTCAGCCATTGTCGCAGCTACAGGAGCAGCCCCTTCCACTGTAGGAGCCGCTCGTATCGCGGGTTTTACCCTTCGTTGAGTGAATGGTTGTTTCATCATCTTCTTGATTAACCCATGGCACGCGTTTCGTTCTTTGTCGCTTAGCGATTTTGTGCTTGTGTCTGGTCGTTTTGTAGTTTGAATGCGCTCTCCCTTATCCATTGGCACATATGCAACAGGCACTATTGTCTTCCCTGCAGATCGTCTCTGATCCTTCTGCTTTATTCGATGATTGATAGGAACAATACAACCTGTTCCCACTTTTGTTTGCTGCCTATACAAAATAGGTCTCAGCTCTGCAACACATTCTTGTAAACACTCAATAGAATCCCTTCTGCCAGCTGGTACAGAAGATATGTTATGGAGGTTTTCCCTTTTCTTGTTCGTACTTTGTAACGGATGTACAACCTTGCTCTCTCTTTTAAGAGTACTTTCTGCTTCCAAAGGCATAGGCTCACTTTCTTGCAAATCCTCAGGTTTCTCTCGCATCCGATAGCGTCGAACTGCTTTTCTTCCTTGTTGCCACGCTGTTTTTGTTCCGAAAGCAGCAAGATTTTTCGTGCGATATATGATATCTTTTGCAGCAGACTGTAGCTGAGCTTCCGCATACTCATTGGGGGTCGTCTGCGATTGTTCTGCAGATTCCTTCACATGTTTTTCCAAACGAACCATAGTATTTCGCCTATGCGTGCGAATCAATGCTTTGTTCATCAGTTTTCTATAATTGCGATTCTTCCATTTTGTTGTTTTGATGGTTTTTAGTGTATTTACTTTTCTCATGTCATAGCCCTACTTTTCCTTCCCTCTGCGAAAGAAGCTCAATGCTTCCCTCTGGAAAAATCACCTTCTCCGGGACGAGTTGTCATCAGCTGGTATAGCTTTGTGTGTTCAGGAAAACGATTGATAAATGGCACTAAGGCACTGCCGTATTTGATCAGTCCACATCCAGCATCGGCGTTTTCGATATAACGCATCTGTTCATCGGAGATGTGTAACAGTTGTGCTAACTTTTCGCGATCACCTGTTGCCTGATTTAACATAACAACAAGCTCGGAGTTCGACAGCATGCTGCTGGCCTGTGTAGAATTTAAAAGATACGTTACGTTTTGCGTAATTGCTGTAGGGTATGCATTCCGCTTTCGAAACTGCCGCCAAGCCGAACCAAAAAAGGCAGCAGAAAACTCGTTCTCAAACATGACGTGAAATTCGTCAATAAAAACGTGGGTACGCTTCCCCTTTTTCCAATTTACAGTAACGCGATTCAGTATTGTATCTGTAATCACTAAATGTCCAATGGGTTTCAGTTGTTCTCCCAAACCATGGATATCAAAGACGACTACTCGCTTGTTCAAATCCACTGTACTCTGATGTCCGAAAATATCTAAAGAACCTGTAGTAAAAAGTTCTAATGCCAAAGCAATATCCCCTGCCTCCTTTTCTGATTGCTTCAGCAACTTCTCTCGAAGCGTTGTCAAAGTAGGAACGATTCCCAAACACTCCGCTTCCTGAAATATCTCCGCAGTGCAACGATCAATGATGGATTTTTGCTTTGCTTCTACGCCACTGGGGTCAATCCGTTCCACCAACGACATGATAAACTGAGATTTTACAACAATCGGATCATTTTCGCCATAGCCTTCTACCATATACATGGCATTCAGACGATCCTTTCCTCCCGCCATTATACGAATCACCGTCCCCAGCCCTCCCATAGCTTCGACTAAGGGAGCATATTCGCCTTCTGGGTCAGCAATCAGGATATCATCATCTGTATTAAGAATCAGAAAGGCGATCAGTTCCTTTGCACTGAAAGATTTGCCGGAACCTGGCACTCCTAATAAAAATGCGGACTGATTCAACAGGTTCGCTTTATTACACAAAATCAAATTGCGCGAAATTGCATTTTCACCAAAGTAAATGCCTCCGCGATCCTGTATTTCCTGTACTTGAAATGGCATGAATATGGCCAAAGATTCGGTAATCAGTGTGCGAAAGGTGTGGATTTTCCGCACGCCGATGGGAAGTACCGTATTCAACCCATCCAACTGCTGATATTTCAATGTTGCCATCTGGCACATATGTTGTCTTGCCAGCGATAAAATAGTTTCCGTATCCCTGTCCAGCTGTTCTTTCGTATCCGCAGTCAGCACCAATGTTAAAACTGCTAACATCATTCGTTGATCGCGAGTCATCAGGTCATCTAAAAATTCCCTGCTCTCTTTTCGTTGGAGTTCCATATCATAAGGAATCACTGCCGAAAAATTGTGATACTGATTTTGGCGACGTTGCCAATTAGTTATATTCGTTTCCACACCCAGCAACCGTGCTTCCACTTCGCGCACCGCTTCATCGGTAGGTATAGAAAGAATATCAATCGATAGCATCATATTTCGGTTCAAGCCAGTCAGATCGTGGATAAATCTATCTTTAATGGAGTTGGCATAGTTCTTCAAAAAAAGAATCCGACAATACCGATCTCCTAATTTCAGATAATCGCTATGCTTTTCTATAGCATCCGGACAGATACAGTCCTTGAAGTCGTGGCCCTTCCGAGCCAAGTCTGTCATATCAAAATGGAAATAATCTTCTTCTGTCCGATAGAAATCATGAAGAACACGCAAGCGGTTTGTGGTCGTTAATGCTGTGCATTTAGACCCCAGCGCAGCAAAATGCACCGTCAGCTCAGCATCGATCCGAGCAAAATACACACGGGCCTCTTCTATATCTGGCTTGGCAATGGATACCGTAACATACCTTTCCTGAACGATTCCATGTGCTCCTGTGGCCTTATCAAGAATCATCTGGTTATACTCGTTGCGATACTCATCCAACCCGTCCTCTTTTAACGGCATTAGAACGGACTGTTCAAAGTCCGCTCGATTCCGTTGATGGTTAAGGATAGTAAGTTTCGTAGATACTTCGCTGTCCAGGGAATTCAATAACTCCGAATAGATATGGAAAATCTTTTCCTGACTTTCGTAGCTGGCCACCATATAGTTAATATCTGTAAATTGATAGGTTTTAGAAAATTGATTCCCTGTTCGAAAAATACCATCTGACCAAATTTGACTAATGGGAATCACATCCTGTACCCGCCGTGGAATGCGATATTGTTCCCGATCCCGCTGCATGATTGCTTTCATATGTTTACGCATGATGTTTTCCACTCTCCTTTTTCTTTGCTTTCCTGCTATCTCTCCATATTTCGTAATAGAAATTTGTCGATATGAAGGGCAGTTCTTTTGGTTCTAATATTTCCGAACGCATCCATGCCCACAAAAACTGTTCAAATGTCTGTCCATGGTAGGTAAAAAAACCTAATGCTGCAAAAGGAGCTGCACTCAATATGCATATCCAAGACACAATTTTCGTTCCTACGCAGGGCTCCAACAGAAAATACAATCCTATGGCTACAAGGATCGCTAACAAAGAACAAAAGAACTGCCGCAATGACAGTCCAAAAAACACAGTCTCAGTATAATCCCGAATTTCCCGGTTGATTTTTACTTCTAACATAAATACCTCCTCATAATCCCATCATCTCGTGTACAACGTGATCTGCCATTTTTACAGTACCCACAAGAATTAACATATGGAAAATAAGTTCTCCGATATAGCTCCATACCATAGAAGCTGCCGCTGCTTCTGACTGCACCACCGGTGGACTGCTGGCAAAAACAGAAAAAATTACACAGGCCAGCACGATCACAACCCCTTCCAGACAAACTGCAGCATAACTTTTTAGAAAGCTCTTGCCCACGTTTTGACTGGGCTCACCTGCAAATCCAGCCAAAGGAACCGGAGCCAAGGCCGTATACATATAGAGTTTAAAAAAGCGTCCATAAACGCTCAAAATCATCACAAAAGACAGCACCCAAATAAACAGCCCTCCAATCAGCGTAACTGCCCAGAGTGGAATACTTTCAAAAAAGCCACAATGCTCTACCGCTTCTACAATTTCCTCCGGTAAAATGGCGGATTGTGGCTCTCCAAATCCTGCTGTATTCATTACGGAAGTCGCCATGCCTTGAACAATATTGAGTAGAGCCAGCATCCCTTCCATTCCATAAGTAATCAGACCCTTTGCCAACGCAAAACGGATAAAAAGCTTTATGGCATGTTCCGGCTTTTTCATTTCCACAAAACTACCGCAGGTTTTTATCACACCAGCTACAAAAAATAATACCAGCAGAGCATATCCGATGGCCTGAAGTGCACCATGAATATCCAACACTACGCTCCAGATTGTTCCCCCTCGAAACGTCTGCGGCGATTGCGTAATCAATCGCCATATTTCGCTGAGCTTTTCATTCCAAACGTTCAGCGCATTTTCTAAATTCTGTACAACCCAATGATCTGACATGACTTGTCCCTCCTTTCGGGCGGCTTTCCTGTAGAAAGTCGCCCTGTATCTGTCCACCATTGGAATCTACGCGCCAGTAATCAGTGTCAAAATCTCCTTCGCAAATGTAATGATAATGCCACCAGCTAATGTCAGAAATCCATTAGATCGCTGCGAGGGATCGTGAGATTGCAAGGATAACCCTACCTGCACAATGCCCCAACCCAGCAAAATCAGACCCACTGCACGGATCAGACCGAAAATAAATTCTGATAGATTATTAATCACTGTCAGTGGATCGCTGGCCCCTGTAGCGAAAACTACCATGGAACGAACACTTCCTATGGCTATAGCAGCCACAAGAAAGCAGTAATAACGATACCCTCTCTTTATCTGTGCGGGTATAGGTAAACGATTCTTGTTCTTCATATTGATGATATTCATATGGTTTCTCCTTCGTTTAATAAAAGTTCTTCTAATTCTTCTTCACTTAGAAGTTGATACTGCGTAAAAATACTTCCATCTCGTTCCTCTCCTTCTGTTGGCTTCGATAAGATAGTATCAAGCCGAATAGATGCAATACTATAGCTGACCTCGCCGTGCTGATATGGCTCAGCCCCACCGTCTGTTGTCAACTGCACATATGGGTGTTTCAAAATATCGTATTTAAAATCTTTCACAGGTCGTTCTCCACGAATAAAAAGAAGTGCGTACTGGTTATCCAGCATACGCACTTCATCGGAAGTCAATAATTCGCGGCCTGCCAGCTGCCAGTTTGTAGAGTAGCTGCCGTTACGCCCGCGTGTCTGTCCATACGTATTGATATCAATGGTTTCTTTCCCCAACAGCTTGGAAACATATTCATGTGTCGATTGTTCATTTCCACCGAGATAAAGGAAGGTATCACAATTGCCCACAATGCTCTCCCATTGTTTTTCAAAGAGTGCTTTGAGCTGCACCAAATTTTGTATGATAATACTGACGGAAATCTCCCGGCTTCGCATGGTAGAAAGGAGCTTATCAAATTCATCTGGCAGCGCAACATTGGCAAACTCATCCATGACACAATGCACGTGGACCGGAAGCCGACCACCATGTACTACGTCGGCCTGATAATATAACTGTTGGAATAGCTGTGTATAAAGCATCCCTATAATAAAATTAAAGCTACTGTCATTATCCGGAATCACTGCAAAAAGAGCAATTTTCTCCTCACCCAAGCGCCACAACTCCATTTCATCCGTTTGGGTGATACTGGAAAGTGACTCCAGATTGAATTTTTCCAGTCGGGAAGCCAGCGTAATTTGAATGGATTTCAGCGTTTTTGCACTGCCCGAATGATAAGAGCGGTAATACTTCAAAGCAATATGTTCTGGATTTCGCCTCTCCAAACAGTTAAAAAGTTCATCTAACGGGGATTGATATGTTTCATCTTCTTCCCGGACTTCACCGGCCCGTATCATTTCCATGACCATGGAAAAATTCTGTTCGTCTGGTAGTGCTTCATAGTGGAGATAAAATATCAGCGCTAATAACAACATTTGTGCTGCCTGATCCCAAAAAGGGTCTTGGCTCTGGCTGCCTTTGGGTGTTGTATTTTTAAAAAGATTTGTCACCAACCGCTGAATATCGTTATCGTTGCGAAGATAAACGAAAGGGTTGTAACAGTAACTTTTTTCCATGTTAATCAGATCAATGACCTTAATATCGTATCCCTTGGCTTTCAAGAGGTTTCCTGTATCTCGCAGTAACTCTCCTTTGGGATCGAGACACACAACGCTGGTGTTAGCGTTCATAATGTTTGGCTTTGCAAAAAACCTTGTCTTGCCTGCACCAGAACCACCACAAACCAAAATATTCAGATTACGTCGATGTTTCCGGCCATCCAACCCTATCGTCACGTTTTGTGTCAGAATTTTATTTTCCATTTTGCACTTGTGTGTGTACCGTTTTTGGATAGCCGCAAGATTCCCCCATCTGGCAGAACCATATTCTTTCCGCCTGCGATAATTGCACCCTGTCCCAAAATAGCAACCGATAGCTATTCCATAGCACAACAAAAATATGATGGCTGTTTTTACACTATCCTCACAGAATTGAATGTGAAAGGGATCATGAAATATCTCCCCCGCATTGCGTACAATCATCGGCAACCCTCCTTTTATATGCGGTGCCAACAGCAATGCCAGCCATGTCACAGGAACGGTGCCCAATGTAAAATACAGCCATCGGAATATTTTACCTGCGTTCACGTTCCTCTCTCCTTTTTTTCCGTTGATGAGGTGCGTCGATGATCTTCAAAATCAGTGTATTTACATCTTCTATCGGTTTTCCTTCGCGGAGAATCGCATTACGAAACTCGACCATACCTCGTATCATAAGTCGGCGCTCATACTCAGTAAACACTAATACACATTTTTCTTCTGTCATACAACCCCTCCTCTATCGAACTCCTACATCTCGATGTTTGTTTCTTCTTTCTTGCACTTCAAAAAAACGGTTCATACTGGTCGAAATCTCACCAGCAATTTCCCGTATGGTACTCATCTCGCTGCGGATTTCCTTTTCCTCTATGGAATGATATTGCGATGGAATTCGTTCAAAAGAGAAATCCTGCACGGATACACCATTGCGTTTGCACAGTAGATACGCTGCACTATAGGCTACAAAGTCCGGACTCTGGCATTTGTAACCCCCTTTATGCAGGTTTGCATGTACCATTTCCCCTGCTATGCTACGAAAAATATCAAAAGCAGATAATCCCTGGCGTACAAAGATGGTATCCTCCTTCACAGAATACATAGCGTTGGTATGATCTGGTAATCCGTTGGAAATCTGAAAGCTTCCAGGAAAAGTGTTCATCAATGCTTTCAGTAACAGCCGCTCATCACGAGATATAGATGGTGTAAATTTTTGTCGAGAATTTGTTTGCGAAATATCAAATACCTTCTTTACATTGTAGGATACACCAGTCGAGCCATCTGTTTTCTCATATTCTTTTCCGGGTTCCAAAATAGAGATTCCTACTGCCCCTTTCCTTACGTAAACACCATTCTGTTTCCAGCTCTCAAAATCAGCTAAATACGTCGCTTGTGGCATTTGATCTGCAATCAGAATAGCATTACTGACAGAATATCGGTCAAATTTTGCCTGCACATCCAGATAGGTCTGAAAGCGTTTTCCATCACCATTCATCGCTTGTACATACGCGGCGATCCGATGATAGATAGCTTCGCGTTCTTGCTGCTTCTGCGCAACCCACACTTCCTTATCAAAGGCGTTATCCGCATTTGAAGGCATGAATAGATCATCATAATTTGCCATATGCTATCTCTCCTTTGCTTTCCTGTTCTTTTTGGCTTTTTTCTTGTCGCTATACTTCCTTGTCGTCTGCAGATTAGAATGTTCTCTGTTTTTTCCTGCTACTCCTTGTTTTTCTTTGATTTGGTTTAATTCCTGGCGAACCGAAGAACGGTGATGTTGGGACGCGTCAGAAATATCCAATGCATTTGTTTCTTTGATCTTTGAGATAGGCACGGACGGATGGAATATCGCAGTCCGGCCTTCGGTAGGGTTTTGAATCAATTTCTCCCCTTCAGCAATCTTAGACTGAAACAATGCATCCAGAAATGCTTCTTGCTCCTGTTCAAACGCACCATGCTCTGGTACAAAAGAATTCTTTCCGTCAGTTCCCTCCCGGCTATGTCCAATCTCACTCTTAATACTGGCCATATCTACAGTTGCAAGGCCGAATCGTTCAAAAATACGGTTGATTCTACCAGCATCCTTCTCCCGCACTATAATATCCGTAACACCATCTGTGGCATCCGGAGATTTCAGTACACAGTAGAGAGCACCATACTTTTTAGCCTCGCGACAAAACAATGAAAGATCCGTATTTTTTACGGCAAATACTTTCAAGTCTTTATCTTTTCGCAACATATGGACCAGTCTGGTTTTCCCTCGAGTCTTTTTCTCGTCGTGAAGAATCGCATACAGCAAAACAGCAACCTGCTTTGCACCGGAACCAGCTAATCGGATGGCTACCTCACTACCTTCCAAAGATATCCTCACGACCAGTTCTGCCGCGTCGCCTGAATAATTCACTTTGTATCAACTCCCTCTCTTTTTGTTCTATGAATCGTCTTCTATGTTCTTGGATGACTTTGGAGCGCAATGCAATATCCTCACATAACTTTACCTCCTTTCGCAAGACTTTTATCTTGATAGATAACTCCTTGATTTTTAATTTCATTTCGGTAACAGAAGGTTCTTCTTGATATGCTACCCGTCTTGCCTGTCTGTGAAATTCTTGTCTTTGCGCAATTCGTGTCTGAAGTTCTGCCTCTACTTTTTCTTGGTATGCTGTCAGTTCTCCTATATTTCTGATATTGTGCCTTCCCAGCAGCCGGGCTTCTGCATCCAGTTGATTCAACTTGACCATATCTTTTCGTAAGAAAAAAGACACCTGTTTTACAGATGTCGGCTGATGCTCAAGAATATGCAGTTCGTAGCAATATCGAAAATACAAAGCGCGTAAACCGGTTATTTTCTTTTGTGGCCTATCTCGCAAGAAACAGGGCTTTCGTTGTTTTTTCTGTGCCTTCGAAAATGGCACTTGCTTGTGTATATTTTTCAAAATCCGTTGTCGGATTTGTTCCAGATCATATCCATCGCCAAGATGATAAAAGCGAAAGTATCCATCAGCATCCGGTGGCTTTAATCCGGGACGTTGAAGCCTCTGTCCGTGTTTACCGTAAAGTTTCAGCTCATAGCCCATCTCACCCATCACTCGCAGAAAGTCGCGCTGCGTTGTAGACGCCCGAATCGCTCGGTCGATATCCGCTCGTATTGTGCTCTTATGCGTAAGCTCTCCGTTCTTTTCCGCCTGCCATTCATGATAGCTTCTCGCATTCTTGCCTGGATAGTCTATGACGGAAATTGCATGCGCTCGACAAAGCTGGTCAGAAACAGCCCGCATCCGGGTATAATCGGCAGGGGAATTATAAAACTTGTACCCATCCGCAAAGGACACTGAATTGATAACGAAGTGATTGTGATAATGTTCGGTATTGCAGTGTGTCGCTACCAATACTTCAAAGCGATCACCCCATAGTTCCTGCGCTAACGCCACACCGATTTCATGAGCAGATTCCGCAGTCACTTCCCCCTTTCGAAACGACTGATATCCGTGATAGCACATTCGTCCACCCGTCTTTTTCCACATCCGTTTGGTTTCCATAAACTGTGTAGCAGCAATATCTTCTCTGCAATTTAAACAGGATACGTAACGGCGGCATTCGGTTTTCATCTCGTCCACCGCATATTCTACTACGTTGTCGATGCAATGAAGCGATGCCAGTGCCTCGTAATTGTGTTCAGCGGTCTTTTCCGGATTTTTGGCATAATCAATTACTGGAGCAATGCGCCCCTTTACAGGCCAAAGAGAGGTGACTGCCATATCAAACTCCTGTATAGGCACCTATGATTTGTTTTTCTACCATCCGATTCTCCTCCAGCGCTTTGCGAAGTCGCGATACATCCACCAGTCCTTTACCGTTTACATGCTTTAAAATTTGATCCATGTGATATCCTACGCGCCGTACTTCTCGAACCAGTTGCAATACTTCTACCGAGGGAGCTTCCTTAACGATGGCACCATTTAAAATCTGTCGGCAAAATTCTTCGCGAGAATATCCCGCCATTTGTGATTTTTTTGTAAGCATATCCAATTCTTCTTGGGTAAAACGAATTTTCATTTCCCGTGTTCGTTTCAAAGATAGTTTCCTTTCTTGCGGGGTGATAGGGGCGCAAAGCCCCTGTCAAGTAGAATTGTGGCCCCACAATTCGTTGCTTGTTAAAACAATGCATCCTTTGCACCTATGGTGCAACACATATGCGAAAAGAATAAGATTGTCAACGTTCATATGTTTGTTTTGTACGTATCATAGCATTGGCGCGGGCTTCGATCATATCCCGTATATCCTCCATATGTCTGGTTTCAGTATTCTGCCATTCCCTATAAATATCTTCCAATGGAGTTCTGGATTTCAGTAGCGCCTTAGTATGAACCTCCGATAGTTCCAGAACCGATACTTCCATCATGATATCCTCTCGGATGGTATATTCAGCAGCATGATTCAGAATTTCCTCGGAAGATTGACTGATTAGCCAGTTCCGATAACGTGCCTGTTCTGTGGCCATTTTCTCATATAGCTTATTTTGAAGTTTCTCGTCTGACATGATTTATCTACTCCTCTTGCAAATAAAAAATCAGGAGATTCTCACTTAGAAAATCTCCTGCCTGTACTATTTTTATAAAGCTCCAATCGTTTTTAGATATTCCATATTATCGCGACATCCTTTGAAATATATGGACTCTATTTCCATCTTGATCAACTGTTTTTTCCATTCTATTATCCGAATTAGCGCAGCACACTCCCGTTCGGTTATATTGGCTGGTGTTTCAGAATCAAATACTTCAAATACGTTGGAGTATTCCTGATATGTCTGTTCTATGTTCTCCTGAATTTCGCGATATTCGCTGTTTTCTTTTGCTAAGGTTGCAACAATCGTGCTCAAATACTCTTGAAACATATTTCCATAATTGTAAATCCACGTATCCCGTTGTGCATCATTCCACATCATTTTTACCTCCTAATTTTTCCTTGTGGCTATTTGGTATTCATGATACACGCCCTTGATTGGTATGACAAATGTGCAACGCACTTTACCTCTCTTGTTCTTTTGTTTTTCTGACTGAAAGGTTGGTTTCCGCATCATGTTTCTCATCCATAACTGCATTTTCCCGTTTATCCATATTAAGCAGGATATTAAGTTCTTCCAAACGGATCGTTTTCGCTTTCAATTCTTCTTCCTGCGGAAATGGCTGACCGACCTCTGCTCTGGCATTGACAAGCTGAACCTTGATCTCTTCCAGTTGTTCTTCACAACTATTCAATTTAGAATTTATGTTGTTCAGCGTATTGTCTATCCTCTTAATGTTCCCGAATATGTCCGCACTTAAGATGGCAGTATGATTCAATCGGTTCTTCAGTGTTACTTTATATTCTTTGCTAAAGGTATCAAAGCTCAGTTCCATAAAAAATCCCCGATAGTATCCGAGTGGTTTTGCGTCTGGGTTGGTCATTGCCTTGCAGGCAGCAAGGATGGCTGCACCTGCGTCTTTCTTTTCTGTGTATGTTACGCCTTCTACCTCCATCGGGCAAAATCCTTCCATACCAGGCGTCGTATTTTTCTCTAAGTGAACTTGGTCTATCCGATAGTTCGCAATCTTCTGCTTACAGTCTGCAATCTTTTGGGGTAGTTTCTTCAGAATTTGATCTTCCAGAGAGTATTTCTGGCTGAGATGATTGGCCTTTAATAGCTTCAGTCGCTGTACGACGATATCCAGATCCATCTTTTCCTTGATGTAGGGATTTCCTGTACAGAGGGCTTTAATCTCCGCATAGGAAAGTGCCGTCTCGTCCACGTCCTCTGCGGATCGCACAGGGCTCTTGTTTGTCATAACCTGCCCAATAAACTTTTGCTTTCCCTCCACCATCTGATAGAGATAACTGTCAAAGGTATTTTCGGTAACGTAGGTGTAGATTTCCACTTCTGGGTTGGTATTTCCCTGTCGAATGATGCGCCCTTCTCGCTGCTGCAAGTCAGAGGGACGCCACGGGCAATCCAGGTGGTGCAACGCCACAAGCTTTTGTTGTACGTTAGTTCCGGCTCCCATCTTCTGCGTAGAACCGAGCAGCACTCGTACCTGCCCGGAGCGTACCTTACCGAACAGCTCTTTCTTCTGCATCTCCGTGTTGGCGGTGTGGATATAGGAAATTTCCTCTGCTGGCATGCCCTTGGTAATCAACTTGTCCCGCAGGTCATCATAGACGTTAAACTCACCGTTTCCTTTCGGCGTAGACAAATCGCAAAACACCATTTGCGTGGACCTCTGGTCTATGGTTCGTTGCCATATGGCAAATACCAGTTCAGCGCAAGTGGTTATCTTACTGGTATCGCTGTCTGGGAGCATGGGGTTAAGAAGACGCTGGTCAAGAGCCAGCTTGCGCCCATCGTTGGTAATAAGCAGCATATTATCTTTAGAGCTGTCCACCATCTGATTGCGAACTCGTTCCGCCCGTTCCCCCAGCGCCTTCACCATTTCCTTTTGCTGTTCTGAGGGTTTCAGGACAATATTGTGGTAATTTGCTTTAGGTACAGGTAGTTTCAACATCTCTGCAGTTTGAATATCCGCCACCTCCTTGAACATGGACATGAGCTCCGGGAGGTTATAGAACCGGGCAAATCTTGTCTTGGCCCGATATCCGTTGCCTTCCGGAGCAAGTTCGATGGCAGTGACAGTCTCTCCAAAAGTAGATGCCCATGCATCAAAATGCAATAGATTTTGTTTCTGCAAAGTATGATACTGCAAATACTTCTGCATAGTATATAATTCTACCATCGTATTACTGATTGGCGTACCCGTAGCAAAGATCACGCCACGGCCCCCGGTTATCTCGTCCAGATAGCGGCACTTCATATACAGGTCGCTGGACTTCTGCGCCTCTGTCTGACTGATGCCACCTACATTTCGCATCTTAGACAATACAGCAAGGTTCTTGTAATAATGCGCTTCGTCAATGAAAATACGGTCAACACCCAATTCCTCAAACGTGACCACATCATCCTTGCGGCTTTGGTCGTTCAATTTGTCCAGCTTGGCATCAATGGTCTTTTTTACTCGTTCCATCTGTTTGATAGAAAAACGGTCACCCTCGGCGGCTTTTAGTTCCGCGATACCATCCAGGATTTCCTGCCGCTGCTGTGCTAAAAGATACCGGTGACGCTCCACGCTCATCGGAATTTTCTCAAACTGTGAGTGCCCGATAATGATGGCATCATAATCGCCGGTGGCAATGCGCCCACAAAATCGCTTGCGGTTCTTAGTTTCAAAGTCCTTTTTTGTCGCCACCAGGATATTGGCAGAGGAGTAGAGCTGCAAATACTCCGCTGCCCACTGTTCCGTCAGATGGTTGGGGACAACGAACAGGCTTTTCTGACACAAACCCAGCCGCTTACTTTCCTGCGCTGCCGCCACCATTTCAAAAGTCTTACCAGCACCTACCACATGGGCCAGCAGAGTGTTTCCGCCATAGAGGATATGAGCGATGGCGTTCACCTGGTGGGGTCGCAGGGTAATCTCCGGATTCATTCCCACAAAATTCAAGTGACTTCCATCGTATTCCCGGGGCCGAACACTGTTGAATGTATCATTGTAGAGCCGTGTCAACCGCTCCCTGCGCTGTGGATCTTTCCATATCCAGTCCTGAAATTCCTGCTTAATCAGTTCTTGCTTGCTCTGAGCAATGGCCGTTTCTTTCTTGTTCAAGATGGCGGTTTTTATTCCATCTTCATCGGACACATAATCAAAAATCCGTACATTGCGCAGATTCAGAGTTTCCTCTACGATTCGATAGCCATGGATGCGATCTGTTCCATAGGTTCTTTGGGATTTGATATTCTCTTTGTCGTAGGATTTGCCTTCAATGTTCCATTCATTGCTATGTTTGGAGTAATGCACATGAATATTCCATTGATAGCTTTTGGGCGTATCGAACAACTCAAACACAAATTGCTCTACAATCTTTGGAGGAATCCAGGTGGCTCCCAGTCGCACGGAAATCTCACTGGCAGTCAGGTCTACCGGCTGCACCTGTTCCAAGGCGTGCACATTGATAGTATAGTCCTCTGGGTACTGTTCAGCGTTCCGCCGTGCCCATTCCAGCTTTTCCCGCACGTTACCGGAAAGGTATTCATCTGCGGAGAGATACTTTTCCTCAGCGCTGTTGCCATACCCATGCATAGGGTTTCGGAAAATTACGCCGGCCAGATCGGTATATATTTCCTGCTCGGTCTTGCCCGTTAGTTTCATCATAAAGGCCATATCTACCTTCGCTTTCTCAGCTAAAGACACGGACAGGGCCTCAGATGCGGTGTCTACACTGGTGATGACCCCTCTCTGTTTGATGGTACGCCTGAAGAACATATCTGCCTTGCGGAGAAAGTTACCTTCATGATCCATAATCTCAAGAGAGGATAAGAGAAAGTAAGAGCTATCCTCTCCAAACGCCGATTGATTCGCACGCGTGTGAATACGTCCATACTTTTTACAAAAACGATCATAGAGGACGTTCAACTTCCGCTGCTCTGCCTTTATGTCCTCGATGGGCCAATCCTCAACCTGATACGTAATTAACCTACGCACACATTCTCGAATGTCGATCAATCCCCGAATGCGGTTTGCTGTCGTCACCGATACTTCCATCAGGTGCATCCGGCTGTTCTCCCGATAGTACACCTGTCCGTTGACTACGGTATAGCTGAAATTCCGTACTTCCAGGTCAGCAGGGATAGACTTGTCCTCGCCCTCCGCTTCCGGGTCGTCCAGCACATACTCAGTAATGGAACCCTGAATATTTGGTATGACGGCGGCAAGCAATTCGTTCAGGTCTTGTCCTGCATAAGGCAAACAAGCGGTTTCCGGTCCGTAGGGGCCGCTGACTTTTTTCATCTCACCCAGCACCATCTCTGGATGGTCGATGAAATATTGGTTCATTGGTAGCCCATCATCGGTGTTTCGATGTACCCACACCGGTTCTTCGCTGGAAAGGGTATCTCGTTTTTTCAAAAATAAAATGTCGCTGGTCACTTCTGTACCAGCGGCATCCTTAAACGTATTATTGGGCAAACGGATAGCTCCCAACAGCTCGGCTCGCTGCGCGATATATTTTCGAACGTTAGGATTCTCCTTGTCCATCGTTCCTTTACTGGTGATATACGCAATGATGCCACCAGGGCGAACTTTATCCAGCGTCCGGGCAAAAAAATAGTCATGAATGAGAAAATTATGCTTATCGTACCGCTTATCCGAGAGTTTAAAGTTCCCGAAAGGCACGTTGCCGATGGCTACATCAAAAAAGCTGTCCGGAAGATCGGTTGTTTCAAACCCCTGAACAGCGATAGACGCCTTTTGATAGAGCTGCTGGGCCATGCGCCCGCTGATACTGTCCAGCTCTATTCCATAGATGTTTGAACCTGCCAAGGCCTTTGGACACATACCAATGAAGTTGCCAATGCCGCAGGACGGCTCCAGTATATTCCCTGTCTGGAAGCCCATGTTCTCCAACACCTGATAAATCGTTCGAATCACTATGGGCGGGGTGTAGAAGGCGGTGAGAGTGGATTCTCTGGCGGCAGCATACTCGTCCTCACTCAGCAGGGCTTTCAGCTCTGTGTATTTGCTGTGACGTTCGTCAAAGCAATCTGCCAGACCGCCCCATCCTACATATTGCGCCAATACTTCTTGTTCCTCCGGGGTGGCGAGCCGATCTTCCAGCTCCAGTCTTTTCAGTAGACGAATGGCCCGAATATTGCTGTTGAACCGTTCTCCCGGCGTTCCCACACCGATGGCATCATCGGTGATGCGGTACTCATGTCGGTCTGTGTTGGAAATTTCGGGATGGAGGACAAAGGGAGATTCCTTGATCCTCTGGCGAGGCGCGGTCGGAACCAACATTGGCTCTATATTGTCTGAAGCGAGTCCATCTGCCGAACTTTCTGTATCTATTTCATCTTCCTTGGTGATGAGTTCTTGCTTAGCCTGTTCGGTAAACTCCTTGTCCGCGACATCTTGTTTGGCCTGTTTCAGATAGTCTTGGACCTGCCATTCGCTGGTAAATTCCTCCTGAATGCCCTCATTGTCCACATATATTCCGCCCTGAATATCATCCCCTACGGCATAGCCGTTCTCTGTTTCCATGAGCTCTATTTTGTCCTGCACAGTTTCGACAGCGGATGTTGCTTCTTCTGTTATCTGAATCAGCTTGTCGTTCAGGGGGTTCTCTGCCAGCAGGCGGTTAAATTCTCCGCGGGGTAACTCCTTGTTGATAATGGGTAACGCGGGGTCAAAGAGTCGGACAGTTTGATCGTCAAAAGCCAACAGTTTATACTCCTGCATTCCAAGGTACACAGTAGCTCCCTCAGTTATTTGGTGCTCCTTTGGCGGTTCTGAAGGCAGGTCCCGCTGTGCCTGTTGGCTATCGCTCAAATAGGCTTCCTGTTCTTCCTGCGATAAATAGTGTCCTGTTTTGATGAGCTCTCCAATGCGCTTTTCTACCTTGTTCCAAGGAAGCCTCACGACAACATCTGGCTTGGACACACCGCCTATACTAATGGTAATTCCCTTGGCATCGTGCCACAGGTTCAGTTTCTGTGCTGGAATCAGGGGATATACACCCCCTATGCCGTATTCCTTTTCGAGAAATTCTGCATTTTTAACAGCACCTTCCTGTTTCATAAACTGTTCATAAATATGAAACTTCCTGGTGGATATCCCATTATGATACCGAAGCACTGTATCTATAGTCTCTGGCAAAATAAAAACAGCGGAAGATACTTCTTCTTCCGCTGTCTGAATTGCTTGTCGTCGTTCTTCTATTGGTAACAGATTATCTTGTGGTATCTCAAGTGCTTCTTTCTCTGCTTCTTCGTTGATTGTCTGGGCATTCGATCCCTGATTTAGCTGTAAATCAGCTCTTCCATCACGATTTCTTCTGCTGCCGCTTTGATGTTGTTCATCCTGCCCACCCACGTAAGTGGATCGACTGCTTTCAGAGCTTCGTTCACGCCCTGCTCCGCTGCCATTTGTTCGCTCAGAGACTCTACCATCTCGTTCGCCTTCTGATTGATTTCCTGCAGGTGGTTGTCCAGCTTGCCCGAAAGCTGCATCCCTGTGTAAATCCCCGTCTTGTATTTTTGAAGGTAACTGCGCCGCAACATCCCGTATTTCCCGACGTTCGGTGCTTCCGGAGCCTCCAGATTGGGTAACTGATATCCATTTTCGGTCCGATATGTCATTTCCATGTGCGTTTCTCCTTTCCCCTCGTTCTCTATGGCTTGTTTTTCCATCATTATATCGGTTCTCTAATCGCTTCGCAAATGTGTGATGTTGTTTTTGTTCCTCCCAATATAAACGCAACACCGTAGTGGAAATTTCTCGTAAAGGCATTTCGGAAATATCACTGACTGCAGCTCCCAAAATGGAGAGGGTTTCCGGAGTATTAAACTCGTAAATATGGGTAAAATCATCTCCGCTGAAATACGCCTTCGGATCAATCCCACAGCGAGTCAACAAGATAAATGCTATGCTGTGTTCCAGTAATTCCGTAAACCACTGTTTTATATTTAAGTGATCCAGTTCTTCCAATAGGCTATCTTTTTTAGCATGCCAAAGGTCTGTATCATAGTCGCCAAAGGTATCTTCTACAAGAATCTTTGCTATTTCCAACAAGCAAGTAGTAAAATTTGATGCTTCTCTTAATTCCCCATAGCTGTTTTTTAGCGTTTCAATTACCACTTCCTCATATTGCGGCTTCATTTGCCAGATGGGTATGGTTCGTCCTGCACGGCTATTGGTGTCAGACATGTCAAAAACGTATCGCAATTTATACGCTGCTGGCGTATCTACCAATAGCGCAATTCCTGTCGTCCCCTGATTTACCCAGCGACCGTACTGATTCCAGAAATCAATACTTGCACAGGCCGTTGCCTCTGGTTTTTGGGCATAAATCAAAAGTTGATCGCGAAAACAATACTTAAAGTTGCGTGCAGCGGTTGTTAGAAACGCCATATACGCTTCTCCAGTTGTGGATATCTGGCAAGCGGTTTGTGCTGCCAGCTGGATAATGGATTCTTTTTTCCCTGGCAAAAGCTGTTCCTCCTTTTTTGATTCTCTACCGTTCTTTATATGAACTCCAACCTCGTTGAGGGAACTCCCAACCGTAAACTTTTCCAGTTTCATCGCCAAGTCGTCTTGTAATTCTGGTAATATCGTTACAGGTAGCAATACCACGATAGAGTTTATCTTTCAACCGGTCTGCCTGTTCCTCGCTTATGGTATCTTTATATGTCCGATACATAAGAATCGGTTGAGAGAACTGGATATTCAGGTTCATACGCTCGTCGTCCAAACCCTCTAAGTTGATTTCGTACATTACATTGATACGCTCAGCTCTGGATAATTCCGACTTCCAAATCCGCCCGCCAATCGTCATAATCCACCCTGCTGGTCCAAATGAGATGGTCTTGATTTGTCATCTTGTCTCCCCCTTTCCCCGATCTTTTTCCCTTCGTTCCAGCC
>CATJIF010000031.1 GCA_949740445.1 uncultured Peptostreptococcaceae bacterium | reverse complement strand
CGTTGCCTTTTTGCCCAAAGAGACAAGCACAACGTGCGCAGTCGATTTGTCGGCAAAACGGACAGCGTAGTGAGCGTAAGCGAACGCAGGAGCAAGCGGTGAAAACCGATTGCGTTGCCTTTTTGCCCAAAGAGACAAGCACAACGTGCGCAGTCGATTTGTCGGCAAAACGGACAGCGTAGTGAGCGTAAGCGACCGCAGGAGCAAGCGGTGAAAACCGATTGCGTTGCCTTCGTGCTTCGAACTTGTCAATCGCCGGGTGCAGACATTATTTACATAATGTAGTTTTTCGGTTTGTTGCGGTGGCCAAAAACCCGACAAATCGCATATTGATTTCTACTGCAAAGGGAAATTCGGGTCGGTGAACGATGGTTAAAAGACTTGAATCATAAAATTAAGACAGTAGTAACACACCCGTTACGCCTGTTGATTCGAACTTTTGGCAAGGGTGTATTCAGGTTATCCATATTTAGGAATGACTAAAATCAGGAAGTAAAATTTTATGTCGAAGTATTGCTTTTTAGTAAAACCTCTGCTATATTAAAACTGATGTTGTAGAGTACAACATTGTTTTTTGCAGATTTCCTACTACATTATGTAAATAATGTAGTTTTTTATTTTTCAGCGGAGTATCCTTCCCGTTAGAAGGCGGCGCCTGTTTTTTATCGGACGTAAGCTGCACGATTGCTGTTTGCAGTGGTTTTCTCTGGTTTTCTCGCCGCAGGGCAGCGGACTTTGTCCCGATTTGATATAGAGGCAAAACGCCAGGCTGTGCAATTTATACGGACGCAGGACAATCGCGGAAAAAATGCAAACCGCTCTCGCCGTATACATTCGATGGCCGAACGGTTCTTCCGCTCTGCTGCGGCAACCCTGCTGTCGCAGCCTTCTGCCTGCCCCCTGCGAAACCCGCTATCAGATCCATTTCGATCCAGCCCTGTCCATCGCAATCCAGCTCTGCCTGCCCCGCCTGCCAAAGATTTCTTTCCAGGTCAGACCACCAGCTGCAGCCGCTCGATTTTTCTCCGGTGTTCGTTTCCTGTGCTCATAATGTAAATGCGCGTGGTATTGATGCTGCTGTGGCCTAAAATATCCGCCAGTTTGGCGATGTCCTTTTCGACGGCATAAAATGTGCGGGCAAACAGCTTTCTCAGGCTGTGAGGAAACACTTTCGACGCAACGACGCCCGCTGCTTCGCACAGCTGTTTCATGGCGGCCCAGATGTTGCTGCGGTTGACCGGTTTTCCGCTTTTTGTGCGAAAGAGCACGCCGGAGGCGATTCCCTGCCGTCTGGCAAAGCGCAGCAGCAGGCGTCTGAGCTTTCCGGGAATGAAAACCACGCGGGTTTTATTTTTACACGATACCGTTACCTCTCCGCGCCGCACGCTTTCCACCGTAAAATATTGCAGTTCGGAAACGCGTATGCCCGTGCCACAAATCGTCTGCAAGATGAAATACAGCTGCGGCCGGCTCTGGGCCGCGTTCAGAAGCCGCAGATATTCCACGCGTTGCAGCTCCTTTTCTTCCGGACAGTAGAGCTTCTTCTGCGTCCGAAGATTTCTCACCCGACAGTCTTCCCAGCCGCAGAAGCGGAAAAAGCTGTTGAGGGAAGCCAGCATGGAATTGACGCTTCCCGCAGCATATCCGCGTTCCACAAGGGATTTTTTATAGGCTACGGCCAGTTCTTTGGTTATGGCCGCGTCCTCTGCATTGCAGTGTTCTGCAAGGTGAGCTCTCGCTGCGCAGGGCTTTGCACGGCTGCTATCCACGCGTTCAACCGTCTGTCTTTCTTTCTCGGCATCGCGCGCGTTCTCCGTGCTCTGCCCTCCTGCGCAGACAGCAGCCTTAGCGCTTTCGGCAGCCCTTTTGCTGACAAATACAGAAAAAGCACGGACGTCGCGAAGGTATTTCTCCACCGTGGCCGCGCTTTTTTCTTCTTCGATCAGGTGGCGGAAAAATGCTTCTATCTTCTGCTGCGTCAGTCGTCTGTGTTCCATGGCAACCCCTCCTCGTTGGCTTTCTCATTGGCTTGTCCGATGCTGCTTCTCTGCCGGAACTGCCGATTTTTCCGTTCCTGCTGAAAAAGAAACAGCCACGTGTCCAAAACAACACATGGCCTGATGTATTCCGATCAGCAGCATAAGTTAAGTTACAGCGAATGTTCTCCTTTTTCATCCTCCTATGGGAAACGAACATGCGGTTCATTGCTTCTTTGCACGCTCCAAATGCCGCATAATTTTCCCCTGCCCGGTTCGGGCCCACCTGATTGCAGCCGCACGCTTCGTCACGATTCTCGTAGTTCACGGCGGCGTTTCCTCCGGCGTTCCGATTGATGGTTTTGATTATATCATTGCCTGTTTTGAACTTCAAGATATCCACTCTACATTTCAGCCCGCTTTTTGCAGGAATGCTCCTCTTTCTCCAGCCCCTTGGAGGGGCACTATCCGTCTGCATAGCAGCCACTCCGCCATCGCCCTGCAATCCGCAGAAAACCTCCTGATTGCCGCACATTCCCCGTTCTCCCGCTTGAAATCCCGCCCCGTTTTCTGTATAATGAAACAACAGCGCCGGACTGTCATTGGCGCGCACCTCACGGAATGCAGGTGCAAACCGATGCCGCAAGGCGCTGCTGTCAGCGGCTCAAATAAGTCTTTGCGCAGGCAGCGGTTCATTTACCGCAAGGAGAATACCCACATGGAACGACAAGCCCTCAGCAGCATAAAAAAAGCCATCGCCATCTTGGAACTTCTGGCAACCGCACCCTACGAATACACGGTGCAGGCGATTTCCAAGCACACGGGCATGAATATTACCACCATCTACCGCATTATATACCAGCTGGAGGAAACGGATTTCGTGGAAATCCATCCGGAGACGAAGAAATACAAAATCGGTTCCAACGCCTATCACATCGGCTCTGCTTATATTTACCGCAATCATTATCTGAGCAGGATTCAGGATATTTTAATGGAAATTTCCGATATGACAAAGGAATCCATCGGCCTTGCCATCCGCGACAGGGATAAAATCGTTTCTGTTTTGGAAATCGAAGTGCACCAGCCCATGAAAATGAACGACGTGCCCGGCCGGTATTTTCAACCCAACAAGGGAAATTACGGAAAGTGCATCATGGCCTTTCAGGACCCCGCCTACATCGAATCCTATCTGGATTCTTGTACCTTCGAAAAAACATTTCCCGCAACCCTGACAGAAAAGGAAGAGCTGCTGCAGGAATACGAAAAAATCCGCAGGCAGGGATATTCCGAATCCATCGACGAACTGGGCATCGACATCCTGGGAACGGGAATCCCCCTGTTCGACAAGAAAGGAACTATCTGGGGCTGCGTTTCCATTGCCTTTTTCAGAGAGGATGGCTGGGAGGAAAAGCTGAAACGCCTGCGGAAGGTTCTGTTCTCCTATCAGAAGTCCATTGAGCAGCTGCTTCCGTAATGCGAGAGAGGAATCCATATGATTGATTTACAGGAGAAAACCATCTGCCCTTCTTTGACAGAAATCGCACAATATATAAAAAACCCTGTCTTTATGCAGTTTTGTTCCAAGATCAAGGCCGCATACCATTGCAGAGAAACCGTGGAATTCAGCGCCTGCAGTTGGGAGCCGGGCTGGAATATCAAATTCAAAAAAGCCGGAAAAACGCTGTGCACGGTTTATCCCCGGGAGCTTTATTTTACGGTTATGGTCGTGGTGGGAAAAAAGGAAAAGGACGCCGTAGAAGCCATCCTGCCGGACTGTGCGCCGGAATTGCAGAATCTGTATCACAAGACCAAGGAAGGAAACGGGCAGCGATGGCTTATGATTGATGTAGAAGATGCCGACCGCCTGTATCAGGATCTCTTTCGCCTGATCCAGATCCGCAGAAACAATTAGCCTCCGCCGCTTTTGCAACCGGTAGAAGCGCCTCTGCAGAAATGGGCGCCCGGCCTGCCAGGGACACGTGCATCTCCTGACAGGCGGGATACTGTTTGGGGTGTTAAAGTGCAACTGCGCTTTTGCGCCTGCACTTTGTTATAAAAATGCTGAAACTACATGGCGCGCCCACATTTTTATAAAAAGAAACCATACTGAACTGCTGATTGATAGAGCGGTTGTCTTACCATCTGTTACTTCTGGTTTACTTTCTGTTTTCTACCCCTTTTATGATTGACTGTCTTAACTAAAACGGCCCGTAATTGATATATGTAGCGATGACTACGAACACCGCACCTACCAGATATTCGATCAAAATGCACGGAAGGAGCCACCTGGCCCATTTCTGCCACGGAATCTTCGCCAGCGCAAGCCCTGCCATAAAATATCCGGATGTCGGCGTCCATATGTTGGAAATGCCGTCGCCCAGCTGATAGGCCAGCACCGCTGTCTGCCGGGTAATGCCCAGGAGATCGCCCAGGGGCGCCATGATGGGCATGGATACTGCCGCTTGCCCGGAGCCCGAAGGAATTAAGAAATTCAGCAGGCACTGGAACAGATACATACCCACAGCCGCGATTCCCTGAGGCAGCCCCGCCACCACCCCGGAAGTGTAGTACAAAATGGTATCCATGATGCCGCCATCGGTTAAAATGACTAAAATAGCTCTGGCAAAGCCCACGATGATAGCGCCGCTGGCCAGGGTTGCCATGCCGCCTGTCAAGGCATCGGCAAACTGGTTGAAGGTCATTTTGCTGACCGCTGCGGAAAGTACCGCCATGATGAAAAATACAGCGGACAGCTCTTCAAAATACCATCCCTTCTTCACCACGCCGAAAGTGAACACCGCGATGCAGACAAACATAATCAGCAGGATTATGACGTGCTTTTTTTCCATGGGCTTCAAATGGCCCAAATCCAGCGTATCCTCGCGCTTTTTGTCGATTTCGTACATGGATGAAAGCTCCGGATTCTTCTTTACCCGTCCGGCATAGCGGAATACAAAGGCAATCATAACCGTACACATGACAGCAAACAGCACGATGCGAAGCCCCATACCCGAGGCCATGGGCAGACCGGCAATGCCCTGGGCCACGCCCACGGTAAACGGGCTGAGAAACGCCCCGGCAAACCCTGCACTGCATCCCACCAGCACCATAGCCGCACCGGTTATGGAATCGAAGCCCAGAGAAATCGCCAGCGTTACCATAATCGGAATAAAGGGAAGCGCCTCTTCTGCCATGCCGATGGTCGCCCCGCCGACGGCAAAGGCGAGCATGATAATCGGAACGACAATCCGCTCCCTTCCGGCCATCGCCTGGGTTACCTTTCCCAAAACCGCCTCGATGGCGCCGGTGGCCTCTACAATGGCAAAGCTGCCGCCCACGAGAAACAGGAAAAAGATAATCCCCGCCATCTCCGTCAGTCCCCGATGAAACGCCTGAAAGAAATCAAAGATCCCCTGCGGCGTAGCTTCGATGATGTGAAACGTAGCGGGATCGACCACCTCCCTGCCCATTTCGTTGATCGTGCGTTCGTAGGCACCTGCCGGTATTACCCAGGTCAGAAGCATGCTGGCAAAAGCAATTATCATTATAATAATATATACGTTAGGGACCTCAAATTTCCTTTTCTTTTTTTCTAACGAAATCATACTTTTTCCTCCTTTGGATGCGACGGTGGAATATTCTTTTTTACAGTCCCTGCTATAAATGCAGCCTACGCTTGAGCATGGCAGGTG
>CATJIF010000030.1 GCA_949740445.1 uncultured Peptostreptococcaceae bacterium | reverse complement strand
GCGGATGGACAAAGCCGCTGACGCACAGGCCGTATTTCGGCTCGTTATCCTTAATCGTATGGCCGCCGCAGATGATGGCATCGGCCTCCTTTACCTTGGCGTAGCCGCCGGCCAGAATTTCGCGGGTAATGGCAGGGTCCATCGCCTCGGGAATGCAGAGAATGTTCATGGCTAATTTCGGCTCGCCCCCCATGGCGTACACGTCGCTGAGCGAGTTTGCCGCTGCAATCTGCCCGTAGCTTCCGGGGTCGTCCACCACCGGCGGAAACAGATCTACGGTCTGAATCAGCGCCGTATGGTCGTCGATCTGATAGACTGCGGCATCGTCGCTGGTGTCGAAGCCTACTAAAAGGCGGGGATCGTCGAATTTAGGTAAATGGCACAAAACTTGCGCCAGAGCGTTTGGCTCGACCTTGGCCGCTCAGCCGCCGTGCCGGGTTAGAGACGTAAGCTTAACATCGGACATCCGCAAATCACCTCCTGTCGCATGGGATGGGACGAACGGGCAGCGTTCATCCGTGGCAGCTTCATTATATGTGTTTTTGCGGTATAAAACAATACAGATTTCCCTATAGCAGGGGACGGATCTATATAAGAAAAGAGGAGAGGAGAGACCAAAGCGACGGAAATCCGTCGTTTTGCAGTCCGAAAAGAGATGAGGCTGTTGATGATTACGAATAACCCTCGCGTATATGGGGAATACAAGGGCCGTTTTCCGGTGGAATACCACGAAGGGGCCGGGCAGGAGGAAATCCTGCGCATGGCCAGAGATGCGATTCACCTGGGGGCAAAGCTTCTGCTCCATCCGATGATGGGACGGATTCGTCCAAACGAAACCCCTTATAAATCGGTGCTTCTGGACCTGGATGCGCAGAAAACATCCTTTCTCAGCGTACAGATTATCGAGGACAGCATCGCGCAGACCGATAAATTATTAAACCATGCGCAGCAAAAAACATATAGCGATTCGATTCTTGTGGATTTGCAGTATCTGGACCTGCAGCTTCTGGCCAGCGGCCTTGCGGAGCTGAGATAAAGGCGGGAAATGTGACAATGGCGACAAAAGAGGAACTGATTAGAAACGCGGATTACATTCTGGTCGTAAACAAGGAGTTTGAAATTGTATATAATTCCCGCTTTGATGCCCGCATGGGCAACGACCCGGGAAAAAAAGGCTACGAAAACCTGTTTCAAATGTATCCGTCCCTTGCAGAAAACACCAGCTCCATCGCAAGAACCATGTCCACAGGAGAGATGATTTTCCGCGATGCCCAGGAATTTACGGACATCAACGGCAAGGTTTACGTAACGCAGAACCTGACGATCCCCGTTTTCCGGGAAGGAAAAATTGCCGGGGTGGTAGAACTGACAAAGGACCTCACCAGCGTGGGGCACGTGGAGGAAAAGAGAAACTATCTGCGCCTTTTAAGCAGCAGCGGAGGGTTTTATGCCAACCGGGAAAACGATAGCCGCATTGCTTTTGAGAATATCCTTACGCTGAACGAAGCGATGCTCACAGCCATCGAGCAGGCAAAGACCTTTGCCTTCAGCAAAAACCCGGTGCTCATCTACGGAGAAACGGGTACGGGCAAGGAGATGTTTGCGCAGGCGATGATGAATTACGCCGCGGGGCCAAAGCAGAAGATTGTCGTCCAGAACTGCGCCGCTGTACCGGAAAACCTGAGCGAATCCATCCTCTTTGGCACGACCAGAGGAGCTTATACCGGCGCGGAAAATAAAAAGGGCCTCTTCGAAGAAGCCGACGGCGGCATCTTTTTTTTGGACGAGCTGAACGCGCTGCCCTATCACGTGCAGGGCAAGCTGCTGCGCGTAATACAGGAAGGGACGTTCCGCCCCATCGGCTCTAACCGGGAGAAAAAGGTCGATGTCAAAATCATCGCAGCGATGAACGTAGACCCGCGGGAGGCGATGGAAAAAAACATCCTGCGCAAAGATCTCTTCTACCGCCTGTCCGGCAATATGATCTACCTGCTGCCGCTGCGACAGCGGCTGGAGGATATCGAATATCTTACCGACAAGTATATTGATCATTTTAACGAAATGTACGGAAAGCAGGTAACGGGCATATCGGAGCGGTTGAGAGAATTTTTTATCTCCTATGAGTGGGAGGGAAATGTCAGGGAGCTGAAGCACGTGCTGGAGTCGATGATCAGCCTGTCACAGGAGGAGATTCTCCACTTTCGGCAACTCCCGGTCTATCTTCACGGAAAGCTGGACAGCGTCAGGGGGTTTGAGAAGGAAAAGGCGCGGCTCGATCGGGCTGGCAGCGATACCGCATGGCATCTGGAGAGCGAAAACTACGATCTCCGCAGCGCAGTGGAACGGGTGGAGCGCGATATGATCCTCAAGGCGCTGGCGCGGGCAAAGGGGAATAAGACAAAGGCAGGCGAGCTTTTGGGCATTCCCAGGCAGACGCTGAAATACAAAATGGACCGCTTGCGAATCGAGGATGTAGAGTAGAAGCGCAATGGATGACAAAAATCTGTCACAAGAAGCGACGAATTTTTGTCGCTTCGCCTGTTAATCTGGCGGCAATGCTGCTGCCTCCGGCACAGAAAGCCGCATTTTTAGCCCCTGAAGACCAGGCGGCGAGCGGAAATCAGACTGGCACGGAATTTGCTTATATAATACTGGTAGAATTCATGTGCATGTACTACACCGACACCAATGCATGTTACAGAAAGGAAAAGCGCCTATGAATTTGGAACTTAGAAAGGTTGCGATCAGGGATATTTGTTTCGATACAGAAAACAAGATCGCGGACGGCTGTCTTCACGTAGACCCGAAAGCGTTGGAAGAGCTGATTTTAGAGGACAGCAGAGTAAAAGCGGTTTCGTTTGATATCGCAAGGCCCGGAGAATCCGTAAGGATCGTTCCGGTCAAGGATGTCATCGAGCCCCGGGCAAAGCTTGAGGGCGGCGAGACCTTCCCGGGTCTGTTCAGCGAAGATATGGGAGAAGCGGGCAGCGGAATTACCTACGCGCTGTCGGGCTGTGCGGTAACAACCACAGGGCCGATTGTGGGCTTTCAGGAGGGTGTAATCGACATGTCCGGGCCGTGCACGGAATACACAGTGTATTCGCAGCTCAACCATCTGGTTATGATCCTGGAAAAGCAGGAGTATATCGACCAGCACGACCACGAAGTGGTAGTACGGCTGGCGGGGATCAAGGCGGCAAAGTATCTGGCGACGCTGGCCTTTGACTGCCGGGAGTACGAGACAGAAACCTACGAGTGGAAAGCCATCGGCGAAAAGTATGCGGAATATCCGCAGCTGCCGAAGGTAGTATACGTCTATAACTGCATGGCGCAGGGGCTGCTGCACGACACGTATTTCTACGGCCGGGACGCCAAGGTCATGGTGCCGACGATGATTACGCCCTTAGAGGTGATGGACGGTGCACTGATCTCCGGAAACTGCGTGTCACCGGGTTCGAAGACCACCACCTGGATGCACCAGAACAACGCCGTCATTCAAGAGCTTTTCGAAAGGCACGGCAAAGAAATCAACTTTATGGGCATCGTCTTAAACCCGTTGATGACTACGCTGAAAGAAAAATTCAGAGACCGTATGCTGACGGTGCGGCAGGTAAAAATGCTGGGGGCCGACGGCGTGCTCATCTCTCAGGAGGGCTTTGGAAACCCCACCACTGACCTGATGATCGTGTGCCAGGAGCTGGAAAATGCGGGAATTAAGACCGTCATCATCACCAACGAAGATGCGGGAATGGACGGCATGAGCGAATCGCTGCCCGACAGCGTGCAGGAGGCCAATGCCATCGTATCCACCGGAAATTCCAACGCCACAGTGATGCTTCCGGCCATGGAGAAAACCATAGGCAACCTGAAAGAAGTAGAGCGGGTCTGTGGCGGCAACGTAACGTCCATTCAGGAAGACGGGCGGCTGCTTCTGGAAATCCACGGCATTATGGGAAGCCACAATCTCCAGGGCAACACGAAGCTGGGAGCCATTACGGTTTAAAGAAAAAGGAAGGAGCTTTATAGATGAAGAAAATTCTGTTTTACACCAATCAGTTCTTCGGGCAGATTGGCGGAGAGGAATTTGCTTACACCGAGCCCTTTGTGGAGGAGGGCAAGCGCGGAAACGCCAATGCCTTTGCTCCTGCGATCCAGGGCGGTGAAATCGTAGCGACCATTGTCTGCGGCGATAATTACTTTGTGGAAAACATGGAAACCTGCAAAGCATTTATCAAAGAGCAGGTGGAGCGCTTTGCGCCGGACATCCTCATCGCGGGGCCGGCTTTCAACGCGGGCAGATTCGGCATCGCCTGCTGCGAAACCTGCAAATTCGTACAATCTACCTACGGCATCCCTTCGATTACAGGGCTGTACTGGGAAAACCCCGGCGTGGAAATGTACAAAGCGGACTGCTACATTATGGAAGTTGGAAAATCGGCAGCGACCATCCGCAAGGCGATTCCGCTGATTACGGGGTTTGTCAACAAGCTGATCGCCGGCGAACCGCTGGGAACGCCCAAGCAGGAGCACTACTATCCAAAGGGCCAGCGCGTAAATGTATTCCACGAGAAAAACGGCGCGGAGCGGGCCGTGGACATGCTGGTAAAAAAGCTGAAAGGCGAGCCCTACGAGACGGAGCTTGAGATTTCCGTATACGAAAAGGTAACGCCATCCGCACCGCTGAAGGATCTGACATCCGCAAAAATAGCGCTGTGCACCACGGGCGGCATCGTGCCCATGGGCAATCCCGACCACATGTTTGCCGCTACGGCAAAGTTCTGGAAGAAGTACGACCTGAACGGATTGTCCGAGCTTCCCAGGGGAAAATTCGAGTCGGTTCACGCTGGCTACGACCCGGTATATGCCAACGAAAACCCCAACCGGGTAGCGCCCTACAGCACGTTGAAGATTCTGGAAAAAGAGGGTGTAATCGGCGAGGTATATCCGTACCTGCTGACAACCACAGGCAATTCCACATCGGTGGCAGACGCTACGAGAATGGGCCAGGAAATGGCGGAGGACCTGCTTTCTGCAGGGGTGTCCGGCGTTATCCTGACAAGTACGTGAGGAACCTGTACGCGTTGCGGTGCAACGATAGTAAAGCAGATCGAAAAAGCGGGAATTCCGGCGGCGCACATCTGTACGGTAACGCCGATTTCCAAGACAGTAGGAGCTGCGCGCATTTCCGGAGCCCAGGCGATTCCCTATCCGACGGGAAATCCGCAGCTGCCCGAAGAAAAAGAAGGGCGGCGGCAGAGAGAAATCGTTATGGATGCGCTGGAGCTGCTCTTGAAATAACAGAAGCGGGGAAGGGAAGCTGGCGGTGCCGGAGGCCCTTTCCCCCGCCATTCTGGGGGTAGATGGGTGCTGGTGTGCCCTATGGTCTTCAAAACCAGTGCGAGGGGTTAGGAGCCTCTTGGGTGGGTTCGATTCCCACATACTCCCGCCATTCTTTTACAACAGGAGAACGAGGGATGAACACAGAATTGCTTCGGAAGCTGCCGAAAGTCGATGAGCTTTTGCAGGAGGAATCCATCGTGCGAATTACCTGCACAATGCCCAGGCGACAGGCGCTAAAAGCCGTGCGTGCGGCGCTTGAGAATCTGCGCCAGCGGATATTGCAGGATGCATCATTTGATGCAGCACTGCTGCAGCGCCATCGCATCGTAGAAGCGGTGGCTTTGGAAATTGCGTGTTCTAAGAAAAGGAGTCTGCGCCGGGTCATCAATGGAACCGGCGTAGTTTTGCATACAAACCTGGGAAGGGCAAAGCTCAGCCGGGTGGCTGCGGCTGCGGCCATGGAAGCGGCCTGCGGTTATTCCACGCTGGAGTACGACCCAAAACAGGGGCAGCGAGGGTCGAGACACAGCCACATCGAAAAGATAATCTGCGACATTGCCGGATGCGAGGCGGCGATGGCTGTCAACAACAACGCGGCAGCGACCATGCTGTGCCTGGCGGCCATGGGATGTGGAAAGGAAATCATCGTTTCGCGGGGCGAGCTGGTGGAGATCGGCGGCTCGTTTCGCGTGCCGGAAATCATGGAGCAAAGCGGCGCCATTCTAAAAGAGGTAGGGACGACCAACAAGACGCGGATTTCCGATTACGAAGCCGCCATCGGCGAACGCACCGGTGCGCTGATGAAGGTACACACCAGCAATTACCGGATTATAGGCTTTACGGAAGAGGCGTCCCTTGCGGAGCTTTCGGCGCTGGGAAGGGCCCGCGGTCTGCCTCTGATTTACGATATGGGCAGCGGCCTGATGGTGGATGTATCGGCCTTTGGCATAAAAGAGCCTACGGTAAAGGAAAGCCTTGCAGCGGGGACGGATGTGCTGCTGTTCAGTGGGGACAAGCTTTTGGGCGGGCCACAGTGCGGCCTGATTATCGGAAAAAAAGAATATATTCAGAAAATGAAGAAGCATCCTTTAGCCAGGGTGCTGCGGGTGGACAAGATGACGCTGGCGGCCATGGAAGAGACCTTCCGCACCTATTACGACGAAGCGCGGGCGCTTGTGGAAATTCCGGTGTTGGCCATGCTGACCAGAGAGCAGGAAGCACTGAAGCGCGAAGCGCAGGCTCTTGCGGAGGCTGTCGCAGCGGCCTGTAAGGGCTTCGACGTGCAGGTGGTGCCCGCAGAGGGGATGGTCGGCGGAGGGTCGGCGCCGGGAACGACACTTTGGGGCTGGGCGGTGGCGCTGTGTTCCTCCGGATGTCCGGTGGCACAGCTGGAGCAGCGCCTGCGCAGCGGAGAACCGCCGATCGTCGGCAGGATTGCCAAAGAGAAGGTGTTGTTAGATGTGAGAACGCTGACGCCTGAAGACTATCCTGTAATCGTCCGGCGCCTTTTGGAAATCGAACAAGGGAGCGATTGATATGAAAAACGTCATCGTGGGGACGGCAGGCCATGTGGATCACGGAAAAACGTGCCTGATTAAAGCGCTGACCGGCACGGATACGGACCGGCTGCAGGAAGAAAAAAAGCGGGGCATTACCATCGAAAACGGCTTTGCCGACATGTGCATGGACGGATATCACATCAGCATCATCGACGTGCCAGGGCACGAGCGGTTTATTAAAAACATGCTGGCAGGGATCGGCGGCATCGACATGGTGCTCTTTGTCATCGGGCTGGACGAAGGCGTTATGCCCCAGACGAAAGAGCATTTGCAGATTTTATCCATGCTGGATATAAAAAAAGGCGTCGTCGTCTTTACCAAGCGCGACCTGGTGGCAGATGATTTGGAGTGGATCGCGCTTGTGGAAGAAGACGCCAGGCAATTGATGCAGGGAACGTTTTTGGAAAAAGCGCCTGCCATCGAAGTATCGGCTTACGAAGAATACCGCATCGAGGAACTGAAGCAGCTGATGGTTTCTCAGCTTGGCGACGGGGATGTGCGCAACCGGACGCTAGAGCTGTGCCGCCTGCCGGTGGACCGGGTGTTTACCATGGAGGGGTTTGGTACGGTAGTGACGGGAACGCTGATCGAAGGTTCGGTAAGCGTGGGAAGCCCGGTGCGGCTTTATCCGCGGGGAACGCCGTCCAGGGTACGAAACCTGCAGGTGCACGGAAAAAGCGTAGAGACAGCCTTTGCCGGCCAGCGGACGGCGATCAATCTGACAGGGCTGAAAAAGGAGGAGGTCAAGCGAGGCGATTGCCTGGCGGCAGAAGGGGCACTGGAACCGTCCCTGATGCTGGATGTGCGGCTGCAACTGTTTTCCGACGCTGCTTTCGAGGTGGAAAACGCGAGCCGGGTGCACTTTTACTGCGGCTCTGCCCAGCAGCTGGCAAAGGTGGTGCTTATGGAGCAGGACAGGGCAGAGCCGGGAGCGGACTGCTATGCGCAGCTGATGTTTACCGAGCCGGTAGCGGTAAAAAAGGACGACCGGTTTATTGTACGTTTCTATTCGCCCCTGATTACCATCGGCGGCGGAAAGGTACTGGATGCCTGCCCAGTCAGGCATAAGAGAAACGATCCGGCAGCGCTGTCCGCTATGCGCATCAAGGACCGCGGAACTCCGGCGGAGGTGCTGGCGCTTACGGTTTTAGAGCACAGCCGCGAGGGCATTTCCGAAGCGCGGGCCGCATCGAAGCTGCGGATGTCCGCGGTGCAGATGCAGGAAACGCTTGCGCCGTTGATTGCCGCGGGGCAGATTCGAAACGTGGGGCGGGACGGGTTGATTCACACAGACTACGTAAAACAGGCGGCTGGCGTCGGAGAGGAGATTCTGCGCGCCTATCATCAGGCAAACGCCCTGTCTGCGGGCATGGCAAAAGAGGAATTTAAGTCCCGGATGGCTGAACGCCTGAGAATTGCCGGCGGCAAATCCCTGGAAGGGATTTTGGCCTATATGGAAGAGAGCGGCCGCATCCGCTTTGGTGAAAAGACGGCGGCGCTGTCGGATTTTACGATTTCCTGGTCGCCGGAGCTTGCAAAGCTCAGAGACAGAGTGTTCGGCTATTATGCGCAGCGCAGGTTCGAATTCCCTTCCATCGACGAAATTCTGGCGCTGGAAAAGGACAAGACAAACGTCAGGCACGTAATCGAGGTGCTAACGGCGCAGAGAAAGCTGGTGCGGCTGGATTATCAGTATTGCATCGAGGCACAGGCCTTTGACTGGGCGCTGGCGCAGGTAAAAGAAACGGCGGAAAAAAACGGCAGCATTACGCTGGCCCAGCTGCGGGATGCCATCGGAACGTCCAGAAAATATGCGATGGCGCTGCTTTCGTATATGGACGAGCAGAAAATTACCAGAAAGGTCGGGGAAGTCAGAGTGCTCGCATAAGGAGCGATAGAAGGGAACGGCGGTATGGAATTCAAGCAGATCGAAGCATTTATCAATGTAGTCAAATATAAAAGCTTTTCGAAGGCAGCAGATGCGTCCTTTTTAACGCAGCCGACCATCAGCACGCACATCAGCTCGCTGGAGGGCGAACTGGGCGTTACCCTCATCGACCGGATGGGAAAGGAGTCGCGCCTGACGAAACAGGGCAGGGAATTTTACAAATACGCGATCAATATGATCAACACCAGGGAGCAGGCTCTTTACGCCATGGAAAAAGCGGGAAAAGAAGTGGCAGGCGTAGTGGAGCTGCAAGCCTCAGCCATTCCCGGAGAATACATCGTACCCGCGCTGATGGCAGAATTTCGCCGGGAATATCCCGGGGTGCGGTTTTATCTGGAGCAGTCCGACAGCGCGGTAACGTGGAATAACATTCTGGAAAACAAGGGCGCGCTGGGGTTTACGGGCGAATATAAGAACAACAGCTTGGGATGCGAGCTTTTGTGCAGGGACAAATGCGTGCTCATCGCTCCTCGGACAGAGAAATTTCTAAAATTAAGAGAAAAATCAGAATTTATCAATAGTGAGGATTTTATTACCGAGCCTTTTATCTGGCGGGAGCAGGGTTCGGCGACTCGAAGCAGCTTCGAAGAGCGGTTCTGCAAAAGGCAGAATGTTGCGCTGAATGTGGCCGTTACCACAAACAGCATCGAGGGGATTAAGCAATGTGTCTGCCAGGGGCTGGGGCTTTCTGTCATCTCCCGGCTGGCTGCCGAATGCGACGGCGATGACTGCGGGTATGTGACCTTTCAGCTGCGGGAGCTGGAGCTGGAACGGGAATTTTACCTAATCTATAACCGGAATCTGATATTGTCGCCTGTGGCAATGAAATTCAAAGAATTTGTCATAACGTATTTTTTGGAACGGCGCGCCGTTGGAAAACCGTAAGAAAACAGCAAGGAAAACCGCAGGAACATCGCAAGAAAACCGTCGCTCGACGAAAAGCTGTCAGCAGGACAGAAAACGGGCGGCGGTTTTTTGTCGCCTGCGGCAGTGCTGTGGAGGGAAAACGGTAAAAATCCGGGAATTTCAGGGGCTGCGGAAGAATCGGCGAAATGGCACGGTTCTTGCTAAATTTTAGGAGAGTCAAATTATTTCTCTGACCTTCCGGCGGACAGGCGCGTGGGCTTTTGCCTGCTGGGGGTTGCAGTCTGGCGAAACTGCCGGAAGAAAGGAAGAGGTTGTTATGGAATATGGTATTTTATCATTGGCTCCTGCGGTGATCGCCCTGGTGCTGGCTTTCGTAACAAGAGACGCGCTGCTGTCGATTCTGGTCGGCGTCCTTGTGGGAATCGTCATCACGGGCCAGAACATCGTAACGGGCTTTACCGGCCTGCTGCAGAGCGCGCTGGGAAATGCGGACTTTATCTGGGTACTGGCCATCGAGGTGTTCATCGGCATCATGGTAGCGTACTTTCAGAAATCGGGGGCCATTCAGTCGTTTGCGGATTTGATCGGCAAATTCAACCTGAAGGCTAAGGGCGCGGCTGCGCTGTCCTACGCCCTGGGTATTTTTATCTTCTTTTCCGATTATTTTTCACCGTTATACGTCGGAAATGTAATGCGGCCGGTGACGGACAAGGCGCGGGTTTCGAGAGAGAAGTTAGCGTATATCTGCGACTCGACCTCAGCGCCGATCTGCTGCCTGATTCCCTTTACATCCTGGGGCATCTACGTAGCTGGACTGGTGGTGGGCATCGGTGCGATTACGGATGCCAGCATGGGACAGAGCGCTATCGTGCATGCTGCGCCGTATAACCTGTACTGCATTTTCGCTCTGGTTTTGTGTGGCCTGTTTTCCTGCAGAATCATACCGGATTTCGGACCGATGAAAAAGGCGGAAAAGAGAGCCATGGAAGAGGGCAAAGTTGTCGCTGACGGGGCCACGCCGCTGCTCAGCCGCGAGTTGGACAACATTAAACCCAAAGAGGGGATTCAGCCCAACCTGCTGATCAATTTCCTGGCTCCTGCGGTAATCGTTATCGGCATTACCATCGGTACTTATGTCATCTTAGGCTCGGCCAAGACGCTGGAAGCCTTCGTCGTAGCAGTAGCCTATCAGTTTGTAACCCTGCTGGTGCAGAAAATGGCTACGCTGAAGGAAATGATCGAAACCGCCATCGAGGGCATCAAGAGCGTAATGAGCGCGATTCTGATTCTTGCCATGGCCTACTGCATCAACAGCATTTCCGGTACGCTGGGCACGGCAAGCTACGTAATCAGCATCACCGAATCCTGGATGACGCCCACGCTGCTGTTGGTTGTTACGTATCTGGTATGCGCATTTATTTCGTTCTTTACCGGGACATCCTGGGGCGTATTCGCCATCATGGTGCCCATCGCTGTTCCCATGGCCTTTAACCTGACCGGCGGGGAACTGGGCCCTGTGGTATACGCCAGCATCGGCGCGATCATGGGTGGAGGAACCTTCGGCGACCACTGCTCGCCGCTGTCCGATACGACGATCCTGTCGTCCCTGGCAGCCGGGTCCGACCACGTGGACCACGTAAAAACGCAGATCCCTTATGCGATGTGTGCGGCAGGTCTGGCCTGCCTGGGTTATCTGGCCATCGGATTGACATTATAATGGAGGAGAAACCATGAAAATCGGAGTTTTAAAAGAAATCAAGGAAAGTGAATACCGCGTGGCAGCGGTTCCATCTGCGGTGAGCGAGCTGGTGCGCCACGGCCACGAGGTTTATGTGGAAAAGGACGCTGGAGCCGGCAGCGGCTATACGGATGCGGATTACGCTGCAGCAGGGGCCAAAGCGGCCATGGCTGCAGAGGACATTTGGAAGCAGGCGGATCTGATCTACAAGGTAAAGGAAATCTTTCCAGAGGAATATCCCTATCTGCGCGAGGATATGATCGTCTTTACTTATATTCATTCCAACGCCCACAAAGATCAGACAGAGGCGCTGATGGCAAGCAAGTGCACCAGCATCGCCTACGAGGATATTTCCGACGACCGCGGAGAATGGCCGCTGCTGAGCCCCATGAGCGAGCTGGCGGGAAAGGGCGGATTTTTAGCAGCGCTCAATTTTTCGCAGACGATCCACGGTGGAAAGGGCAAGCTCCTGGCAAACGTCTGCGGCGCTGCGGCACCGGTGGTAACGATCATCGGATGCGGACACTCCGGACTGGGCGCCTGCGAGCTGGCAGCAAGCTTCGGCAACCGCGTGAATGTATTGGACATCAATTACAACGCCATGCTTGCGGCAAAGGAGATTATGCCCAACAACGTAGAATTCCTGTTCTCCAACCGGGAGAACCTGCTGCGCTGCCTGAAGGAATCCGACGTGGTGATCAACTGCATTTTGTGGCCTAAGACCAGAAAAGACCATCTGATCTACAGAGAGGACCTGAAGCTGATGAAGCCGGGCGCCATGATCGTCGATGTCGCCTGCGACGACGAGGGCGCAGTGGAGACCTGCCGGTCTACAAGCCATAAAGACCCGGTCTATTATGAAGAAGGCATTATGCACTACTGCGTGGATAACATCCCCTCGGCCTTTGCGCAGACCGCTTCGGTAACGCTCTCCAACGCCACGCTGCCCTTTACGCTGGCCATTGCGGACAAGGGCGTAAAGCAGGCGCTAAAGGACGACAAGCACCTGCGGCGGGGGCTTACCACCTACGAGGGTAAGCTGACGCTGCTGGAAACAGCGGAAAAGCTCAATCTTCCCTTTACTTCTCCTGAGGATATTGTAAAGGAATTTTAGAGAAAATAACCTCAATGAAAAGGGCGGGGCGCATAGGCGCAGCCGCTCTTTTCGTTTTTGAACCGCGAAAAATAGAGGCAGGCGGCAATGGCAATATCGACAGAAATTCTGCGGTTTTTTCGACGAAAAACTGTCGAATTCCGAAAGGCGCAGTGCCAGCACAGCCGGGACTGGTGGGTACAAAAAAGAAGAAACGCCGGAATTTCAACGGGCCTGGCGACTGTGCTGCCGGCGCGGGATGCGGCGGCCGATACAAAATTGTGGCATGGAATTTGCAATAGAATAATAGTCGTGTAGGTGTTAATGCACATGATTTTACGTTCAGAGAAAGGAGGAGCGAAATGGCAATTCTGAAGGATAAGAAAGCGATTATCATCGGCGACCGGGATGGCATTCCCGGGCAGGCAATTGCAGAGTGTGCGGTTTCGGCGGGCGCGGAAGTCATATTTTCTTCGACTGAGTGCTTTGTCTGAACTGCTGCCGGAGCCATGGACCTGGAAAACCAGAGGCGGGTGAAGGAACTGTCGGAACAGTACGGGGCGGAAAACGTCGTCGTTTTGCTGGGAGCAGCAGAGGGCGAAGCGTCCGGACTGGCTGCGGAGACAGTGACTTTGGGCGACCCGACCTACGCGGGCCCATTGGCCGGAGTTTCGTTGAAACTCTCGGTGTATCACATCTGCGAACCGGAAGTCAAGGCTGAAATTGACGAAGCCGTCTACGACGAGCAGATCAGCATGATGGAAATGGTTCTGGATGTGGACGATATCTGCGGTGAGATGAACGCAATCAGAGAACAGTTATAGCACAGAGCGCGGGCCGGCCGTCCCTGTGGACAACAGCGGACGGCTGCCGTGCTGACAGAATGTATGTGAAAAGACAGGCAGCAAAGTGTAAAAAGGAGAGAACAGAGCTATGAGGGCATACGATGTTGTGATTATCGGCGCGGGCCCCGCAGGGCTTGCCGCCGGATTATATGCTGGGCGCGCCAGGCTGAATACTCTAATTGTAGAGCGGGAGAAGGACGGCGGGCAGATCGTCATTACCAACGAAATAGAAAATTATCCGGGATGCGTAGAGGAAGAGACCGGGCCGTCCCTGATTGAACGCATGGTAAAGCAGACCAGGGACTTTGGCGTGGAGAAGGTATTGGATACCATCGTGGACGTAAGCCTGGATGGAGATATAAAGATACTGAAGGGGCAGCACGATACCTACAGCGCAAAGGCTGTTATCATCGCGGCGGGCGCGCATCCGGTGCCCATCGGCTGCAAAGGCGAACGGGAATTTTCGGGCAAGGGCGTTTCTTACTGCGCCACCTGCGACGCCGCCTTTTTCGAGGATTTTGAGGTGTATGTAGTGGGCGGCGGCGATTCCGCTGTAGAGGAAGCGCTGTACCTGACGAAATTTGCCAGAAAGGTTACGATCATTCACCGCAGAGACGAGCTCCGCGCGGCCAAATCCATTCAGGAGAAGGCATTCGCCAATGATAAAATCGCATTTTTATGGGATTGCGTCGTGGAAGAAATCAGCGGTGACGGGCTTGTAGAATCCATGACTGTGAAAAATACTAAGACCGGGCAGACGACGGAAATCCGGGCAGACGAGGAGGACGGGACCTTCGGTATCTTTGTATTTATCGGGTTCCAGCCGAATTCAGCGCTGTTCAAAGGCAAAGTGGCGATGAACGAAAGAGGCTACATCGTTACCGACCCGGATATGAAAACAAACATCCCCGGCGTATTCGCTGCCGGAGACATCAGAGAAAAGAGCCTGCGCCAGGTAGTAACCGCGGCTGCTGATGGCGCCATTGCCGCGGTTCAGGCCGGAAAATATATCGAGGCGCAGGAATAAATACAGGGAGCGGGCAAAAGCCAACGCGGCGCAACGCAGAGAGCAGACAAAAAGCAAAAGCAAACGAGAGCAAACGCAGGAGGGAAAAGCGATGCAGGAAGTAAACAAGACGAACTTTGAAGAAGAGGTGCTGAAGGCAGAAGGCTATGTGCTGGTGGATTTCTTCGGCGACGGATGCGTGCCTTGCCAGGCGCTGATGCCTCACGTCCACGATATGGGCGAGGTCTACGGCGATAAAATCAAATTTACGTGCATCAACACCACAAAGGCCAGACGGCTTGCCATCGGGCAGAAGATAATGGGTCTGCCGGTTATCGCTATCTATAAAGACGGCGAAAAGGTGGAAGAGCTGGTCAAGGATGATGCGACCAAGGAAGCAGTCGAGGAAATGGTAAAGAAATACTGCGCTATGGCAGAGTAAAGAAAAGAGGCAACGATGGGCAATTTTGCGACGATAAGAGGCGTCAGCTACATTCTGGCCGCAGCGCCGGACATGGTGCTGCACAACGGAACCACGCAGACGACGGAGCGGATCGTCAATCCGGAATCGGAATATCTCGGGCAGATCGAAGGTCATCTGCGCTCCTACGAGGATGTGCTGGCGTACATTCCCAACCAAGTGTATATCGGGAATATGAGCAACGAGCAGCTGCGAGAAACAGCGTTTCCCTATTACGATAAAAAAGCCGCAGAGGCGAAGCGGCAGGGGAAATTCGGGGAGATCATGCCCCAGGATGAGTTTTACGCGCTGATGCAGATCTGCGATGTGTTCGATCTGGTAAAGCTGGAAGCAGCGTTTGCGCAGGGCGCAAAGGCGAAGCTGGCAGCCGGCGGGCTGCTGCGGGAAGAGCAGCTGGCCATCCTGGATAAAAACCAGGAGAGCGGAGAGGATATCCGGCGCTTAGTGGAAGAGGACCACGCGGAGGGATTGTATAACGGCGGCGCCTTAGTGGGAGCAGTCAAGAGGGCGCACGATGTAGATGTCAATCTCAGCGCCCACGTGATGCTGGAAAACCTGGTAGCGAAAGCATCCAGCGTGTTGGCTCTGCTTCATCTGCTGAAACATACGGGAATCGATCCGGCCAGCGTGGATTACGTCATCGACTGTTGCGAGGAGGCCTGCGGCGACATGAACCAGAGAGGCGGCGGAAACTTCGCCAAGGCGGCGGCCGAGGTGGCCGGCCTTACGGGTGCCACGGGAAGCGACGTGCGCGGCTTCTGCGCAGGGCCTGCCCATGCGCTGTTAGATGCGGCGTCTTTAGTGAAGGCGGGAACATTTAAAAACGTAATCGTAACCGCCGGCGGATGCACGGCCAAGCTGGGCATGAACGGAAAGGACCACGTAAAGAAGGGCCTGCCCATTCTGGAGGACTGCATCGGCGGCTTTGCGGTGTTAATTGGCGAAAACGACGGCATCAACCCCATCATCCGCACGGATGTGGTAGGGCGCCACACGGTGGGAACCGGCTCGTCGCCTCAGGCCGTGATCGGCGCACTGGTTACGGATGCGCTGGATAAGGCAGACCTGAAGCTGACGGATGTCGATATCTTTGCGCCGGAACTGCAAAACCCGGATATTACAAAGCCCGCAGGAGCGGGGGACGTTCCCGAGGCCAATTATAAAATGATCGGGGCGCTGGGCGTAAAGCGGGGCGACCTGCAGCGCGCGGAGCTTGCGGATTTCGTAGCAAAGCATGGGCTTGTGGGCTGGGCGCCCACCCAGGGACACATTCCATCCGGCGTACCGTATCTCGGCGCCTGCAGAGAAGATATTCTTTCGAAGAAAATCCGCCGGGCGATGGTAATCGGCAAGGGCAGCCTGTTTCTGGGGCGCATGACAAACCTGTTCGACGGCGTATCGTTCCTCGTCGAGGAAAACCCCGGCGGGGAGGCGGGCTCGGAAACAACTGCCGGTTCCAACGCTGCTGCTTCAGGTAGCGCTGCGGTTTCGGAGACTGCGGTCCGCACTCTCATCGGTGAAGCGATGCGCGATTTTGCCAAAACGCTGCTGTCGGAATAGCGGGAAGGGGATGCGAATATGTCAGAACAGCAAATAAAACGCATGGTTGCAGACACCTTCCTGGCGCTGGCGGATGCCATAGAAACCGGCAGGTTCGCAAAGCAGCCAGCAATCGGCGTAGCGGTTTCCGGCACGGAGCTGGGCATGGAAACCATCAGAGAAGGCGTAAGGCTGGCGGAAAGCCGTGGATTTCGGGCGACGATTATCGACGGCGAGGACGCTCACAAGAGAATGGAAACCATGCTGGAATGCGGCGATATCGACGGTGCGGTAACGATGCACTACCCGTTTCCTATCGGCGTATCTACCGTAGGAAGGGTAGTAACTCCGGGCAGAGGCAGAGAGATGTTTCTGGCGGCAACCACGGGAACCTCTGCCACAGACCGGGTAACGGCTATGGTAAAAAATACAATTTATGGGATAATAGCGGCGAAGGCCTGCGGCATTGCAGAGCCTTCGGTGGGAATTGCCAATATCGACGGGGCGCGGCAGACAGAGGCAGCGCTGCTCCGGCTGAAAGAGGGCGGCTATCCCCTTCGCTTTGCCGCATCTGCCCGGCAGGACGGCGGGGCCGTCATGCGCGGCAACGACCTGCTTTCAGGATCTGCCGACGTGATGGTTATGGATGCGCTGACAGGCAACCTGATGATGAAGCTGTTTTCGGCCTGGACCACCGGCGGCAGCTACGAATCGCTGGGCTTTGGCTATGGGCCGGGAATCGGCGAGGGCTATGAAAAGATGATTTTAATCATATCCCGTGCATCCGGTGCGCCAGTGATCGCCGGCGCTGTGCAGTATGCCTCGGAGCTGCTTCAAAACGGAATGTACAAAATTGCGGCAGAGGAATTCGCCGCAGCCGAGGCAGCAGGGCTGACGAAGATACTGGAAAGCCTGAACGCGAAAAAGCCCGGCGGCAGAGACGCGGCGGCTGTAGAAGCGCGACCGGTAACAAAGCCGGAAAAAGAGGTCGTTACCTGCGAAATCCACGGCATTGAAGTGATTGACCTGGAGGATGCCGCATCCGCTCTCTGGGCGGAGGGCATCTATGCCGAAACCGGCATGGGATGCACGGGCCCGGTGATTTTAGTGGCAGAGGCGAAAGAAGCGGCGGCCCGGGAGATATTGCGTCAAAAAGAGTACATCCAATAAGAAATAGATGCTGCAAACAACAAAAACCAGAGGCATGGGCGCCTCTGGTTTTTGTTGTTTGTTCGTTTGCGATAAAAGTAATTACGAGCGCGGGCATTCTTTGCGCAAATCTTCAATTCTCTCTTGAGATAAATTCGTTGCGGCAGCAATAAAATCTGTTTCTGCTCCCAGACGAATGAGATTTTTAGCCGTGTGTTCAACGCCTTGTTTCAATCCGCGCTGCTCGCCGATTTCAATGCCCCGCCGTTCGCCACGCTGATCTGCTTCGGCCATCAGATAATTGTGGTCGCGAATGGCCTTCTCCCTCGCCAGATATTCCAGTTGCGTTGCCCTGTCCTGGCTGATCTCCTGCAGCGTTTCGCAGGCTTCTTTGATATAAGGATTTTTCTCCGACAGCATGTCAAGTTCCTCCTTTTTCTCCGCATTGATAAATTTCGCCCATAATAGCATGTCGCTGGCGCCCTCTTTTAATTCCTTCGGCAGCTTGGGAAGCTCCAGCACGTGAAGCTCCATCTGGTCGCTGTACAGCAGGCGCCGCGTATCTTCCCACAGGTGAAAGCGGGAATAGAATTCCCCTGCTTTCGGAAACAGGGTAAAGTCCAGAATACTGATATTGATGCACTTCTTCATCCGATGGTATTTCTCGCCTTCCTTCAGCTGGCTTGCATACATCTTTGAGAGATAGAACAGCGACCGCTTTGTCCAGGCAGGAAAGGGAGCCAGCTGGATTTCGATGTCGATTTCCGCATCGTTGTTCAGGCAGACCCGCACATCTAAGATTCCCAGTTTATCATCTTTG
>CATJIF010000029.1 GCA_949740445.1 uncultured Peptostreptococcaceae bacterium | reverse complement strand
TCCGCTGCTCCAACTGAACGACCACCAATCGCAGATCATCTCGAGAATATAATGATATGGCATCTTAAGCGCAATCTGTCCCTCGTCCGGTTCGTCGTTAATCAACACCCAATACTGCCAGTGATGAGGATTGTTATGGAGATGATGCAGCCACGCTATCTTAAAATCTTGCACAACAGCGTACGAACGGTTTCCACCATAGAAATAGGCATCATAGGCGCTATATTCTATCGGGTCGTTTTTTGAAGCATCATGCTCAGAGTATATGTACCATTCCGGGTCGTCTGCTTTTTCTAAAACATCAGGAAGATTACTTCGTAACCAAGCAAAGCCCCTACGGACATTTGCTCGATGTCGCTCTAAATATAAATCGTATTCAAAACTCATTAGCTTTCTCCTTTTCTTTAGTTCTCGTCCTTCAAATTTCCGCACGAACCATATGCGCCGCAGTCATAGCAGCTTTCAGCAGCGCCGCAAATACAACCTTCGTTTTTATGTTCATTCGACGCCTCCGTTTCCTCGCGTTTCAAATGCATTTGCCGCCTTTCTTCATATTCCGATTTGACGATTTCAACAAAATCGTCTTCGGATTCTTTGAAATATCGATTTATTTCAATGCGTTTTCCTAGGGGTTCAATAGCGTATAAGATGCCCACAGTGTCAAAATCCCCATTTTTACGATCGGTAAGGAACTCTTCACAAAAAACATCAAACCTCTTGCCGGGGAAATAAGGCATCTGAATAGGATATAATTCATCCATTATTCGGTCAACAAGGCCGCTATGGTAAGACACGCTCGAATTATTTACTGCTATTGCACAATACCGATCGACATCTCGGTATTTTATAGATCCATCGGAATGTACATATTTGAACAGTGAACTCATGCGTTTACACTGATAGTTTACATATCCACTGCTCATGTCAGAAACATCGCGCCAGACATCCTCTGTATCCACAATAGGCGTGATAGGATTACCGTCGATTAGACGATTTAGAATATGTTTTGTTATTCCGATACTAAAACCGGAATGTCCATCTTCAAGAAGGCTCCGAAACGCCCTCAGTGCACTCTCATAGCAAGCGCAGCCATAATCCCATTTATCATCTTCGACGCCAGAATCAGACCTTTCATGCTGGCAAGCAATTTCAATCTCTTTTTCGGCCCATAATTGCATTGCAGACTTCGGGCGGCATGAAGAAATAGGCGTGCTCCTATCATCAATATACTCGTTCGCAAATACCTTTCTAGTATCACTCCCGAAAGCTTCTACTATCTCCGGCAAGTTCTCATTGACAGCGTCAAATATAAGTCCGTGATTGGAAGCCCACTCCACAGCGTCTTTCAGCATGTCGCTTACCCTGCAAGTCCAAAGGATGATTTTGTCGCCATTTTTCTGGCGCTCCTTCAGGTATGTAATAAGATTTTCGTTCGGTTCACCGATTTCGGGCCACCTGTATTCACACAGCGTCCCATCAAAGTCTACCGCGATAATGTTGTTTTTGTATTCCATAACCATTTCTCCTTTCATGCTGTCCGTACAAGTCCGCTCTTGCCCGGCAAATATACCTTTACTCCCACACTACCAAATTCAGAAAACCGCTCATCGTCAAGATTGGCCACATATGCGAGCGGCATTCCCATTTTTAAGTCCTCCCGATCCAGCTCCCATTCCTCCTTATCAGGCGACACATATAAAAATGTGAGCATCTCTCCAAGATTTGTGAAATCTTGAATGACATGGTAAACCATGCATTCAGTTTTTTCTTCAAACTTGTGTACCCTGTCCTTCTGGCTCTCTGTAAGCTCCAGAGGCGTTCCAACAAATGACAGCCGCAGCTCTCCTTTGTCTTTGAAGGCGTCTACAATATCCTTGCGAACCCGCAAAGCCTCCAAACGTACAATAGCTTCTTTTCTCATGTCTTCTTTCTTCATTTCAAATTCTCCTTTCTTCTAAAAAACAGCATAAAAATAACCCGACAGATGCCTTTTTCAAGACAAAAGTCGGGTTGTGTAAAACGATATACTAATCAGTAATCAGTTTTATCTACTACATAGTATTTTTAACTATGTCAGCTTTTTAATCATCCTCGTGTTTATTTGCAAAATCACTACATGCGGATTTGTCTGGCTTTGCGTCCGCATGGTGTGCATCGCATTTTCCATCTACAAAATACCAACAATCTGAACAACGATATTTAGACATACTTATACCACCTTTCTTAATCACAAGATATCATTGTTGTTATCGTTTATATAATAGCATCTTTTTACAATTTTTTCAATATGTTTTTGTGCGTTTGAAGCAGCTTGTTGAAGAACATCACTTTGCCCTCACAAACTTCATCTCGTTGAAATTCTTCTTCGCTGCCAACGCCTTGCTGATTGCCAAGTCAATCCCGCTCCGCGTTTTCAAATGGTAATAATACAAATCCGTAAACGGTGTATTTAGCCTGTCGATACGCCCGGATGCCTGCGTCATCACCTTATAGCTATAATTCTGGGAGTAAAATATAATGGTATCAGTCTTGATACAGTTCCAGCCCTCTGCCCCTGCGTTATACTGCACCAGATAAACCCATTTCCCGCCGTTCGGTATCGGCTGATGTTTATGCCCGTTCCATTCCGCGATTTCTACATCTTTGCCGTAGCCCAAGTTTTTCAATATCTCAAGCTCATAATCAAAGTTATAGAATATGATCGCCCTTGGGTGTTTCTCGAAAATTTCCAGAACGGCAACGCTTCTGGAAATATCGCTATTTACGATCTTACGCAGCGCATAGCAAAGCCCGCTGGCGTTTTCAATCGGCTTATCGTCCCAAATGTTCCAGCGCAACCGCATTATGTCCTTATAAGCAGAAATATCATATCGGACGTACACATCCTCATGATGCGACACCGTTTCCCGCCGGAAATCCATATTGACGAGGATTTTGTTCCGCAGCCGTATCAGGCGGCCGGTATTCAGATACCTGTCGATTTTGGGGAATTTTGCGATTGGGTTATACACAATATGTTCCCTTTTGAACTCGCTGCGGTTTTTGTAAAACCCGTTCGCAATAAAAACGGGAATATAATCCTGCCATGTATCCCCCGGTGTCGCTGACAGCAAAATCCATTCGTTCGACTTCGCAATCTTCAGAAATGACTTTACCCAAGCTCCAGAGCCGACAACGCGCTGCTCGTCAAATATAAAAAATGCCCCTTTGACATCCGAATACTTTCCGATGTTGTTCCATGAATCGACCACAACTTTGTTTGAATAAAGATTGCTTTCGGGATTGGTGGAAAGCAGGAAAGGCGAAAGCTCGCCCTCCCACTCTTTCGTATCCCGTTTTCTGGCTGTCGTGATGATGTACAAATCCCGCAATGGATCACCCATCGGGAAATAGTCATTACCCATCAAACTGTCCAATTCGCCGCCTTCGTGAAGGTAAAAATAAGCCAACGCGGTCAGGCTTTTCCCGCTCCCAACGCCGCCACAAAGGATACAGCCGTTTTTCATCTGCCGGATTGCCTCAATCTGGTAATCGTATAATTGTATGCCAGCCGTATCAATCGCCTCCATTCCTCATCAGCGCATCCATGCTCTTTAACAGCCTTCGGGTCGTCCAAATTTCCGAGAAATACATAAAGGTAAACCAATAGTTCTCCAGCGAATCACCTTCGGCCATGGGTTCGCTTAACGAGTTTCCGACCTTTATATATGCGGCTACGCCAAGGAGCGAAAGCTGAATATAACACATCAGCGCAACAATTTCGTCGATGTCCTGCGCCGCAACCAGAACATGGTTCTGGAAATTGAGGTTTGTTTTTTTCAGCTGCTTTTTTGCACTATGTATTGCTGCGATAAGCGTTGCTCCTGCTCCGCAACAAGGATCGCAGATTGTAATATATCCCTGCTTTTCCACCAGCTCCACAACATTATTCATCGTAATATCAGCCATAGCCTGACATACACAGTACGGAGTGAAAAACTGCTGCCGCCCTTCATCTTGGAGGTCAAGTTTCGTATAAATATCACCTAAAAAATCCTGTTCGGGATTATCGTCCAATGCAGCAATCGTTTGAGCAAGAAGTTCTGGAAAGAGCATCCGTTCCTCTTTGTTATACTTCTGGATAATTTTCATATAACGTGTTTCCCGTTCTTCGTAATGAAATTTATCTGTTACATTTGACAAAGTACACGCGAACATAACGATAAAATCCCGCCAAATATCATAAGCCCGGTGTCGATATGAGAGCTTTCGAAATACTTCGATAAAATTTTTTTCGACATCGTGTTTCCGAGCCGGTTTCTTTTTAGGCTCAGGCGGGACAAACGGCTTTGTTTCAGATTTCGCTTTTGGTGTAACCTTTGGAACCTGTACATCAATGTTTGGTCTTTCTCGTTTTTGCGGTTTCTTCTTTCTAAAAAACATGCGACTCTCCTTTCCAACGAAAAAGAGCCCTTTTTGCAGGGCTCAGTTCGCTAAATATAACTTACTTACCACGGTGTTTCTTCAGGCGCTTCGTATTCTGCATACTTCGCCTCGAATTCATCTTCCTCGATTGTAACATACATCGTCTTCAGATAAGCTTTGACGCCGGTCTTGCCATTCACTTCCCAGTTGTAGGGGCGTATTGTCAAATCAACAGTACGGATTTCGGCAAAATCCAAAGCGGCAATAGACTCATCATCCAACTGCGTTTTTGACTTCCGCGTGATCATAAACACTTTCGGCGGGATATTCTGGAAGCTGACGGCCACCTGAATATAATGTCTCGGTTCATCCCCTTCTTCCCGAGGTGTAAGCACCCGTACATTCCAGCCATCATCAGCAAGTCTCTGCGCCTGTTCGGGGTCTTCGATGATAACGCAGAAATTCCGGTTTCCCGCCCTGTTGTACTTATCTTCCCTGCCCGCAAAGTTACGGAAAAGGATATGCGCGTTTTCGATGATAATGTTGTCAACATTCTTATATGCCATGATTATTCTCCTCTCATTCTTCAAAACGGTAAATCTTCCTCATACATAGGTTTTCCATCCTCATCATAATTCGGGCCCACATAATGATCCTCAGAAACGAACCACTCGAAATCTCCATACTGAGAAATCGCCTCAACCGCCTCATCGACCATTTTGTCGTAGTAGGAACGGTCGATGTCCGTTTCCTTCTCCAAAGCCCGAACCATTTCTGCTTCCATCCAGCGGAATCCTTTCGTCCCGCCGACTGCATGATACCTGCCGTCCTTCTCCCTTAAAAGGACGCCTCCTCCGCATCCGGCTTTTACAGGGCAGAACCGCCCGACTTTACCGATAAAACGGTAATTATGCCCCTTCTCAATATTAGGCTTCAGTTCGGAACAAGCGGCCTCAAATGTTATGTCTGAAATCAACCCCTTCTTATAGTCACTCTCGCTTTTGGCCAGCAGCTTTTCATACTCGGATACGTCAGGAAGATCTTCGTTCATATCCAAATATAAAGAGCTGGTAACGGATTTCGTTTCGCACATATCCTCGAATACGGCTTTCTCCTTGCTGAACAGCTTTTTGAATACATACGGAACCTGAAACTGCGTGCCGGTAGCAGTCCATTCTCCTGCGTGCTTCCCATCCTTATACTTCGCAATATAAACTGCGTCGTTGACTAAGCACATCCTGTCATATGTGGCCTCGTGCTCAAAGTTATAGCCGTACTCCTTGCCATAATCCATAACAAACCGGATGATCTCAGGCGTAGCGTCCGGGATCTTAATGGAATCGGTTTTCACATGAGCAACGATAAAGCCCCGTTTCTGCACCTCATATTTGAGGTTTATCATAAACAGGGCTCCGCGTTTTGCAACGATGTTATCCTTGTTACGGTTATCTCTGAACGGGTTTTCGAACGTGGCAGCGGTCAAACCGTAAACCGAATTGATTGCGATTTTCAGGGCCTGAGCCAAATCCGCCGCCGTTCCTTCATCGGTCAAATATGGCACCAAAGCCCCGCCTAGCATCTTCCGTGCCGTATCAAAATCCTTATGTTTGATAGCGATACGGGCATCGAGGATTTCCTTGAACCGCTTTGTATACTCATCGCCAAACAAATTTTCCGCAACAATGCTGCTCGGGTGCATGGATGCAATATCGAGCAGGGCTACATTGCCATACATACCCGGCTCGGAATATACATAACCACCTTCCCCGACTTCCTCGCCGCGATAAGTCGATTTGCCGTTCTCAAACTTATATCCCGGAAATACAGGGTGCCCTTTTTTGTCGAACACCTTATAATCATCCGGGTCGGCGGAAATATCATCCATATCGCCCATATCCCGGTAATTGAACCCGTCCTGCGGCTTTCTGTTGTTTCCAAATATGATCCTTGTAGTCAGCGAATTTGTCGTATCATTCACGGTCATTCCCGCAACATCCGCCAAAATCTGCCTTGCCGTAAAATCCGCTTTTCTGGCATTAAACACAGCCTCTGTCGCAACGACGTCGTTATCGCAATACTCGACGACCTTTGTCCACATTTCTTCCGGCACCGGCTTGTCCCAAGGCAATCCAAGCTCTTGATGATGGATGCCTAAGTCTATCTCCCATTTCTTGAGCGACTGCTTTTTGCTGGAAAAGTCATATACATCCGTATATGACACGTTGTATGCCTCCCCGAAGAACGCGTTTGCGCTGCCGCTGACGATTTTCTGCGACAGGTTATAAAGCTCCTCATTCGTATACCCCATCAGCCGTGCGTACAAAATATGGTTATCGTACCTGCGGCAGTTAAAGCCAACCAAGCGGAACTTTATAATATCCTCGATTTCCGCCGGAGTAGGATTTATCATACGGACAACCGGTTTGTCATCCCCCTCCAGTTTCCAGTTTACAAGGAACAAGTTAGGAAACACCTCAACGTCATAGAATACCAATTTGGTATCATCGATTTCGGCTGAAGCAGACGCCTCCTCTGACTTGAAGCGCATTTTGTTTACCAGCTTAATGCAGTAGTCCGCTTGGTTCGTGCTGTTTGCAGCAAAAGCCAGTATGGCATTGCGCATATCGGTCACATCGTAATGCACCCCGCCGGCATGCGCCTCCTCCAGCGTCTTATAAATCAGGTCAACGCTAGGTTTGGTGGCTGGCATGTACTCTTTATTCAGATTTTTCTTTATCTGTGTCCGTAAAGCTTTCTCGCTTTTAATACCATCAAAATTTAACATTCTTCTTTCTCCTTTCAGCGGAAGTCCGGAGCTGATTGCCGCGACAGGCAAGTTATTGCATTTCGACAGCTTTCGCCTTAACGAGCTTTTGCCAGTAAAAACTTTTATCTCTATGTGCTCCGCGTAAAGCCGTTCCAGCTTGGAAATGTCGCCCGTATAAATATAATGGAGATGTATACCATTCCCGCTTTTGCTCAGCTCCGCATATGTCGGCGGCCATTTCGCCGCTTCTTCCGCATTCCGTTCAAGTGACTTGTTCCCGTTTTCGTCCGGAATATCAAAGTCGATCACAATGTGGTTTTCCGGAACCTTGACGTAGTGGATTTTTGAAGTATCCAAATCAGACAGCTTCGTTGCCACCTTATCCCATTTCCCGGTTGGTGTCCCCTTCGATGTAGCGTATTGCGCCGGGCAATCGGCACATTCCATGTCCAGCAGCGATTCCGTGCTGTCAAATATAAGCGCTTGATTGTCCGACGCTTTCGGTTTTGCGTCCATCGTCAGGTTTTCAAATATCTCTGTCCGAAAGCCCTTATAATAGCGGCGGACTCTGGAGCCCCCTTTTGAATTGATGCGGTCGCTATACTCACGGAAATAATTTTTCAATTCTTCCGTAAATGCCCTCCTTGGAAATGGAAACGCTACCTTTGCCTCGTCGCAGTAAGTCTTGTACATTTCCCAAGCCGCAGCATGGCTGACCCCGTCCTCCTGCTTAAAAACATGGTAGGAATCCACCACGAAGTTATAGAAGTCATTCGACGCCCCGAGCATCCGGATCGGAATATAATCGTCATACTTATCGGGCTCGCTTAAATAAACCTCTTTGCAGTGATACGCAATAGCCCCGAGCTCAAACTTGACACGTTTCATAGCTTCCTTATACTCTTTGGGGCTCAGCTTTTCGCCGGACGGGGATACATCAATAAGCCTGCGTATCAAACCGGATTTTGCATCGGTTATCTTCACAGGCTTATTTGTCCCGATAAACAGGAAGCATTTGAAGCTGTTGGAATATGCCGATTTGAATTTTTCATTCACGGTCATCACTTCGTGTGAAACCAAGCTGTTGAGTACCGTGTTATCTTCAATCTTTGACAGGTCACCATCGTGTTCAATCGCTACAAGGGGATTATTTCGGAACGCTTCCAACACAAAGGCATTCCTGCCCGAGCCAAGCTCTTTTGATTTGAAAGTGGTACCGTATCCCTCAAACAGCTGTTCAATGATATGTAAGACAGTCGATTTCCCTGTCCCGGCAGAGCCATATAAGACCATGAACTTTTGCAGTTTCTTGGAATCCCCCGTTACAATCGAGCCTATCGCCCATTCGATCTTTTGGCGCTCTTCGGCAGAATATAACGTGTTCATCAGTTTGTCGTAGCTCGAAAAGCTGCCGGCTTCCAGAGGATAATGCAGCTTTTTACTTGCATAATCCGTTTTCTTGACATCCGCATTGGAAAATATCAGCTTTTCGTCCAGCATACAAAACGAATCCCGCATCTGCCTTTGGCAATACTTATGCCATTTGTCGATCATGCCGGATTCTGCATCCCACATGTGCAGCACTTTAATGTCCGAGGCAAAACGTCCACGGTTTTCTTCCGCATATCTGTCAAGTTCCCGGTCTATGAGCTGCAATGCGTCCTGCTCATCCGTAGACCATAGGCCGCGTTCTTCGATCCAGATAGCGTAAAAATCTCCGCCCCGTATCATCAAATCCGAACTTTTCTTGATGATAAACTTTGGATAGATTTCTATTACGCCGCGCTTCGTGCTGCGCGTGGAAATCATCAAAAAATCAATCATTACATCATTCGTCCCCCTTTCTCGCTTTATTTCCTGAAGAAGCTCTTGATGGTTTCAAATTTCCAGTCCGCTTCCCCATGGAAAGTAAATATAAACTCCTGCTTATTGGTCTGCCTGATGCGGATACTGTTTCTCCCATTGGGGAACCAGATTTCCGTTTTATCCCCGGCATAATCAGGAAAATATAATTCGAACTGCGCGTAAACGTCCTTATGGCTCATTTTTTGTCCTCCCTGTCACATGATTTCATCCAGATACCAACACATCTGATACCAGATTTCGACCGACCGCATATCATACCTGTTTCTTTTGACCGTAAACAGCCCGCCTTCTCCGTTACGGCCATACGCTCTGTCCAAAAACCGACGAACCGCATCCTCCACATGGCTGAAATTGAACTTTGTGTCGCTCATATCCGCCAATCCAAGATTGGAAACCATGCCCCAGAACCAAAGCCCTGTCCTGTCGCCAATATCAGGGTCGTCCATGATATGTTCTTCGCAGCGGATTGCCAGCGCGATCATCATTTCCAAAACACTGCAAGGACGGTCATCAAGATATGCCGCAATCATGGCGTCATCATAATGGTTCTCATCCCCGAAACGGTATCTCAAATCTATCCCATCCTCTGCACGGTTGTCGTCCATAGGGATTTCATAGGTAAAGTCCGCGCTATGAAGGCTGCGTAAGAGTTTTCGATAAGAAGCGCGAGTTGACGGTTTCCCATTGCGTACCAGCCGGTACATCCAGTCGAAATATAACTCGTTCAATTCTTCCCTGTTCAATGTGCCCCCTCCTTAGGCGGTCTTTGCTTTATGATATCCATGTAATTCCTTTCATCCAGAAGGATTTCATAGTCGCAGCACAGCCGGTCATTCCTGACAAACACAACATCCTCCTCATATTCGCCAAAATGGTTAAAAGACTCGAACCCGACGGTTTTGTCTATGTCCTCTACCAATTCGTCATCCTCGTCCGCGAGAAGCTGGTCTGCGTAATACGTCAAGGTAATCCTCTCGTACTCCTCAAACTCCCCGAACTCATCCGGGGAAATCACATAAGGCGTATCCACAGCCCGTTCCTCCTTTTCCTCTTTATTGTGCTCATCGCCATAATTGGTATATCCCTCTTTTTCCAGCACGGCGGCATATTCCTCTGCCTCAGCCTTTTCTTTCGGCTTTTCAGCCTCCGCTTTTTGACGCTTGGAAAAGGTTTCCTTCACGGAGTCGATCTCCTTTTGCGCGATTTTTTCATATTTCTGCTTGAAGTAGCGCCATGTAACGGCAGATGCCAAGCCTGCCCCAAGTACAAACGCCATAACGCCAAATACTTTACTGTTCATAGTCTTCCTCCTCGTTCTTGATCGTCATCACTGTTATCGCCAGACCGCCGAATAGTGCGGATACGCTCAGCAAAATCCCGCCGGTGATATGCCGTTTTCGTTCTGTATCCAAAATATAATCCAGCATCCCAATCAGGTTTTCAATGCCGCTCATACTGCATCCCCCTTACCCCCGGATAAAACAGCAATCCCGCCTACGAAGCAGATCCCGGACATTGCCGCAAGTGCATAAGAAACTACCGCTAAAATGTTACGCATAACAACTCCCTCCTTTAGTCGTAACTCGAAAAGTAATGGTTTTCAACCTGAAACATCGGCACGCCGTATTTGCTGTATCCACTGGAGTTAAAAAATATCACATCACTGTTTTGTCGGGATACGAGCTCCTGCCGTACCAGCTGGCAAATATCTTCTTTCACGCCGCAGCGCTCAAACCGCCCATTCCACATCACAGAAAATTGGCGCGGCTGATAGATCACGTCATGCACTGTGTCAGGGAAGTGCTCAGAATCCTTGCGATTGAGGATGACATCAACTACCAGACGTTTCCCTTTTTCACACTCTCCCTCCGCCTCAGCCTGCACGACCTGCGCGATCAAACAAACTTCTTCGTCCGTAATCTCCTGCACTTCCACAATTGTTTCCTCAGAATCCAGCAGCGGAAGCCTCATTTTCTCGCTTTCTGAAACTAGCGGAGTATATACTGCCGGTTCTGTCTTTGCCCAAACTGTGCATACGGAGAATATAAACACAATGCCCAGCATCAAAAGCATTAAGAAACGTATCCATCTATTCACATCTTCACTCTCCTTCATTTTTTTTGCACAAAAAAAGAGCTTTCTATTTAAGAAAGCCCTGTTTAAGAATCAACAAGTGATTCTTCTTTCGAACTATGTGTAATTTCAACTCGATCGAAATCTTTCGTGTTGACCATAATAAACTCCTTTGCATCTTGAGAATGGTCAACCACTATATCGCCATCTTTATCAAATTTCTGATATGTGGAAAGCAAGATAATAGGTTCCCTCTCAAACGCTTCGCCTTTTGTGTATTGCCCCAAATATGAACTACCATCTTTCATAAATATACGCACCCATGTATATGGTTTAATGGCATCCTTCCATATATTATCATTTGTGGTGCGTCCTATATGTAATTCGTGGAGCATATCGTTGAAACACCCATGAGTTATGATCTTTCCTACGGCTAGACCACTTATTGCACTAACTATAAGTAGACATAGGGTATATCCTCTATTTGTTTGAAACGCAATATTCAACCAATCGCATATTCCATCAAATATAATTTTTATTATGTAACTCGCGGCGATACTCTTAACGATTAGATTTGTAAAATCTTTATCATCTTTGAACGAAATCCAACGGTACGCTACAATAAAAACATATCCTTGAACAATATACGATAGTATTTCAGGCATCCCATCGATCAGTTCTGTTATCCAAGTAATTATGAATCCCTCCTCTTTGTTTCTTTAGGTTTTACTGGCGGACGAACCTGTTTTGTTTCATTTGCGACTGGTTTAACAGTGGGGCTATCGCTTGAATGCTTTAGGACTTGTCTGTTGCTACTATTTGACTTCATTATAGGCTTCCTCCATAATAATTTTATTGTTTATTATACAGAGAAACAATAAATAAATCAATCTGTTTTATAACATTTCAGCCCTAAAGACTATCCTCAGGCCATTCCAAATAGCCAAGGATAGTCAAACATATCGCGATATAAATTGCCGGAACTGACTTTATCCAGTCACATCAGTTGCAGGATATTCCCATCCACATTGAAGTCCAGCAGGATTGTAGGCTCATAGCCGTTTACAAACCGGCGGTTCGATTCCTTATTTGTTTCATAGATGCGGAAATCAACGAAATTATCACCGACAGGATGCTCCGGATCATACACCCATCCCACAATCTGGCCGGCCTTCGTTCTGGGGATGTCCAGCATGTCGTATACCTCGTTCAAATATAAATGGCCGTTGGCCCGCAGCTTGTCATTTGCGTAATTTTGCTGCGCCCGGAGGAACATCAAATTGTATTCAGGATTGTCTTCCCAGTAGCGGCTCGATGCGTCGAAGAATTTCGCATAATCGTTTTCAGTGTTGAGCTCCGAAACATTGACTGCGGTCTTCATCTTCTTTTCTTTGCCGGTTTCCTCATCCGTAGTAGTTTCCTCGAACTTTTTCGCTTTGACATTGTATTTCAATTCTTTATCTACCGCTTCGCCGAACCTTTCAACAACACGGCTGCGGTAATCCGCGTAGCTTCTGCTCACGCCTGTCAATGCCGCGCTTAAGGCGACGTTCCTGCTATGCTGTATCTTATGGGATGCCAAAATCCCCGCAATAGAGAACATCCCTACCGCTACTGCCGGAGCATACAGTTTTGACAGGTCAACGCCAGTGTGGATGTATGTGATCGCCAAATCTTTTTTCATATCCTCCGGCGTATACCCCTCGGCCGTACAATTATGGATCGTGTCGACATCTTCTTTTGTCTTTTCAAGGATGCCGCTGATTTTTGTAGTGGCTCTGCAAGCCATGACTGCGCTGACGACAATGCCGGCGATACCCGCTGCCATCAAAATTTCCGGGCTGTATTTCTCAACCCTGAATTTTGCCCGATTGAAAACTGCTGCTGTTTTATTTACCAATTCTGCTTTTTTCATTTTTCATTCTCCCTTTCTCTGCCGTTGATCTTCAAATAGTCAATAAGATGCTGTGTATACCACATGATTTTTTCCAAATCCTGAATGCCGTTCTTTTTCTTCCAACGGCAGGCATATTTGATGATGTTGCCGATGTCAGTTGCTTCGATACCTTTCAAATCGGAAGTAAAAGCGGCAATTACGTCGATTACCTCAAGACCTGTTTCAGACTGGTAGTGAGACGGATGCGACACTTGCTTATCTTTAGATTCGTACATAAAAATCCCTCCGTTTAATTCAAAGGCAGCGCCTTTGGCAATTTGATCAAATATCCGTCTTTCACGCGTACTACAGTCGCGCTGCGAATATCAGTCCAGCCATACTTATTGTCTGTGTAGCTTCCCGAAATGCCGACAAGGTCATACAGATCGGCCACGCTCGCAAGCCCATATACGGCGATCAGCTCATCCATTCTGGATAGAACGTCTTCCGCTTCCCCCCGGTTATCCAGAACAATATCGTCATAATAATATCCGTTCTTGTTTTTAGCAGGAGTGCTATTTTTTCGTTCGTTCTCTCTGGTATAATAGCCGCCGTACGAGACCTTGGACGATGTGCCGCTGCGTTTTGCCCGGCCTGTTTCACCATAAAGAACCATGTCGATACCATTTGTAACAATATCAGAAATGGCCTTTTTGACAGCCGGAACCAAAACATCCATAAAAATATAAGATTTCACGTTCCCGACATCTTCGGCGATGAAAATATCCGCCAATTTTTTGGCTTCGCTTTTTTTCTTTACCCTTGCCGAGCCATCAATGATCTTCTCTACTTTCTTCTCAGGCGGCCCGGCGGCTTTTTGTTCTTCCCTGTATTTGTGAGAGTTTGGTTTGTAGTCTTCCATCAGAGTCCTCCTTTATGAAAATCCCATTGACCTTCCCGTCGCCACCCGCATTGATTCCGCTATCGATTTATAAATCTTTGAAACATTTCCAAGATTTTGGTTGAAATCATCCAATATGCCGTCCAAATGGCTGTCAAGTTTCTTCGCAACATCTTCTTTCGCTTTCTTAACGACATCCTGCTTTAATTCTTGAATGTCTATCCGAGAAACCTGCCGTTCGAGTTCTTGGGAAACCGATTGTTTTACATCCGAATAAGACGCCCGGACAGCGGATTTAACCTCGTCACGGATGCCTTTTTCCACACCCTTTACCGCCTCGTTCGTTGCATATCGAACAGCAACGCCAACTTCTGTTTCGACCGCCTTGTTTACAGCCCGTTTGATAACGGCGTCCGACAAATCGACATCAATGCCATCAGACAATTCGTCTATCGACCTGTCTATTTTATCGCAAATATCATGCAATTTTCTGCGGGAACCCATGGCATACCCAATGCCGACAAAACCTATCCCGAAGCAAAATGCACCGGCAATCAAATCAAAATTGTCCCTCATGAGAAACCTCCTTCCAAAAAGAAAAAGCGGGAGTGCCTGTAACAAGGCACTTTCGCTCTCTCAAATATCATTCTTCTGCTTCGGAATCCTCTTTCGGTTCCACGTTCTCATCTTCCACGATCTCAGTCGCTTCCGCATCGATAACGTCAGACCAGTCGTCCTTGGCCTTAAATCTGGCAATGGCCGGTTTCGCAACATACTTATAGGCGACCACGCCTGCAAGTACAGCCAAACCGATGCCGCCTGCCACCATTAAAACCTTCCCGGAACTCGCCTTTACGATTTCTTCAGCGGTGTTTTCGATAACCTCTTCGTTTACCATGATTTCGTTTGCTTCCATTTTACATTCTCCTTTCATGTAGAAAATATTTGTTCTTCCATTAAAGACCTTGTTTTTTTCGCGTAGCGTCAGAGATTGTGTGTGTAATCGTATTTCGGAGCGATATTGTAGTCAATCACAAGGCATGGCGTGTCATCCGCCGTAAGCTGCGAGCTGAAATATAACTCGACCATGCTGCTCCCTCCGTCATAGAGGTTCCAGCCCAGATCGTCGCCAATCTTTGTCGGCGGAAGCCCGATTTCATAGTAAAACTCATTCAGCGAAACATATACGTCGTTTATGAGCATACGATTCAGGGAATTTTCAGCTTTTCTCAGCATATCAGCATCTGACTTGAAATATCTTCCGCTGAGCGAATCAAAGCATAGCGTATCCCCTCTTTTTGTAATAAAGACCTCCCTGTTTACGACAGGATTTTGGGAAATCCTATCCTTGGCAACTGCATCCCTTACCGCCTGCTCCTTTTTCTCGCCAAACGTTTCAATCACTTTCCCGCGATACTCCTTCAGCGCAGATTGGGATAAGCTGTACGCCGTAGCAAGCGCCGCATTGCGTCTGGCATGGACAGTGCTCGCACCTACCACACAGGCAATAGAAGCGCAACCAACCGCAGCCGCCGGAATATAACATTTCCAAGCAGCTTTGACCACTTCGACAGGAGGCAGCTTATCCTCCTTTAACGCCTCTTTTTTCTGCTCCATAAGAGTGACGGCTTTGGGCGTCGCCTTTACAGCCAGCACAACGGTCATAACCATCCCCGCAATCCCGATGCCGACCAAGATCTCAGGGCTTTTTCTCGCGACTGCGAGTTTCGCTTTTTTGACGGTTCTCAATAAATCTGTTTTTTTCATGACGATCTCCTTTCTTTCCGGAAGAAAAAAGAGAAAGCCCTTTTAGGACTCTCCCTCTTCGCTTCTTTTTGCAAGTGCTTCGTTGACTTTTTCATCGACCATTTCTTCCATCTTCTTCGCATCGACCCAATTCGTAACGAAAGTCGCTCCGATACTAACCAGTGTCGCTCCAATTCCGATGGCTCTCACAATCATTCCATTCATCATAAAGCATCTACTCCTTTCCATAACATACCTTGTAAACCTTGCGGACTCACAGCCAGCCCTCTAAATAGTCGGTATCCGGCGGAAATATCACATCGATTACATAAATGTCTGTCCCGCCGTCATCCTGCGAAATCAAACGATGCTCGAAGTCAATCCAACAATATCCGTCCGCTGTTGACCAGCCGACTGTATCGCCGTATTCTGTTTTGGGCAGTCCCAGAAATTCATAGAACTCATTCAGCGCCGCATACCCCCGAAGGACAAAATTCCTGTTCAAATGATACTCGGCATCCATGACCTCGCGTTCGTATCGCAAGAAGGATTCGCCGGACAGCTCGTCGTAAAATATAACTTTCCCGTCCGGAGCATCCAGTCCAATTTGATGGTAATCACAATGCTCGCGCGCTATGGCATTACGGATTTGTACGTCCGTATCCTGCCCATGCATTTGAACCAGCTTGTCGCGATATTCCTTGTGGTAATTGTGCAGCATCATGTACGCACTGGTGAGGGACGCCTGCTGTTTGCGGTTAAGCGTATTGGCTCCAAATATGCACACGATGGTGGATATGCCAATAACGGCTGCGGGGACATATTTGGAGCCAGCGGCAATAACGCATTCCACTTTTGACAATTCATCCCCTTTTTCTCTCCTTGCTTCTTCAAGAAGCCTTAGCGCTTTAGGCGTCGCCCTTACAGCAACCACAGCCGTAGCAACGACCCCCGCCGTAGCCAGACAACTTAAAATGGTCGGGGAAGCGCGCTTCAAACATATTTTAGTTTTGAACGCCTTCCTTTTCAGATTGTGTAATACTTTCATTTCTCTTCTCTCCTTTCGCTGGACACTGGTCGTTTATACAATAAAGAAATTCTGTACGGTTATTTCTGCCGATTTTTTTAATGAGTTTCATCCCGCATTCAGGACAAACAGTCGGTATCTGTACATTGTCGCGTTTTTCCAAGTCTTCTTCTATTTGCGGGATTATCATGTTTGCTTTGTAAACTTTGATGTGATCGCCGATACCGAGTTTGAGGTTCTTCATGCTTGAAATATTATGTACGCTTGCTCTTTTTATTGTCGTGCCATCGATTCCAACAGGGTCAAAAACTGCCACAGGGCTCAATATACCACTTTTTGCAACAGACCATTCGATTTTCCTGAGAACAGTTGTTTTAGAAACATCCTGCCATTTGAAGGCTTTGGCATATTTAGGATACTTGCTTGTCTCCCCAACGGCATTACAGAGCCGTAAATCATCGTATACGATTACGAGCCCATCTGTGGGATATGGGAGATTTCCAACCGCATTTTCTCTAATCTGGATAGCATCAACAACATTTTCTGCATCAACTATGCTCCATTCAACCGGCTTCATACCTAAATTCGAAATAAACTTCAAACTTTCGCTCACTCGTTCAATCCCTAAATCTAGTGCATTAGCGAGGTCAAAAGGAATGAATCTAATCTGATACTTTGCTGATTTTTGAGAATCAAGAAGTCTGACTGATCCCGATGCCATGCCTCTTGGGTTTCTATACTTCTTTTCTGCTGGTAATGAACCGTTTATTTTTCGGAAGGAATCATATGTGATGACCGCTTCTCCTCTAATTACAATGTGCCGGTTATCATTTATGTTTCTCAGAACGCCCTCAAAATGCAACGCGTTATGGGTAATATCCTCGCCAAGATTGCCGTTTCCCCTTGTCGCAGCTTTTATAAGTTTTCCATTGTCATATGTAAGAATAACCGTCAACCCGTCGCACTTCCACGATAAGACACCCTGATGCTTCCCTAGCCATTTAACCATATCGTTCTTTTCTTTGGTTTTTTCTAAAGATAACGACCGACGTTCATGTTTCACTTTTATTAAATTCGACTTAACTTCATAGCCAACTTTTTGTGTTGGGCTATCCGGCAAAACAATTCCTGTGGTGCGTTCGAGCCTTTTTAATTTGTCATACAATAAGTCGAATTTTTTATCGGACATTATATATTGACCGCCGCAGTAATAGGCTTTAGAGGCTGCGTTTAGAATTTCTATCAGCCGTCGCATTTCTGTCATTTTCCTTCTCTCCTTTCTCCAAAATAAAAAAGAGAGAGTCCCTGTTTAGGACTCCTCCTCGTTTCTTTTCTTGATTTTTACAATAATCTCATCTCCTTCAATAAACGCCTCCAGTTTGAATTTTT